>NZ_JBHYVM010000025.1:23283-31981 GCF_042750105.1 Streptomyces sp. NPDC059443 | reverse complement strand
TGTTTTGCGTCTCGAGTTGTCCGCGCCGTGTCTCTTCGCGTGTTTGGGGGGGGGGGCCTGGCCCGGCACATACGGAGCGGCCCCGGCCCGGACCGGGCCGCCCCCGAGCGCGCTACTTCGCGTCCCACTTCTCCGGGACCGAGCTGGTGACGACCTCGCACACCGCCGGCTCGCCCGGGGCCGGCGAGGTGCCCGAGGCGACCTCGCGGACGCCGTCGAGGAGGATCCGGCACGAGGCCACGGCGCCCTTCTCGGGCCGCACCTCCACCCGGGCCTTCTCGCCGACGTTGATCACCGTCTCCTGGCTCCAGGGCAGCGCGACGGGCCCGACCCGCTCGGTGGACACGCCCTCCTTGTACCGGTCCAGGTTCCGGCCCCAGAAGATCTCCCGGGCCTGCGCCGTCTGCCCGTTCGCGCCCTTGGCCTCGTACGTCAGGGACCAGCCCGCCCCGCCGATCGACTTCTTGAGCCAGGTCAGGTCGCCGCCGAGGACGACGACGCCCGCCACCACGACCAGGGCCGCCCCCACCGCCATCCACGCGCACCCGTTGCCGCCGCCACGTCCGCCACGCCTCGCTGTCCTGTCCATGCGTTTCACCGTACGGGGAGGGACACACGGAGCTCTTAGGATCAAAGTAGGACTTTGTGCGCGCCGTGTCATACCCCAGGGGGACCCCCCGTCAGCGGATCGAGTTCCCGGCGCCGCCGGCTGATCGAGTCGGGGTCCCATCCCGGGTGGGGCACGGACGCCCGCAGCAGCTGGGTGTAGGGGTGCCTCGGGGAGGCGAGCAGTTCGGAGACGGGGCGGTGCTCCATGGTCCGGCCCCGGTACATGACCAGGGCCTCGTCGCAGACGTAGCGGACGACGGCCAGGTCGTGGCTGACGAAGACCAGCCCGATGCCGGTGTCTCGCCGGATGTCCGACAGCAGGTTGAGCACCTGCGCCTGTACCGACACGTCGAGCGCGGACACCGCCTCGTCGAGCACGAGGACGGCCGGGTCCACCGCCAGCGCCCTTGCTATCGCGGCACGTTGGCGCTGCCCGCCGGAGAGGTGGCGGGGCAGCGCGGCGGCCTCGCGTTCGCCGAGCCCGACCTGGGCCAGCAGCTCGGCGACCCGCCGCGCGCGGGCCTCCCGGTCGTGGGACCCGTGCAGTCGCAGGACCCCGTCGATGGTGGCGCCGATGCCGATCCGGGCGTCCAGCGAGAGGTAGGGGTCCTGGAAGACGATCTGGACCGCCTTGGCCCGGGCGAGCCGGGCCGCCCTCCCCCGTACGGATCTGGCCAGGGGCTCGCCCTGTACGAGGATCTCGCCCGAGTCCGGGTGTTCGAGGCCGATCAGCATCCGTGCCGTGGTGGTCTTGCCGGAACCGGACTCCCCGACGATGCCGAGCGCGCCGCCCGGGCGCAGGGAGAAGGACAGGCCGTCGACGGCGACGACCTCCACGCCGCCGGTGCGGTAGGTCTTGCGCAGGTCCGTCACCGTCAGGAGCGCCGGCGCGGGATCGGTGGTGGTCAACGTTCCTCCCATATTTCGGCGGCGCGGTGGCAGGCGACCCGGGCCGGACCGTGCTGCTCCAGCGGCGGCGCGGACCGGTCGCAGCGGCCGGGTTCGGCGAAGCGGCACCGGGGCGCGAAGGCGCAGCCGGGTGCGGATTCCAGCAGGCCCATGGGGGCGCCGGGGATGGGGGTGAGGCGGGCGAGCGGCCCTTCCAGTGGCGGGGAGGAGCCGAGGAGGCCCGCGGTGTAGGGGTGGCGCGGGGAGGTGAAGAGCTCCGTCACGGGCGCCGTCTCGACGATCCGGCCCGCGTACATGACGTAGATCCGGTCGCTGGACGCGGCCGCGAGCTCGATGTCGTGGGTGATCAGGAGCATTCCCAGGCCGCGGTCGCGCTGGAGCCGTCCCAGGATGGCCAGGATCTCGGCCTGGGTGCTGACGTCGAGCGCGGTGGTCGGTTCGTCGCAGAGCAACAGCTCGGGTTCGGTGGTGAGGGCCGCGGCGATCACCACGCGCTGGAGCATGCCGCCGGAGAGCTCGTGCGGGTACTGGCCCAGGTGCCGGACGGGGTCGGGCAGGCCGACCGCGGTGAGCAGTTCGGCCGCCCGGGCGTCGGCCCGGTCCCGGGACCAGCCGTGGACCAGGCGCAGCGGTTCGGTGAGGAAGTCCCCGACGCGGCGTACGGGGTTGATGGCGGCGCGCGGGTCCTGGTAGATCATCGACGCCTTGGCGGTGCGTACCGTACGCAGGCTCGCGGCGTCGGCGCCGACCAGGTCGGTCCCGTCCACGCGGACCCGGCCGCCGAGCTCCGCGCCCGTGGGGAAGAGGCCGAGGGCGGCGCGGGCGGTGACCGATTTCCCGGAGCCGGATTCGCCGACCAGGGCGACGACCTCCCCGGCGCAGACGCTCAGGCTGACGCCGTCCAGGATCGGGCGGGCCATCGAGGGCAGTGTGACGGAAAGTTCCTCGTATGCGAGCAGTGTCATCGGGAATCCCTCCCCGCGAGTCGGTCGCCGAGGCTCTCCCCGACGACGTTGAATGCGACGACGACCAGGACCACCGCGAGGGCCGGCGCGATCGCGGAGAGCGGCCGGCCCTGCAGCACGGCCGTCTGCCCCTGGTTGATCATGGCGCCCCAGTCCGGTGTCGGCGGCTGTACGCCCAGGCCCAGGAAGGAGAGGGCGGCGAGGTCGAGCAGGGCGTACCCGAAGTTCACCGTCGACTGGGCGAGCAGGGTCGGGGCGATGTTGGGCAGCACCCTGCGCACGGTGACGAACAGGGCGGAGTGGCCCTGCACCCGGTAGGCGGCGACGTAGGGGCGGGCCTTCTCCCGCACGGCCAGGGCGCGTACGAGGCGTGCGGTGTACGGCATGTAGGCGATGGCCATGGCGATCACCGGGGCCGTCATCCCCTTGCCGAAGAGGGCCACCGCGAGGATCGCCAGCAGCAGCGCGGGGAAGGCGAAGAGCACGTCGAGCACCCGGCCGACGAGGGTGTCGATCCAGCCGCCCCGCCAGGCGGTGAACAGCCCGACGGCGATGCCGGTGACGGTGGAGAAGCAGACCACCGCGAGGGGCCCGGCGAGGCTGGTGCGGGTGCCGACGATCAGGGCCGAGAAGGTGTCGTGGCCGCCCTGGTCGGTGCCGAGCCAGTACTCGGCGCTCGGGTCCAGGAGGGTGTCGCCGAGGTGGCCGAAGGTCGGGTCCTGGGGCGCGAGCCAGGGGGCCAGCAGCGCGACCAGGACGAACAGGGCGAGGAGGAGCAGGCAGATCCGGTGGAGCGGACCGCCGCCGAGGGTGCGCAGCCGGGCGAGCGGGCCGCGCAGCGTCCGGGGCTTCGCCGCGGTGCGCGGGGCCGTGGGAGCAGGTGTGGGTGTGGGTGTGGCCTGTGTGTTCATCGGGCGCTCCCCGCTGCCGTGGTCCTCGGGTCGATCAGGGGTTGCAGCAGGTCGACGAGGGCGTTGACCACGACGAACGCGGCCACGACCAGCAGCACGATGGCCTGTACGACCTGGAAGTCCAGCTGGTCCACGGAGGTCACGAGCAGTGATCCCACTCCGGACATGCCGAAGGCCGTCTCGACGATCGCGGTGCTGACCAGCATTCCGGAGACCAGCAGCGCGGAGACCGTCACGATGGGTCCCAGCGCGTTGCGCAGTACGTGGCGCCGGATCACGGTCCGCCGGGGCGCCCCCCGGCTGAGGGCGACCTCGACGTGCTCGCGCCGCAGTTCGTCGAGCATCGCCGAGCGGGTCACGCGGGTGACCAGCGCCACGAAGGTGACGGACAGGGCCGCGGCCGGGAGCACCACGTGGTGCAGCCGGTCCAGTAGGCCGCTGCCGTTGCCGATCGTGGGGAACCAGCCGAGCTGGACCCCCAGGACCGAGCGGAGCAGGAGCGCGGCCACGAAGGCGGGTGCGGCGGCGCCCACCGTGACCAGGAGCATCAGGGAGCGGTCGGTCCGGGTGCCGCGGCGCAGCGCGCCGACGATGCCGGATCCGACGCCGACCACCGCGATCATCAGGGCGGATACGCCGATCAGCAGCAGCGAGGAGGGCAGGCGCGACCAGATGACCGAGCCGACGTCCTGGTGGAAGAGGTAGGAGCGGCCGAAGTCACCGCGCAGCACCCCTTCGAGCCAGTGCCAGTACCGGACCAGGAAGGGGTCGTCGAATCCGTACTGGGTGCGGATCGCGGCGAGTTCCTCCGGGCTGGGGCTGCGCCCCTTCACCAGGAACGCGGCCGGGTCCCCGGGTGCGAGGAAGAGCGAGGAGAAGACCAGGAAGGAGGTGACGAGCAGGGTGGCGGCCATCCCGGCGAGTCTGCGCAGCACCCGGACGGTCCGGGCCGCCGCGGTCGCCGCGGCCGTCATCCCTTGGCCCCGATCTCGGCCGCCCAGGGGTAGTACAGGTAGGCGATGGACGGCTGGACGCCGGTGATCCGCTTGCCCATGAAGACGCTCACGGGCTGGGTGTACAGGGGCAGCCAGGGCAGTTCCTGGAGGGCGATCTTCTGGGCCTCGGCGTTGGCCGCGGCGTGTCCGGCCGGGTCGTAGGTGCCGATGGCCCGGTCGACGGCCGCGTCGAAGGCGGGGTGGGACCAGTTGCCGTAGTTGCTGTACGCGCCGGTCTGCAGCGAGCCGTACATGTCCAGCGGGTCGGTGATGGAGGTGTACCAGAAGGTGAGGAACAGGTCGATGCCCTCGCGTGCGGCCGGGTCGGTGAAGAGGGTCGTGTACTTCTCCGCGGAGACGGAGTCGATCTCCGGCTTGAGTCCGATGGCCGTGGCGGCCTGGGCGACGGCCTGGGTGATGATGGTCGTCTGGGAGTCGAGCGGGCTGGTCGCGATGACGATCTTCTGGCCGTTCACCCCTGCTTCGGCGGCGAGCGCCTTGGCCTTGGCCGGGTCGTACGGGTACTTCGGCAGGTCCTTGAGGAGTCCGTCACGGGTAGCGGCGGGAGCGTCGGTCCAGAGGTTGTCGGTGACCAGTGAGTCGGCGACTTCGCCGACTCCGCCGGCTCCCGCCTTGACGATGCCCTTGCGGTCGATGGCCATGAGCAGGGCGCGGCGCACCCGGGCGTCGCCCAGCGGGCCCTTGAGGTTGCTGACCACCTCGTCGGCGACGCTGGTGTTGCGGCCGAAGTAGAGGGTTCCGGCCTGGCCCGTGCGCAGTTGGTCGTACGCGTTCGGCGGGACCATCCAGCCGCCGTCGACCTCGCCGCTCTGGAAGGCGTTGACCCGGGTCGTCGGGTCGGCCAGGAAGACGAACTTCGCCTGGCCCGACTTGGCCTTGAGCTCGGGGTTCCAGTAGCCGTCGAACCGCTTGAGGGTCAGCGACTGGCCGGAGGTCCAGGAGTCGAAGGAGAAGGGGCCGGTACAGTTCACGCCGGTCTGCGGATTGCCGTAGTCCTTGCCGGACTTGGCCAGGGTGGCGGCGGACTCCACGGTGCCGGGGCTGGCGGCCAGGTACTTGTTGAAGGTGGAGTCCGGCTTGGCCAGGGTGACGGTGACTTCCATCGGCCCGGTCCGCTCGACCGACTGGACGTTGCGGAAGGGGTAGGCCCAGACGCTGGCCGTCGCCGGGTCGAGGTTGCGGCGCAGCGAGGCCACCACGTCGTCCGCGGTGAGCGCGGTCCCGTCGTGGAACTTCACGCCGGGCCGGATCTGGTAGACCCAGGTGGTCGGGGTGGGGTTGGCGTACGAGGCCGCGAGGTTGGGCGAGGTCGTCAGGTCGGGGTTCCAGCGGAGCAGGCTCTCGCAGACGTTGGCGAGGATCTGGTTCGGCGGGTAGTCGAACGAGTAGGCGTAGTCGATGGTGGTCGGCTCCGCGAAGAGCGACCAGGTGAACGAATCCACGTTGCCCGCGGCGGCGGGGGTCTTGTCCGTGATCCGGTACGCGGTGGCCGCATCTTTAGCCGGGTGGGCGGAGCCGCCGCACGCACTGGTGATGAGCACCGCGGCCGCCGCGAGGCCGGTGGCCAGGGCGTGGCGGATCCGTCGGGGCCGGGCCGCTCTCGAACGGGCTGATGGCATCGTCTGACTCCTGAGGGGTGAGCTGCGAGAGGGGTACGTGGTGCGGTGGCTCAGTGCGCTGCGCGGAAGACGAGCTCGCCGTCGAGGTAGGTCCGGATCACCCGGGTCTCGGCGATCTCTTCGCTGGGGTGCTCGAAGGGGTTGCGGTCGAGGACGACGAGGTCCGCGTACTTGCCCTCCTCGACGGTGCCGGTGACGTCGTCGAGGTGGTTCGCCCAGGCGCTGCCGGCGGTGTAGGCGGTCAGGGCCTGGGAGAGGGTCAGGGCCTGTTCGGGGAAGAACGGCGGGCAGGGTTCGAAGGTCCCGGGCGCGTTGGGCGCCTCGTCGGGTACGGCCCGGTTGACGGCGACGTGGATGCCCCAGAGCGGGTTGGGGCTGCTCACCGACCAGTCGCTGCCGGCGACCAGGCGGGCTCCGGCGCGCTGGAGGTCCCCGAACGGGTACTGCAGGGCCGCTCGTTCGGGGCCCAGGAAGGGGATCGTCAGCTCGTCCATCTGCGGTTCGTGCGCGGCCCACAGCGCCTGGATGTTCGCGGCCGCGCCCAGGCTCGCGAAGCGCCCGATGTCGTCCGGGTGGACGATCTGGAGGTGGGCGAGGTGGTGGCGGTTGTCGTTGGGTCCGTTGGCCGCGAGGGCCTGGGTCAGCGCGTCGAGCACCTCGCGGACGGCGCGGTCCCCCAGGGCGTGGAAGTGGATCTGGAAGCCGGACCGGTCCAGGACGCCCACCGCCTCGCCCAGCACCTCCGGGTCGATGAAGCTGAGCCCGGTGTTCCCGGTGGCGCAGCCGCATCCGTCGAGGTAGGGCTCCAGCATGCCGGCGGTGAAATTCTCGGCGATGCCGTCCTGCATCATCTTCACGCTGGTGGCCCGGAAGCGGCCCACCTGGCCGGTGCGGCGGCGCTCCTCCAGTTCGGGTATCTGTTCCAGACCGCGCTCGCGGTCCCACCACAGGGCGCCGACGACGCGTGCGCGCAGGGAGCCCTCGCGGGCGGCCCGCAGATAGACGCCGAAGTTGTCGGGATTGCCGGGGAAGGCGCCGATCATGGCGTCCTGCCAGCTGGTCACGCCGAGCGAGAATAGGTGCTCCTGCGCGGCGAGCAGGCCCGCGTGCGCCTCGTCCGGCGTGGCGATGGGCACGTGCCGGGCGACCAGGTCCATGGCGCCCTCCTGGAGGGTGCCCGCCGGGCTCCCGTCGGGCTCCCGCTCGATCCGGCCGTCCGCCGGGTCGGGGGTGTCCCGGTCCACGCCGGCGAGGTGGAGCGCCCGCGTGTTGACCCAGGCTCCGTGACCGTCGCGGTTGGTGAGCATGACGGGCCGGTCCGGGACCACCTCGTCGAGCATGGCCTGGGTGGGCGTGCCGCCGGGGAAGACGTCCATCGACCAGCCGCCGCCGCGGATCCAGGCCGCCCCGGGGTGCGCCCCGGCGTAGTCGGCGACCACCTTGAGGTAGCCGTCGATGGTGCGTTCCCCGCTCAGGTCGCAGCTGAGCATCTGTACGCCGGCCACCGCCGGGTGGACGTGGGCGTCCTGGAATCCGGGGACCAGCAGTCCGCCCGCGAGGTCGACGACCTCGGTGTCCGGGCCCACGAGCGAGCGCACCTCCGCCTCGTCCGCGACGGCGAGGATCCTGCCGCCCGCTATGGCGACGGCGGCGTCGACGGGAGCCGGCCCGGTCCCCGTGAAGACCTTTCCGCCCACGAAGACGGTGTCGGCCCGCTGTGTGACCCGCTGGCTGCTGTTGGACATCGAAGCATCCTCCGGCTCGGCGGGCGAACCCGCACGGCTTGTTGTTGAGGAGGAGTGAACGGGAGCGCAACAATGTTGTCAACGGTGTTGCGCTCGCTCTCTTCCACATCGTTACACTGGCCGCACCATGCCGAAGTCATCCGACACCCCCGCCCGGTCCAAGCGCTCGGGCAGCCAGCTCACACCCGACGCGATCATCGAAGCGAGCCTGCGCATCGCGGCCCGCGGCAGCGAGGACGCCTTCACCGTCCGACGGCTCGGCGAGGAACTGGGCGCCGACCCGACAGCGATCTACCGGCACTTCCGCGACAAGGACGAGCTCCTGCTGTCCGTCGCCGACCGCACGCTCGGCGAGGTGCTCGACAGCATCCCGGAGGGCCTCGACTGGAAGGGGCGGCTGCGGGCGCTCGCCGACGGCTCCCTGGAGGTCGCGCTCAAGTACCCCGTGGTCGGCTCGACCATGGCCAGCCGGACCACCCGGCGCACGAACGAGTTCCGGGTGGTCGAGCTGATCCTCGGCGCGGTCATGGAGGCCGGGCTCGACGGGGCCGAGGCGGCCGTCCACTACCGCATGGTCGGCGACTCGCTCCTCGCCTTCGTCGGCCAGCGCGCCGCCTACCTCCTCTTCGACCAGGACATCCGCGAGGCCGACGAGTCCTCCTGGAGCCGCGAGTACCGCCTGGTCGACGCCCAGGGGTTCCCCAACATCACCCGGCTGAGCGCGGAACTCGCCGAGGTGACGGACGAGCAGATCTTCCACACGCGGGTCGAGGCGCTGCTCACCGCGATCGAGACCCGGGCCGCGGCTCTGCGCCGGGGGGCGTAGCCAACACCGCCGAGGGGGGGGGGGGGGCCCCCCCCCCCCGCCGCCGCGCCCACCCGGGCGCGCCACAACCCGGGGGCGCACCCCCCAGGAAAACACCC
>NZ_JBHYVM010000025.1:1333-23273 GCF_042750105.1 Streptomyces sp. NPDC059443 | reverse complement strand
CCCGCGGTGGGTGGCGCGCCTCCCCGCTCCCGCCCCCGGGCCCGGGGCTCGGCGCGGGGGGGCTTACCAACACCCCCGGCGGGGGGGGGGGGCGCGCCCCCGCCCGGCATCGGCGCACACCGGTCGACGCAACACCCGTTGGCGCAACACCGTTGACAACTCCGTTGCGCCAACGGTTCACTCCCCCTCACCGGATACCGCCGGGAACCACCGCGGTCGTCACGGCCATCTCGCGAGCACCCAACTCCCCTGCCAGCAACAGCTGTTGGGTGCCCTCACGCCTGCCCGACCCGGTCCGCCGAGGAGAGGGATCACATGCATCGCATGCGTCACCCGCACCAGGAACCTGCCGCCCCGCCCCAGTCCGCCAACCGCGCCGGCATCCCCGACCGGCTGCGCCTCGCGTTCTCGCTGCACGCCGAGGCGCGCCGCCGCGGCATGCCCGTGGAGGAGGTCGCCGGGGAGGCCTCCGAGCACACCCGCCGCGCACGCGCCCTGCGCGCCGACCGGCAACCGGCCCCGCCCGAAGCTGGGTTGGGCGACGAGGCCGGCCGTACGTTCAGCCGCCGCCGGATCCTCGGCACCGCGGGAACCCTGGCCGCGGCCGCGGCGCTGCCGGGCGGGCCGCTCGCCGCGCGCCGGGCAGCGGCGGCCGTCGCGGGCACCGGCTCCGGCACCGCCCCGCGTATCGCGATCATCGGCGCGGGGCTCGCGGGACTGCGCTGCGCACACCGGCTGTGGACCCAAGGCGCCCCCGTCGCCGCCACCGTGTACGAGGCCGACACCACCCATGTCGGCGGCCGCTGCTGGTCGTTGCGCGGCTTCTTCGACAACGGCGCGGTCCACGAGCACGGCGGTTCGTTCATCAGCTCCTCCGACACCGCGATCCTCGGCCTGGCCCACAGGCTCGGCATCGGCCGGGAGTACGCGAACGGCGGCGCCCTGGACACCGGGGACTACACCGCCTGGATCGCGGGCGCCTCCTACACCGGGACCCAGCAGCAGGCCGACTGGGTGAGCGAGGCCTACGACGCCTTCAACGCCTCGTACCGGGCCGCCGGCACGGCCCGGTACGACGGCGCGAACCCCGAGGCGCGGCGGCTGGACCGGCTGTCCTGCCTGGAGTACCTCGACGAGATCGGGCTGGCCTCCGGTTCCCGGCTCGGCCAGCTCGTGCAGTCCCTCCAGCTCCAGTCCGGCGGCGAGCCCGCCGAGGCCTCCGCGCTCGGAATGATCGGCTTCCTCGGGGCCTCGTCCACCTTCGCCGGAGGCGGCTTCGACGAGAAGTACCACCTCGTCGGCGGCAACGACCAGCTGGTCAGCGGCATGGTGGCGCAGCTCCCGGAGGGCGCCGTGCGGCAGGGCTACGAGCTCATCGCGCTGCGCCAGAACGCCGATTGCACCTACACCTGCACCTTCGACCGCGCCGGCAGCACGGTCTCGGTGACCGCCGACCACGTGGTGCTGGCCCTGCCGTTCAGCACCCTACGGGGCGTCGACCTCTCGGGGGCGAACCTCTCGGCCCTCAAGCTGAGCGCCATCCGGCAGCAGGGCATGGGCCACAGCGCGAAGATCGTCACCCAGCTCTCGGCGAAGACCTGGCCGGCGCTCGGCTTCAACGGCATCACCAACACCGGCCCGCTCGGTTATCAGACGGCGTGGGACGGCTCGGTCGCGCAGGGGCCGGCCGGCGCACCGGCGCTGCTGGTGAACTTCCCCGGCGGGAACACCGCCCGCGACACGCTGACCGGAGCCGCCCACGGCCCGGCGCCGGACGCGGACGTGCGGTGGTTCCTCTCCCAGATCGAGCACCTCTACCCCGGCACGACGGCCGCGTACACCGGGAAGGCGTACGAGGACCACTGGTCGCTCGACCCCTGGCACCTCGGCGCCTACCACTACTACAAGGTCGGCCAGTACACCTCGTTCGCGGGCTACGAAGGGGTGCAGGAGGGCCGGATCCACTTCGCGGGAGAACACACGGACGTGGAGAACTCCACGCTCAACGCGGCGGTGGTCTCCGGCGAGCGCGTGGCCGGCGAGATCACCCGCCAGATCTGAGGCCTGGCGGTACCGCACCCGGGCAGTCGGGCAGGGGTCAGCCGGCGGCCAGTAGCGGGCGCAGCGGGCCGGTTTTCAGCCGGTCCGTGAGCGCACCCTGGTTCCGGCGCACGGCCCGGGCCGTGGCGGCGGCCACGAGCGCGCCGACGATGAAGCCGGCGAGGACGTCGTGCGGATAGTGCACACCGACCCAGACCCGGGAGACCGCCATCAGCACGGCGGCCACCAGGGCTACCGCGCCGAGCCTGCGCGATACGAAGAGCAGGGCCACGGCCGCCGCCGCGGCCAGGGCGGCGTGGTTGCTGGGGAAGGACCAGTCGCCGGGGGCGGGGCAGGCTTCCAGCGTGGGAACCCGCAGGGTCTGGCAGGGCCGGTCCTCGCGGACGACGGACTTCAGCAGCAGGTCGATCCCGAAGGCGAGGAGGGTGATCAGCGGGACCGCGAGAGCGGTGACCGCGGCCGGAGTGCCCGCACGCCGGGCCTGCCACCACGCCGCGAGCATCAGCAGCGCGAACAGGGCCAGACCGTAGGTGGACCAGGCGGAGATCAGGGCGTCCAGCCAGCCCGGAGTGCGGTGGGCCAGGTCGATGACGTCGGTGTAGGCGGAGCCGTCGATGCTCGAACCGTCGTACGCAAGGATCATCAAACGGTTCCGTTCTGGTGCTTGCCCGCCCGTCGGGAGCGGAGCAGTTCGATCGCCAGGGGCAGCAGGGACACGGCGACGATGAGGGCGACGATCGGCAGCAGGTACCGGTCGACGTTGGGGATCGAGGAGCCGAGCGCGTAACCGGCCAGGACCAGGCCGATCGTCCAGACCAGACCGCCAACGACCTGCCAGAGGGTGAAGACACGGGCCGGGATGTTCAGGGCGCCGGCGAGCGGGTTGAGGACCGTACGGACGACGGGCACGAAGCGTGCCAGCACGATCGCCTTGGCGTGCCCGTACTTCGACAGCAGCTCCTCCGCCCGCTGGGCCCCCTCGTGGAGGCGCTCGGACCGGCTGCGGGCGAGGAGGGCTCCGCCCGCGCGGCGCCCGATGAGGTATCCGCACTGTGCCCCGGCCAGCGCTCCGACCACCGAGGCGGCCAGGACGGCCGGGAGGGACAGCGCGGCGCTCCCTTCGGCCGTACCGGCGCACAGCAGGCCCGCGGTGAACAGGAGGGAGTCCCCCGGCAGGAAGAAGCCGACCAGCAGCCCCGTCTCGGCGAACATCACCGCGGCGATGCCGATCACGCCGAAGGCGGCGAGAAGGGAGTGGGCGTCGAGCAGGTTGACCGCGAGGTCAGTGGCGGCGTGGGCGGAAGCGGCCATGGCAGGGGGCCTCTCAAGCAATTCGGGCACGGGCCGGCCGGGTGGAGCGCCCGGCCGACTACAGTCCAGTAGACGGTCTACTGAACTGTAGACGATCGCGAGGTGAGGAGCGCGTCATGTCCGGGCGTCCGCACCCGGGCCGTACCGGGCCGTACTGGCCGTGCCGAATGCCTCCGCGCGGTCAGTCGACGCCCAGCAGGCGCCTCCGGTCCTCGGGACTGGACCGGAATTCCGCGCAGGCCGCCTGGTGGACGATGCGGCCCTTCTGCATGACCGCCACCTTCTGGGCGACGGAGAAGGCGAGCCCCAGGTTCTGTTCGACCAGGACCACCGACATGCCCTGCGCACTCACCTCACGGATGACCTCACCCACCTGGGTGACGATCGCGGGGGCGAGGCCGTCGGAGGGCTCGTCGAGGAGCAGGAGACGCGGGTTGCCCAGCAGGGACCGGGCGATCGCGAGCATCTGCTGTTCCCCGCCGGAGAGCTGGTCACCGCGGTGCCCGAGCCGCTCCCCCAGCCGCGGGAGCAGCCCGAGGACGCGGGTTCTGGTCCACGGCCCCCGGGCCGAACGCCCGGAGGCGATCGCCAGGTGCTCGGCCACGGTCAGCGGCGCGAAGACCCGGCGCCCCTGCGGTACGACGCCCACCCCGGCCCGGGCGATCACGTCGACGCGGGATCCGGCGAGCTCCCGGCCGCCGAGGGTGACGCTGCCTTCGTACGGCCGCACGAACCCCATGACGGTCGAGATGAGGGTGGTCTTCCCGACCCCGTTGCGGCCGAGGAGCGCGACGGTCCCGCCTTCGTCGAGGTCGAGATCGACACCACCCAGGACCACTCCCCCGGCGTAGCCGGAGCTCAGGCCGCGGATGCTGAGGAACGGCTTCACGAGGCGGCCCCCGTCGTGCCGAGGTAGGCGCTCTGGACCTCGCCGGAGGCCCGCACCTCGTCCGGGGTGCCGGTCTTCAGGTGTCTGCCGAGGTGCATGACCGTCACCGTGTCGGCGAGCTCGAAGACCATGTCGAGGTCGTGTTCGATCAGGAGCACGGTCACCTCGGCGGGCAGGGCCGCGATGAGCTCGGTGAGCCGCGCCGTCTCCGCCGGAGACATCCCGGCGGCCGGCTCGTCCAGCAACAGCAGCCGGGGTTCGGTGGCCAGTGCGACGGCGACCTCCAGCTGCCGCCGTTCGCCGTGCGAGAGGGCGGCCGCCGGGAGGTCGTGCCGGGCGGGCAGCCCCACCCGCTCCAGCAGCGTCCGCGCCCGCGCGATCGCCTCCGTCCGGGCACTCACCTTGCGCCAGCCTCCGAATCCGGCACCGGCCCGGCGCACCACGGCGAGCAGGACGTTCTCCAGCACGGTCTCCCGCATGAAGAGACTGGAGTGCTGGAAGGTCGCGGCGACGCCGAGTCCGACCCGGCGGTCCACGGGCAGCCGGGTCACGTCCCGCCCGTCGACGAGGATGGTTCCGGCGCTCGTCGCCAGCGTCCCCGAGATCAGTCCGAACAGCGTGGATTTTCCCGCGCCGTTCGGGCCGATGACCGCGTGCCGGGCGCCTCGGCGCACGGTGAGACCGACCTCGTCCAGAGCCCGGAAGGAGCCGAAGTGCCGGGAAACCCGGCGTAGTTCCAGTAGATCGCGTGTGGTCACGCCGTCCTCTTCCGGGTCAGCTGGGGCGGAAGCCGTACGCCGGCCAGCCCGCGGGGCAGCGCGTAGACGGCGATGACGAAGAACAGTCCGAGCAGCAACGGCCCGCGCCCCGCCACGATTTCGAGATGTCCGAGGTAGTCGCGGGTGAGCCAGACGAGCGCGGCTCCGGCGCAGGCCCCCCACAGGGAGCCGGAGCCGCCGATGACGACGGCGAGCAGGGCGAGGGCCGCGATCTGGAATCCCGCGTCGCCGGGCGAGACGAACCTCTGCACCGACACCCACAGGCCGCCGGCGACGCCGGCCAGCGCACCGGCTCCGCAGTAGACGGCCAGGGCGTAGCGTCGGGTGGGGTATCCGATCGCGCTCATGCGGCGCTCGTTGTCGCGGATTCCGCGCAGGGCGAGGGCGAACGGTGTCGAGCCGAGGCGGGACACGGCCGCGGCGAGCGCCAGGAACACGGCCAGGACGTAGAAGTAGACCAGTCCGTCGAGCTCCAGCGCGGGCATGCCCGGCAGCGGTACGACGGGCGGGATGCCGGACACGCCGTCGGTGCCGTTCGTCAGCGACTTCCAGTTGACGGCGGCGCTGTAGGCGATCTCGCCGATGGCCAGCGTCAGCATCAGGAACACCACGCCCCGGGCCCTCACCGCCAGCCATCCCGTGGGTACGGCCACCAGCCCGGAGACTCCGGCGGCGATGAGCAGCTGGTACACCCCGACGTCGGTGAGCCGCGTGGCCACGATGGCCGCCGTGTAGGCGCCGACACCGAAGTAGGCCGACTGGCCGAGGGTCGGCAGTCCGGTCAGGCCGGTGAGCAGGTTCACGCTGATCGCTAGCAGGGCGAACACCAGGACCCGCGACAGGGTGCCGACGGCGTACGGGCCGAGGAGGAAGGGGGCCGCCGCGAGCCCGAGGGCGACCGCGGCCATGGACAGCCGTCGGCCGCGCGGCCGTCTTCCGGCGGATCCGCCGGATCCGGACGGGCTCATGCGCGCGCCCCCGACGGGACCAGGCCGTGCGGGCGGACCACGAGTACGGCCAGCATGGTGCCGAAGAGCAGGAAGGGGGCGTACTCCGGGAGCAGCGCCACCCCGAGCGTCTGCACCTGGCCGATGAGGAGCGCGCCGGCGAGCGCGCCGCGCACGGATCCGAGACCGCCCACGACCACGACCACGAGCGAGAGGACCAGGACGGTCTCGTCGACGCCCGGGCCGGGGCCCAGGATCGGCGCCCCGAGGACGCCGCCGACCACGGCCAGGGCCGCGCCGAGCGCGAAGACCCCGTAGAGCACCTTGCGGATGTCCACGCCCAGTGCGCGGACCATGTCCCGGTCCGCGACGGTGGCCCGTACCAGCGCTCCGAGCGAGCTGCGCTCGAACACGAGGTGCACGAGGGCGGCGAGGCCGGTCGCGACGCCGATGAACACGAGCCGGTAGACGGGATAGGCGTGGCCGAGGAGGTCCACCGTCCCGCGCAGCGTCGTCGGCGGGTCGGTGGGCAGCACCTCGCCGCCGAAGGCCGCGGCGAGGAGATCGGCGACGATGAAGGTGATGCCGAGCGTCAGCACGGCCTGGTCGAGGTGGCCGCGCAGGGCCAGCGGCTGGGTGAGGAACGTCAGCGCCGCTCCGCCCAGGGTGCCCACCAGGGCGCCGGCCGCCAGCGCGAGGAGCAGCCCCCACAGGCTCCCGTCGGACAGGGCGTAGGCGACGTAGGCCCCGGCGAGGTAGAGGGTGCCGTGGGCCAGGTTGAGCACGTCCATCATGCCGAAGACCAGGGAGAGGCCGACCGCGATCGTGAACAGCAGCAGACCGAAGGCGACCCCGTCGATGACGCTGACGAAGTTGCCGTCCAACCATCCGTACATGTCAGCCGCCCAGCCGGACGAGCTCGGAACTGACGGTGTTGGCACCCTGCTTGACCTCGCGCAGGTACCAGGGCTGGACGGGCGTGCCGCCGCTGTTGAACCGCCAGGTGCCGCGCGGGCTGTCGATGTCCCCCACCGCGGCGATGGCGGCGTTCACCGTTTCCGAAGTCACCTTGTCACCCGCGGCCTTGACCGCCCGGTCGAGCACCTGCGCCGCGTCCCACGACGCCACCGCGTACGTGGTCGGGGCCGACCCGTAGGCGGCCGTGTAGGCCGGGGCGAACTGCTTGTTGGCCGCGTTGTCCAGGTCCGCGCCGTAGTTGAGCGCGGTGAGGATGCCTTCGGCCGCCTCTCCCTGGCCCTTGAGCACGCCGCCTTCGGTGAGGAAGCCGGGCGCGTAGAGCGGGATCTTGCCGGCCAGGCCGAAGTCCCGGTACTGCTTGACGAAGTCGACGGCCGCGCCGCCGGCGTAGAAGCAGAAGACGGCCTTGGCTCCGGACCGCTCGATCTGCGCGAGGTACGGCTGGAAGTTCTTGGTCGCCGGGAACGGCGTGTAGACCTCCTCCCCCGCGGTCTTGCCGCCCGCGGGGAGGAAGGTGGACTTGAAGCCCTCCACCTCATCCTTGCCCGCCTGGTAGCCCGCGGCGATCAGGAAGACCGGGCCGCCGACCTTCTCGGCCACGTACTTGCCGAGCGCCTTGCCGGGTTCGTCGTTGACGTACGAGGTGCGCCAGATGTACTTGGTCCCGGTCAGGGTCGTGGGCGAGGCGTTCGATCCGACGAGCGGGACCTTGGTGGTCTCGAACAGGTCCTTGACCCCGTTGATGGTGGCCGAGCTGACCACGCCGCTCACCGCGAGCACGTGGTCCTCTTTGACCAGCTTCTCCGCCGCCGCCTTGCCCGAGTCGGCCGTCTCCCCCTCGTCCGCGACCACGATCTCCACCGCGCGCCCGCCGAGTTTGCCGCCGTGTTCTTGGACGTAGAGCTCGAAGCCCTGCTTCATGTCGTCGCCCAACGCCTTGTAGGTCCCCGACCGCGGGACGAGGAGCCCGATCTTCACGGGCCCGTTCTGCTTGTCGCCGTCGCCTGCCCCCAGGCTGGCGCCACCACACGCCGTGGCCAGGAAGAGGGCCGCCGTCGTCGCGGCGATCAGACCAGTGGGACGGAATCGACCTGTCATGGAAACTCCGAACGTCGTCAACCGGCGCTGGAGGGCCGGATGTTGCTGATGGCCTGGGCGGGGCGAGCATGCTGGCCGCCCGGCAGCGCATCGGAAGTGACACGTGTCTATCGCGCTTCACTGACGCACGTCAAGACTTCGACATATCAGCGGCCGCACGGCGGACGCACCCCTTGACCCCGACCCAACACATGGCGCAATACTGACCCTCGTCAAAATCACGCTATGCCGATTCGGCGGCGGTCCCTTGATCAGTCAGGGAGTGAAGCACCATGACCGAAGATCCATCGCGGCGCAAAATCCTCAAGAAGAGCGGGGTGCTGGCCGGTTCCGCACTCCTCTCCGGCCTCCCGGGCGGGGGCACGGCGCAGGCCGCACCGCGAACAGCCGCCTCCTCCCCCGTGGTCGAGGCACCCGCAGGCCGGCTGCTCGGAACGACCGAAGGCGGCCTCGACGTCTTCAAGGGCGTGCCCTACGCGGCCCCGCCGGTCGGCGCCCTTCGCTGGCGACCGGCCCAGCCCCATCCCGGATGGCAGGGGACGCGCGATGCGACCTCCTTCGGGCCGAGCGCACCGCAGCCCTACCGGGAAGGGGGCGACCAGGTGCTCGGAACGCACGGCTCGCCCCCCTTCGACGAGGACTGCCTCACGCTCAACGTCTGGACCCCCGGAGCCGGGGGCGCCAAGCGGCCGGTGATGGTGTGGATCCACGGCGGCGGCTTCATCTCCGGATCCGGCTCGCTGCCGAACTACTCCGGCGAGACCTTCGCCCGCAACGGCGACCTCGTCGTCGTGACCATCAACTACCGCCTGGGGCCGCTGGGTTACCTCTACTTCGGGGAGGACGGCGCCGGCGGGAACTTCTGGCTCACCGACCAGCTCGCCGCGCTGAACTGGGTACGGGACAACATCGCCGCGTTCGGCGGCGACCCGGACAACATCACCGTCGCCGGGCAGTCCGGCGGCGCGCTCTCGGTCGCGGCGCTGGCCGGCGCCCGGACCAAGGGCCGCCCGCTGTTCCGGCGCGCGATCCTGCAGAGCCCGCCGCTCGGGCTGAAGATCCCCACGCGCGCCGAGTCACTGGAGCGCACCGCCATCTTCCTGGACATCGTCGGAGCCAAGAACGTGGCGGAACTCCGCGCCGTGCCCTGGCCCCAACTGGTCGCCGCCACCTTCGAGATGTTCGGGCGCACCGGGCAGTGGGGGTACTGGTCGACCCCGTTCCTGCCGGTGCTGGACGGGGTCACGCTGGACCGCAACCCGGCCGAGCTGCTGACCGGCGGCGCCGGGGCGGACATCGAGGTGCTCCTCGGCTGGACCAGGGAGGAGGCGAACTTCGCCTTCGCCCTCAGCGAGCCGTACGCCGCTGCGACCAGGGACCAGGTGCTCGCCAGAGCCCGGGACACTTTCGGAAGCCGGGCGGCCCAGGCCTACACCGCCTACGAGGAGGCCCGGCCGGGAGCCCGCCCGCTGGACGTACTCATGGACCTGATCACCGACGACCTGTTCCGCATGCCCTGCGTGGCGCTGGCCGAAGCGCGGGCGGCCCGCGGACGTCCGGTCTGGGCGTACCAGTTCAACCTCCCGACGCCCGCGCACAACGGTCAACTCGCCGCAGCGCACTGCCTGGAGCTGCCGTTCGCGTTCAACAACTTCGACAAGTGGTCGCAGGCACCCTTCCTCGCGGGGCTGGCCCCCAGGGTCCGTGACGGCCTCGCCGCGACCATGCACGCGTCCTGGATCTCCTTCATCCGCAGCGGCGACCCCAACCACCACCCCATGCCCCAGTGGGACCGCTACGGCCGGGACTCCCGCACGACGATGGCCCTCGACTCGGTCACCACCGCCACCGAGGACATCGCCGGGTACTGGCGCCGCCTGCACCATCCGGCGGTGCCGTAGTCACACCGCAGCCTCTGGCGGAGCGGACCGTCAGAGGTGCCGGAGGACGGTGGAAGTGAACTCGGCGGTGGAGGCGCGGCCGCCGAGGTCGGGCGTGCGCACCGGGGTGGTGGCCAGGACGCGGGCGATGGCGTCCGTGATGTCGGCCGCCGCCCCGGGGTGGCCGAGGTGGTCGAGCATCATGGCGGCGGACCAGATCGCGCCGATCGGATTGGCGATGCCCTGACCGGCGATGTCGGGGGCCGATCCGTGGACGGGCTCGAACATGGACGGGTACTCGCCCGACGGGTTGAGGTTGGCGGACGGAGCGATGCCGATGCCGCCGGCCACCGCCGCCGCCAGGTCGCTGAGGATGTCCCCGAAGAGGTTGGACGCGACGACGACGTCGAAGCGTGCGGGGTCGAGGACGAACTTGGCGGCCAGCGCGTCGATGTGCTCCTGGTTCCACTCGACCTCGGGGTGCCCGGCGGAACGCTCGGCCACCAGCTCGTCCCAGAACGGCATGGTGTGCACGATGCCGTTGGACTTCGTCGCCGAGGTGAGCCGGCCGCCGCGCCGTTCGGCGAGGCCGAAGGCGAAGTCGACCACCCGGGTCACTCCCGCCCGCGTGAACACCGCTTGCTGCACGGCCAGTTCATCGGGGCACCCACGGTTCATCCGGCCACCGATCTCGCTGTACTCGCCTTCGGTGTTCTCCCGGACGACCACGAAGTCCACGGCGCCGGGCGTGGCCGCGCGCACGGGGCTGGGAAGTCCCTCGAACACGCGGATCGGGCGGAGGTTGACGTACTGCTGGAAGGCCCGGCGGATCGGGATGAGCAGCCCCCACAGGGAGACGTGGTCCGGCACGCCCGGGTAGCCGACGGCACCGAGCAGGATCGCGTCGTGCCGGCGGAGCTGCTCCAGCCCGCCCTCGGGCATCATCGATCCGTGGCGGAGGTAGCGCTCGCAGGACCAGTCGAACCGCTCGTAGGCGAAGGTGATGCCGTGGCGCCGCCCGACGGTGTCGAGGACCTCGCGTGCCGCCGGGAGGACTTCGGCTCCGATGCCGTCACCGGGGATGAGGGCGATGCTGTGGTCCGTCGTGTTCTTCATGGTCGTCAGGTTCGTCATGGCTCGCATTCCAGCAACCGGGCGCCGTCCGGGTCCAACACGCATCCCCGATGGGTCTCATAGGCCTGCCCTATGAGAAGGCGGGACGGGCGATCTCCAGGAAGGCGCGGGCGGCCGGCGTCGGCTGCGCCTTGCGGCTCACCAGGACGTTGTGCTGGAGGGAGGCCGGTTCGAGGGCGAGGACGAGGGCACCGGCCCGTTCGGACAGGTCGGCCCAGGACTCGGTCACCACCGCCAGCCCGACGCCTCCGAGCACCAGGGGCAGGAAGGCCATGCGGTGTTCGGTCTCCACCGCGATGCGGACGTCGACGCCCCGCGCCTTCAGGTCGTCCACGTAGGCGCGGATGCCGGTCCCCCGCTGCCCGACGATCAGCCGATGCCCTGCGAGCTGCTCCGCCCGCACGGCCCGCCCGGGCGGGAAGGGGCCGTCCACCGGGGCGACCAGGACGAGCCTGTCGTCTCCGACGTGGTGCGGGACCACGTCCCGGCTCGGCAGCGGCGCCGAGGTGGTCAGCAGGCCGAGTTCGCAGGCTCCCGTGCGCACCATCTCGACCACGTCCTCGCGGGTGAGGGCTACGCGCAGGCTGAGCGACACCTCCGGAAAGCGCTCGGTGAAGCGCCGGAGCATGGTGCTGAGCGGTTCGATCGTGGGTGAGGCCATCGCGGCGATCTCCAGGCGACCGCCGCGCAGTTCACGTACGGCGCCGACGCTGGCCCTGGCCAGCTCCAGCGCGTGCAGGGCCTCCCGCGCCCGCGGCACCAGCGCGGTGCCGGCCTCGGTCAGGACCACCCTCCTGCCCAGCCGGTGGAACAGGCCGCTGCCCACGTCGCGCTCCAGGGCCTGGACGGCCTGCGACAAGGAGGGCTGCGATACGTAGAGCGCCGCGGCCGCGCGGTTGAAGCCGCCGTGGTCCACGACGGCGAGGAAGTACGTCAGCTGCCGGAAGTCCACGGGAGCCTCCACTCCAACCGGGGATCGAATAATATTGACGATCGCCATAAATACGCAATAGCTTGTGGTTGCCCAAGGCTCTCGATCCCGGTCTGGAAGGACGCACTGGATGGGTTTCGCCCAGAACCGCACCGCGCCCGTCGTGAACACCCGCTCGGGCCCGCTCCGCGGCGTCGTCGAAGACGGCCTGGCCGTGTTCAAGGGGGTGCCGTACGCGGCCCCGCCCGTCGGGCCCCTCCGGTGGCGCCCCGCGCAGCCGCATCCGGGATGGAGCGGCACCCTCGACGCGACGGCGTACGGGTCCGGCTCCCCGCAGGCCGTCCGCGAGGGCGACCCGATGCTCGGCGGCCACGGCTTCCCGCCCTTCGACGAGGACTGTCTGACGCTCAACGTGTGGACGCCCGCCGCCGACGGCGCACGCCGTCCCGTGCTGGTCTGGATCCACGGCGGCGCCTTCATCTCCGGGTCCGGAGCGATGCCGAACTACTCCGGCGAGACCTTCGCCCGCGACGGCGACCTGGTGGTGGTGAACCTCAACTACCGGCTCGGACCGCTCGGCCTGCTGACCTTCGCATCGGACGAAGGCGCCGGGTGCGGCAACCTCTGGCTCACGGACCAACTCGCCGCGCTGCGCTGGGTCCAGGACAACATCGCCGCCTTCGGCGGGGATCCCGGCAACGTCACCGTCGCCGGCCAGTCCGCCGGCGCCCTCTCCACGGCGGCACTCGCGGGCCACGCGGGCGACGCGGGCCACGGCCGACTCTTCCGGCGGGCCATCCTCCAGAGCGTCCCGCTCGCCATGCCCCTCGCCACGCCTACCGAGTCCCTGGCCCGCACCGCCGCCTTCATGGGGATCGCCGGCGCGAAGGACGAGGAAGAACTGCGCGCGCTGCCGTGGCCGCGACTGGTCGAGGCCACCGCCGGGCTCCTCACGGCCACCATGGAATGGGGACACTGGACCGCGCCGTTCATGCCCGTACTCGACGGCGGGACGGCGGCGCGGCAGCCCGCCCTGAACCTCCTCGACGGTCCGGGCGCGGACATCGACGTCCTCATCGGCTGGACCAGGGAGGAGTCCGCCTTCACCTTCGCACTGGGCGAGGCGTACGCGTCCACCACCAGGGAACAGGTGCTCCGCCGGGCACGGGACAGCTTCGGTGACGGCGCCGCCGAAGCGTACGCGGCCTACGAGGCCGCCCGCCCGGACGCACGGCCGATCGACGTCCTCGTCGACCTGAGCACCGACGAGCTGTTCAGGAAGCCCACCCTGGCGTTCGCGGAAGCGCGGGCGGTACGGGGTCGCCCGGTCTGGACGTACGAGTTCGGCTTCCCCACCCCCGCGCACGGCGGCCGCCTGGGTGCCCCGCACTGCCTGGACCTGCCGTTCGTCTTCGACAACTTCGACCAGTGGGCGCACGCGCCGTTCCTGGCGGGGATGGACGCCGGGATCCGGGACGGCCTCGCCGGGACGATGCACCGGGCGTGGATCTCCTTCATACGCACCGGCGACCCCAACCACCCGGACATGCCGCGCTGGGACCCGTACGACCAGCGGTCCCGCACCACCATGTGCTTCGACACCGTCACCACGGCCCTCAAGGCCTAGAGGAGGGGGCCGGGACCTAGAGGAAGGAGCCCCCGATGGGCTGCTCCGTCCAGATGGTCTTCCCGGTACTGGTGAACCGGCAGCCCCAGCGGTCGGTGAGCTGGGCGACGAGGAACAGGCCGCGCCCGCCCTCGTCCGTCTCACGGGCCCGGCGCAGGCGCGGCTGGGTGCTGCTGTGGTCGGACACCTCGCAGACGAGCACCCGGTCGCGGAGCAGCCGTAGCCCGACCGGTCCCCCCGCGTAACGGATCGCGTTCGTGACGAGCTCGCTGGCGACGAGCTCCGTCACGAAGCTCAGTTCGTCCAACTCCCAGTCGGACAGCCTGCCCACCACCAGCTCACGGGCGTGCCCGACGAGGGACAGGTCGGGTTCGAGTTCCCACTCGGCGACCTGGTCGGACGAGAGCGCGCGGGTCCGGGCGAGGAGCAGGGCGACGTCGTCGGAGGGTCCTTGAGGCAGCACGCCGTCGAAGATGCCCTGGCTGATCTCGCCCAGGGGGCGGCTCCAGTTCGCGCCGACGAGCGCGCTCCTCAGCCTTTCCATTCCTTCCTCGATGTCGCCGCCGCGGCTCTCGACGAGCCCGTCCGTGAAGAAGGCGAGCATGCTGCCGGGCTCTACGGCGAACTCCGTTACCTCGAAGGGCATTCCGCCGACTCCCAGGGGCGGTCCGGGCGTCATGTCCACGAAGACCGGCTCCGCACCGGGCGACAGCACGGCCGGCGGCGGATGGCCCGCCGTGGCGGCGGCGCATTTCCTCGTCACCGGGTCGTAGACGGCGTACAGGCACGTCGATCCGAGCACCGCCGTCTCGGAACGGGAACCGCCGGCCATCTCCTCGCCGGCGAGATCGAGCACCAGGTCGTCCAGGTGCGTGAGGAGCTCACCCGGATCCAGATCGAGGTCGGCGAGGGTCTGCACGGCGGTCCGCAGCCGCGCCATGGCCGCGGTGGCGTCGAGGCCGTGGCCGACCACGTCCCCGACGACGAACGCGACGCGCAACGACGACAGGGGGATCACGTCGAACCAGTCCCCGCCGACCCCCAGGCCGCCGCCCGCCGGCTGGTAGACGCCCACCGTCTCCGCGGCGGCGCAGTCCAGGGCCGAGCGCGGCAGCAGGCTCCGCTGCAGGGCCACCGCCGACCGGTGCTCCTTGGTGTAGCGGCGCGCGTTGTCCACGCCGAGTGCGGCCCGGGAGACGACGTCCTGGAGCAGGGCGGCGTCCTCCTCGCCGAACGCGGAAGGCGACCGGCTGCGCCAGACCGTGACGCAGCCGAGGATCAGACCCCGTGCGTAGAGCGGCACCGCGATGGAGGAGTGGGCCCCGCCGGGGACGAGCAACGGTACGCTCCGCGGATCCACGCCGAGCTTCGCGTGCAGGGCGGCGACGTCCGGCACCAGCACCGGCAGCCCCTGCATGAGGGGACGCATCAGCGTGCTGTCCGTGACGGGAGGAAGCGCCTCTCCCACCGCCAGGAGGTCCTCGGCGGATATCTCCGGGCTCTGCGCGGCAGCGGTCCGGCGCAGGCGGACGTCGCCGCTGGTGTCGAGGTGCGGGGGTTCGTCGCCCGCGAGCACCTGCTCGGCGATGTCCACGGTCGCCAGGTCGGCGAAATCGGGGACGAGCAGGTTCACGAGGGTCTCGGCCATCTCGGTCACGTCCAGGGAGGCGCCGATGCCCTCGGCAGCGGCGTGGGACAGCCCCGTCCGGCGCCGCTGCACATCCCTCTCGGCCGCCTCCCCGGCGGATTCCGCCGGGGTCACCAGGACGAGCCATCTCGCGTCGGCGCCGCGATCGCCTCTAGCGCGAGCCGTCAGCGGGACGACCGTGCAGACCAGAGGGGTCTTCGGACCCTCATGATCGCCACTCGGAACGGTCACCAGGCGCCCGGAGGGCCCCACATCCGGTCCGGCATCCGGTCCTGCATCCGGTCCGGCATCCGGTCCTGCATCCGGTCCGGCATCCGGCCCTGCATCCGGTCCGGCTCGCGGCAGCAGCCCCAGAAGGGGCTCGCAGGTCTCTCCCGGGGGGCATTCCAGCAGCGTCGCGGCCCACTCCGATCGGGCCACGACCACGCCCGCGTCGTCCAGTACGACCGCTGCCGTCTCGCTGACGGGCACCGAGGCCGTCCTCGGGCCGCGACGCTCCGGTTCACGCATGTCGCCTCCACGCACCGTGACCTTCAGTATCTTCCCCGGGGCGGCACCCGGCGACCCCGCGGCTGGACCGGGCCGTCGTTCACAGCCAGGGGAACCGGTCCGCGGAGTACCGGTAGGCGCGGAAGACGGAGTTCTGGGCGCCGGCCGAGGACTCCAGGCCCACGCCTTCGCCGAAGGACCGGAACTGCGGGACCACGAACTCCCACACCACCTCCCGGGCGGGGGTCACCTCGAAGAGCCGCCCGAAGGAGCCCTCCGCGATGAAGGTGTTCCCGTTCGGCAGGCGCTGCGCGCTGGACATGTACGGGCTGTAGAAGTTCTGCGGCGGATTGTCCTCGTACGACCACACCTCCTCGCCCGTGCGCGGGTCGAGCTCCAGCACCCGCGAGTACGGCACGGACGTGGTGTCGCGGTAGGTGCCGTTGTCGAAGACCAGGATGTTCCCGTCCGCCAGCTCGTGCGGATGGTGCTGCTGCGCCAGGACGTCGGGGCCGATGCGCCACCGTACGGACCCGTCGGCGCGGTCCACGGCCACGGTGGAGGACGCGCTGCGGAAGCCCACGACGATCGAGCCGTCGGCGCTCTCGTTGACCGTGTTGGCCATGGGCCAGTGCTCACGGGCGAAGTGCGGGTCGAGCGGGAACTCCTCGGGGTCGAGGTGATCGATGGCGGCCCAGCGCCACACCTCCTCCCCGTCCCAGGTCAGCTCGTACACCACGTCCCCGTAGATCACCCCGCCCGGGGCTTCGGAGCCGGGGATGCCGCCCCGGATGCGGGCCGCGTCGGCCGGGGCCAGGGGTTCCACGACGGTGACGATGAGGTTGCCGTTGCGCAGGATCGAGGCGTCGTGGTGGTGGAAGGGGTGCCGGACCTCGCGCAGGACCGTGGAGTCGGGGGCCAGTTCCTGGAAGATGCCGCCGTGGTAAACGTCCCAGATGGGGAAGAGGGTGGGGCTGGTGGTGTCCTTGGCCGCGTAGAAGAGGTTCCCGTTGGGGAGGAGTTGGGCCTGTCGGCCGGGCGGGTGCGGGGAGTTCCAGGTGTGGGCCGGCCGGCCTTCTATGTCTACGAGGTGGATCCGGCCGGCGCTGGTGATCGGCGTGTAGAGGGTGTAGCCGCCGTAACTGCGGGCGGGGTCATGGGCGATGAGGCCCACGCCTCGGCGGCGCAGGGTGTTCTGGTCGACGGTCATGCGGATCTCCGGTGTGGGTGTTGGTCTTGCTGTGGGTGTTGATGTGGGTGTGGTCAGTGGACGGTGACGGCGGCCGGGTCTACGGCCGTCAGGGGCGCGGGGTTCAGGTGCCCCAGCAGCGCGGCGCGGTCGGCGGAGCCCGGCAGGCCCTGGGCGGCCTTCGCCCAGGCGGCCTCCTGCTCCAGCTGGGTCAGCAGCTCGGGCGAAAGGGTCGCGCCGTAGCCGTAGCGGGGCTGGAAGGCGTCCACGTAGCCGGCCTGGAGCGCGCCCTTGGACTGGGCGAGTACGGCCTTGCGCGCGGCGGCCGGGGCGGCGGCGATCTCGCGCTGGGCCTTCAGCAGCGCCCGGAGCACGGCCGTGACGGTCTCCTCGGTCGCCGCCGGACCCGCGACGAGCAGGGTCCGTGCCGTGTAGCCGGTGAAGGGGAGTTCGGCGTAGCGGTCGCCGAGGGCGGTGCGGGCGGCATCGTAGAAGCTGGGGAAGGTGACCCCGGCGTCGACGTCCCCTCGGGCCAGCGCCGAAGTGACCTGGTTCGGGGCGAGGTTGACCACGGTCACGTCCGCGGCCGTCAGCTGCGCGGAGGCGAGCATCCGCGACAGTGCGTACTCGACGTTCGTGCCCTGCGGGACGCCGACCTTGCGGCCCTTCAGCGCGGCGAAGCCGGTGATCTGCCGGTCGGTCCGGGTCAGCAGCCGCCAGTCGTCGAACCGGGACAGGTCGGCGACGATCCGCAGCTCACGGCCGCCCAGCGCGGCCGTCACCGCGGGCAGGTCACCCACGACGCCGAGCTGCGCCTGGCCGCCGAGCACGGCGTTCAGCGCGTCCCGGCCCGTGGGCTGGGTGGTCACGGTGGCATCGATGCCCTCGGCGGACCAGAGGCCGCGCTCCTCGGCCACGTGGACGGGCGCCCCGCCGAGGTAGTCGCTCGCGGCGAGGGAAACGGCGGGGCGGCCGCCGGCCGCGGAGCCGGAACCGCCGCCGGAGCCGGCGGCGCAGGCCGAGGTGAGCGCGCCGAGCAGGACGGCCGTCAGCAGCGTGGCGAGCGCGCGGGGTCTGAGGGTTCTGGGGGTTCTGAGGGTTCTGGGCACGCGAAGTCCTTCCGGGGACGGGAGCAGGCAGCAAGCAGCAGGGAGTAGCAACAGGGCCGATCCGGGAGCCTCAGTCGGAGCCGAGGTGACGTGCGATCTGCGAGCGCAGCCCGGGGTCGGGCGGGCCGGCGGGCACGGCGTGGTCGGCCAGCACCCGTCCGGGAGTCCCGCCGAGGACGACGATCCGCTCGGCGAGGGCCAGCGCCTCGTCGATGTCGTGCGTGACGAACAGGACGGTGGTTCCGCGGCGCTGCCACAGCTCCCGCAGCAGGGTCTGCATCCGGGTCCGGGTCAGTGCGTCCAACGCCCCGAACGGCTCGTCCATCAGCAGCACTTCGGGCTCGGCGGCCAGTGCGCGGGCCAGTGCCACCCGCTGCTGCATGCCGCCGGACAGCTGCGCCGGGTACTTCTCGGCGCCGTCCGCCAGCCCCACCTCGGCCAGCGCCCTGAGCGCTCGCCGGCGGCGCTCCGGACGCGGCAGGCCGAGCCGCTTGAGGGCGAATTCCACGTTGCCGCGGGCGGTGCGCCAGGGGAAGAGCGCGTAGTGCTGGAAGACCACTCCCCGTTCCGGGCCCGGCCCGCGCACGGGCGCGGAACCCGCCGTCACCCGCCCTTCGGTGGGCCGTACGAACCCGGCGACCAGGTTGAGAACCGTGGACTTGCCGCACCCGCTGGGCCCCAGCAGCGCGGTGAACGAGCCCGCCGGGAGATCCAGTTCGGTGCGTTCCAGCACCGGGGCGGCCCCGTAGCCGACCGAGATCCCCTCCAGTCGTACGCCCAGGCTCACGAGGCGCTCCAGTGCACGAACCGGCGGCCGGCCGCGGCCAGTACGAGGTCGACGGCCACGCCGAGCATCCCGAGTACGAGCAGTCCCGCGAACATCCGGTCCACCCGCAGGAACTGCCCGTCCACCTGGAGCCTGTACGCCAACCCGCTGTCCGCGCCGCCCAGTTCGGCCGCCACCAGGGCGAGCAGGGCGACCGAGGCCCCGTACCGCAACGCGGCGAGCAGCGCGGGCGCTGCGGCGGGCAGCAGCACCTCGGTGAACCGGCGGTGCAGCGGCGCCCCCAGCGACCGGGCCGCCCGCAGGTGGGACACCGGTACCCGGGAGACCCCGTCGTGGACGTACAGCCAGACGGCGAGCAGTACGGCGTAGGCGATGAGCAGGCGCTTGGCGGTCTCCCCGATGCCGAACCAGGCGGTCGCGAGCGGCACCAGCGCGATGGCCGGGATCGGGCGCAGGAAGGAGACCACCGGGGTGACGGCGGCGGAGAGCCTCGGCAGGTAGCCGGTGGCGAAGCCCAGTGCGCTGCCGACGAGGGCGCCGAGTGCGAATCCCTGTCCGGCGCGGGCCAGGCTGGCACCGAGATCAGCGGTCAGGATGCCGCTGCGGGCGCTGTCCGCGAGCGCGGCCGCGGTCTGGCCGGGCGTGGGCAGCAGCCCCGGCGCCACCGCGCCGGACCGGGCGAGCAGGTACCACAGCGCGAGCACGGCACCTGCGGCGCCCAGGACCGGGCCGAGCCGACCGATGGCCCGGCCGGGCGGTGAGGGGGTGGCGTGCACGGGGCGGCTCCTCGTTCGGTTCCTCGGTCGGCTTCTCGGCCGTTGATAAGTGAGGTCAATAATTGACCACGCTTATGAAGAGAGTGTTGCGGCAGTGCGAAACCTCCCGGAGCTCCCGGTCCTTGATCGGTGATGAGGTACGTTCACCTGCGTGTCTCGACCCGAACCCACGCCCGAGGCGATCGAGGTCGGACGGGTGATCCGGAGCTGCCGCAAACAGCGCGGCGTCTCCATGGCCGTCCTCGCCACCCGCTCGGGCCTCTCCCAGCCGTTCCTCAGCCAGCTCGAACGCGGCCTCGCCACCCCGAGCCTCAGCTCGATCTACCGGATCGCCGAAGCGCTGGACGTCACCCCGGGGACCTTCCTGCGGCCGCCCGCGCGACCGGGTGCGGTCAGCCACGAGAGCGACCCGCAGGTGATCCGCGTGAACGAGGCCACGGGGCAGACCGCCCAGGTGCTCATCCCGGGCGGGCGCAGCGCGCTGATGGAGGCCTACGAGCACCACTTCGAGCCCGGCCAGGGCGAGCGCGGCTGGTTCGAGCACCCCGGCGAGGACTTCCTCTACGTCCTGGAGGGCGAGATCGTCCTGGAGGTGGAGGGTGAGGAGCCGCTGACCCTGAGCGCCGGACAGAGCGCCCACCACCGGGGCGAAGTCCCGCACCGCTGCCGCCTGTCGGGCCCGGCCGCGGCCCGCACGCTGCTGGTCATCGCGAGCCCCTGAACCCCCGAGCCGGACCGAACACCCCCGATTCGCGCACCGCCTGACGGCGGATCCGCCCGCGACCGGCCCATCGGACCGCGGCCGACCTGCGCCGTCTTTCATCATGAGACCGGACCGTCCACGATTCGGTCGCGCTCTTGCCGGGCGGGCCGCTTCGGGCAAGTATTCCTATTAATCCGATGGGAAAGGTGGGGATCCGGTGCAGGCGAGACTGGCCGAGGCCACCCAACAACGTTCCGGAGCAGCCGACATGACCACCGACCGCCGGTCCTCCGACGAGCGCCGCCGCGCGCTCCTGCGTACCGCCCGCGACGTGGCGGACGACCTCGCCGCGGACGCCATCGCCCGGGACCAGGCCGGCAAGCCGCCGACCGACGAAACGGCCCGGCTGCGCGAAGCCGGCCTGCCGGCGGCCCTCACCCCGCCCGGGCCCGGCCGCGGGGCGCACTGGCGCACCGGATGCGCCGTCATCCGGGAGATCTCCGCGGCGGACAGTTCCGTCGGCGACCTGCTCGCCCGCCACTACGTACACGCCTGGAGCGGACGCTTCTACGCGAGCCACGAGCACGCGACCGCCCTCGAAGAGGAGTCGGTGCGCGAGAAGTGGCTGTGGACCGGGGCCGTCCACGCCCCCGCACCCCACGAGGACACCGGAGGACCGGACCTCACGCTGAGGCCCCGCACCACCGGCTACGTACTGAACGGGCGCCGGTCGGTGGACACGGCGGTGGCCGCCGCCGACCAGGTCGTGGTGGACGCCCTCTGCGCCGCGACCGGCGACGTCCTGGTCGTACGGATCCCGTCCGGCGCGCGGGGCGTGAGCGTCGAACCGGCCCACGACCGCCTCGGGCAGCGCCTGGCCGGCGCGGGCGAGGTCGTCCTGGACCGGGTAACCATCGCGCCGGGGCAGGTGCTGGGCCGCCGGCCTTACGACGAGGAGTCGACCGCCCCCTTCACCGCGCTCGCGGAGCCCGCGCTGCGGCTCGCCCTGTGCCACGTGGGCCTCGGGATCGCCGAAGGCGCCCTGACCGAGGCGCGCGACCTCAGCAGGGGCGGCCGCGCGCACCGGCTGCCCGGCGAGGACCCGGACCTCTTCCTGACGTACGGGGAACTCGCCTCCGCCGCCCAGACGGCCACCGCCGTGGTCGGCCGGGCGACGGACGTGATGGGACAGGCCCTCGACACGGGGACGCACCTCGACGCGGAAGGGGCCGCGGGCGTCGCGGCCCTGGTCGCCACGGCCGAGACCGTCACGTCGAAGGCCGCCCTGCACATCAGCACCCGGGTGCTGGAGCTCGCCGACGCCCCCGGCCTGGACCGGTTCTGGCGCAACGCCCGGGTCCTGACGGCCCACCGCCCGACCGCGCACCGCCTGCGCTCCATCGGCGAGCACTACCTCAACGGCTCCCACCGCGCGGTGGCGGCGGCCTTCCACTGACCCGGCACACAGCCCGGGCCGGGCCGCGGGGGCCGCCCGCCGGGCCCCGCGGCGCGGGGGGGCGGGGCCCGCGGCGGCGGTAGTTAGGGAGGTCGGGGGACGGGCGGGGGGCGGGGCAGGGGGCTGGGCGCGGCGCCGCGGGGGGGCG
>NZ_JBHYVM010000025.1:0-1323 GCF_042750105.1 Streptomyces sp. NPDC059443 | reverse complement strand
AGGGGGATCCGCCCCCCCCCCCCCCCCCCTCCCGGCCGTCCGGGCCCCCCGCCCCCCCCGCCCGCCCGGCCGGGGCGGCGGCCGCCCGGCGACGTACGGGATAATGTCCGCATGCGGATCTCAGCCAGGGCGGACTACGCGGTACGTGCCGCACTGCAGCTTGCCGCGTCGCAGGACGGCGGGCCGGTGAAGGCCGAAGCCATCGCCGACGCCCAGGACATCCCGCACAAGTTCCTCGAAGGCATCCTGAACGACATGCGCCGGGGCGGTCTCGTACTCAGCCAGCGCGGCGGCAACGGCGGCTACCGGCTGGCCAGGCCCGCCCGGTCGATCAGCATCGCGGACGTCATCCGGGTCGTGGACGGACCGCTCGTCTCGGTGCGCGGAGTCCGCCCACCGGACCTCTCCTACACCGGCCCCGCCCAGTCGTTGCTGCCCCTGTGGATCGCGCTGCGGGCCAATGTGCGCGAGATCCTCGACGGAGTCTCGCTCGCCGACGTGGCCTCGTCCGAGCTGCCCGCCTCCGTATCCGCGCTGGCCCACGCTCCGGACGCCTGGACCAATCCCTGATCCCCTGATCCCCCGATCATCTGATTCCCTAAGCCACTGACCCCGCCCCACCTGCGCTTTCTCGCATTGCGAGATCCAGGCGTCCACGATGCGGTCAACCTCTTGGGGCGAGTGTCCCGGTCTGCCAATATGCCTACCAACCAGGTGGGAAAACTAGGAATCCGGGAGGTGGCCGTGCGAACACCGCACCGCGCAGGCAGGACGCTGCCCCTGACCTCCCGTCGACACATCGACCTGGTCCGCACCTCCAGCGCCATCTGTCAGCCCGCCTGACCCGCTCGCCGTAGCCCGGCCGGCCCCTGGCCGACCTCGCCGCCCGCGTGCCTTCCAGCGACCGCGATCCCGCCGCCGACGGCCGGGACCGGATGCCGTGCGTGCCGATGACCTCGCGTCGCACTTCTCCGCACTCCTGCGCACTTCCTCGAACACCATCCCGTGAAAGGACACCTCCGTGTCTGCCGCAAGACCGCTCACCGCCCTGCGCGCCATCGCCGTCACCGCCGCTCTTCCCCTGCTTCTCACCGCTTGCGGGTACGGCTCCGAGGCCAAGAAGGACGCCCCCGCGACGGGCAGCTCCTCCGCCGACTCCGGCAAGAAGCTGTCGGCGACCGAGGTCCGCGTCGGCTACTTCCCCAACCTGACCCACGCCACCGCGCTGGTCGGCATCCAGGAAGGCCTGATCGCCAAGGAACTCGGCGCCACCACGATCAAGCCGCAGACCTTCAACGCCGGCCCCTCCGAGATCGAAGCCCT
>NZ_JBHYVM010000024.1:119256-127864 GCF_042750105.1 Streptomyces sp. NPDC059443 | reverse complement strand
GTCGCGCCACGCGTTCCACCACCGCTCCGGCCGCTGCCGCCGCGCCGCAGCCGGCGGCCGCCGCCGCTGCCCCGGCCGAGGCGCCCGCCGCCCCGGCCCCGGCCCCGGCCCGTGGCCGTCGCGCCGGTCGTCCCGCCGTCGCCGTGTTCCAGGCGCCGGTCTTCGCGGAGCCGATGTTCCAGACCCCGGAGACCGCCGCCATGGCCGCGGCGGCCGCTGCCGCTGCCGCCCCGGTCGACGAGATCGACGAGGTCGAAGAAGAAGAGATCGAGCTCGAAGCCGAGGCCGTCGTGGCCCCGGCCCCGCAGCCGGCCGGCCGTCGCCGCCGCCGCGGCCGCGGTGCGGCCGCCGAGACCGCCGCTCCGGCGGCCCCGGCCCAGGCCGCGCCGTCCGCTCCGGTCTCGCTGGCCGACGTAGAGCTCTTCGAGGAGGAGTCCGAGGCCGCCGAGCTCGAAGAGGCCGCCGAGGAGGAGTTCGACGAGTCGGGCGACCGCCCGTCCCGTCGTCGCCGTCGCGGTGGCCGTCGTCGCCGTCGCGGTGAGGCCGCCGACCTCGACGAGTCCGCCGAGGAAGAGGCCGAGGCCGAGGAGGCCGAAGAGGAAGAGGCGGAAGAGGACGAGGAGAGCGGGGCCCTCGGCTCCAGCTCCAGCCGTCGTCGCCGTCGCCGTCGTCGCCGCAGTGGTGACGGCGGTACGGACGCCGACGCGGGCGACGAGGACGGCGTGCGCACCGTCGTCAAGGTCCGCGAGCCCCGTCCGGCGCGCGAGCGCTCCGAGTCCGCCGCGGGCGCCGGCTCCACCTCCTCCGACGAGGTCCAGTCCATCAAGGGCTCGACCCGCCTGGAGGCGAAGAAGCAGCGCCGCCGCGAGGGCCGCGAGCAGGGCCGCCGCCGCGTCCCGATCATCACCGAGGCCGAGTTCCTGGCCCGCCGCGAGGCCGTCGAGCGCGTGATGGTCGTCCGCCAGTCGGGCGAGCGCACCCAGATCGGCGTCCTTGAGGACAACGTGCTCGTCGAGCACTACGTCAACAAGGAAGAAGCCACCTCGTACGTCGGCAACGTCTACCTGGGCAAGGTCCAGAACGTGCTGCCGTCGATGGAGGCCGCCTTCATCGACATCGGCAAGGGCCGCAACGCCGTCCTGTACGCCGGTGAGGTCAACTTCGAGGCGCTCGGCATGGCCAACGGGCCGCGCCGCATCGAGTCCGCCCTCAAGTCCGGCCAGTCGGTCCTGGTGCAGGTCACCAAGGACCCGATCGGCCACAAGGGCGCCCGCCTGACCAGCCAGGTCTCGCTGCCCGGCCGCTACCTCGTCTACGTGCCCGAGGGCTCGATGACCGGTATCAGCCGCAAGCTGCCCGACACCGAGCGCGCGCGCCTGAAGACCATCCTCAAGAAGATCGTCCCCGAGGACGCGGGCGTCATCGTGCGCACCGCCGCCGAGGGTGCGAGCGAGGACGAGCTGCGCCGCGACGTCGAGCGTCTGCAGGCCCAGTGGGAGGACATCCAGAAGAAGTCGAACCAGATCTCGACCTCTTCGCCGAGCCTCCTGTACGGCGAGCCGGACATGACCGTCCGCGTCGTGCGCGACATCTTCAACGAGGACTTCTCGAAGGTCATCGTCAGCGGTGACAGCGCCTGGGAGACCATCCACGGCTACGTGAACCACGTGGCCCCGGACCTGTCCGACCGGCTCTCCCGCTGGACCTCCGAGGTCGATGTCTTCGCGACGTACCGGATCGACGAGCAGCTCGCCAAGGCGCTCGACCGCAAGGTGTGGCTGCCCTCGGGCGGCTCGCTTGTGATCGACAAGACCGAGGCGATGATCGTCATCGACGTCAACACCGGCAAGTTCACCGGTCAGGGCGGCAACCTCGAAGAGACCGTCACCAGGAACAACCTGGAGGCGGCCGAGGAGATCGTGCGCCAGCTGCGGCTGCGCGACCTCGGCGGCATCGTGGTCATCGACTTCATCGACATGGTCCTGGAGTCCAACCGCGACCTGGTCCTGCGGCGCATGCTGGAGTGCCTGGGCCGTGACCGGACCAAGCACCAGGTCGCCGAGGTGACCTCGCTGGGCCTGGTCCAGATGACCCGCAAGCGGGTGGGCCAGGGTCTGCTGGAGTCCTTCTCCGAGACCTGCGTCCACTGCAACGGTCGCGGTGTGATCGTGCACATGGAGACCCCGACCGTGGTCGGCGGCGGTGGCAACGGCAAGCGCTCCAAGCGCCGCGGTGGCCGCGCCGACGAGCACGAGCACGACCACGAGATCGAGGCCGTCGAGACGGACGTCTACGAGATCGAGACCGAGGCGGAGGTGGCTGCCGAGGCCGCCGCCCCGATCGCGCTGCCGGAGCCGTCCTTCGTCGCCGACGAGGAGCTGTACGGAAGCGCGGCCGAGGCCGAGGCCGCCGCGGGTCTGAGCGGCCGTCGCAACCGCCGTCGCGCCACCCGCAAGGCGACCGCTCCGGCGGGCGCCGGGCGCGGTGCCGCTGCTGCCGCTGTCGCCGCGGCTCCGGCCCCGGTGGCCGCGCCCGAGCCGGTGGTCGAGGCCGAGATCGAGGTCATCGAGCCCGAGGTCATCGAGGTCGTCGAGGTCGTCGCGGCCCCCGTCGTGGAGCCGGTCGTGGAGGAGGCCCCCAAGGGCCGCACCCGCCGCCGTGCCACCCGTAAGGCGACCGCTCCGGCGGGCGCCCCGGCCGAGGCCGCCCCGGCCCAGGCCCCGGAGCCGGTCGTCGTGCCGGAGCCGGAGCCCGTCGTGGAGCCCGAGCCCGAGCCCGCGCCGGTGGTCGTCGAGACCCCGGCCGAGCCCGTGATCGAGCCCGTGGCCGAGGCCGCGCCGGTCCGTCCGCGTCGCCGTGCCACCCGTAAGGCCACCGCACCGGCCGGTTCCCCGGCGGGCGCGGAGGCGGCCGTGGTGGTCGTCCAGGCGCCGGTGGAGACCCCGGCCGAGGCAGTCGTGGAGGAGGCCGCCCCGGCGGCTCCCGCCAAGAAGGCGGTCCGCAAGACGGCCGCCAAGAAGGCGACCACAGCCACGGCGGCCGCGGCGAAGAAGGCCCCGGCCAAGAAGGCGGCAGCCGCCAAGAAGACCGTCGCCAAGAAGGCGGCGACGGCCAAGACGGCCGCCAAGAAGACCGTTGCGAAGCGGGCCACGAAGAAGACCGCGGCGGCCGAGCAGCAGACGCTGCCCTCCGTCTCGGCTCCCACCGAAGCCTGATCCGCTCCTGATCGTGGGCCCCGCCGAGCGGCGGGGCCCATGGTCATGCGGGACCCGGTTTGACCCTCCGGAACCGGCCCCGTAACCTAGACCGTCGGCATGTTTAGACGATTACGTCTAACGCGCGCCGCGCTCCTGAGCACCTTCCTCCCGCCGAGCAGCATGCGGGAGAGGCCGCTCGTCCAATCCGGATCGGTGTGGGCTTCGGCCCGCCTGAGCGGCTGGCTTCAGGAGCATCCGCCCCGAGTGAGAGAGAGATCCGCGTGTACGCCATCGTGCGCAGCGGTGGTCGCCAGCACAAGGTTGCTGTCGGCGACATCGTTGAAGTTGACAAGATTCCCACCGCCAAGGTTGGCGACACGGTCGAGCTCTCGACCCTGCTCGTTGTCGACGGCGAAGCCGTGACCAGCGACCCGTGGGTCCTGGCCGGCGTCAAGGTCACGGCCGAGATTGTGGATCACCACAAGGGCGTCAAGATCGACATCCTGCGTTACAAGAACAAGACCGGCTACCGCCGTCGCCAGGGTCACCGCCAGCAGTACACGGCGATCAAGGTCACCGGTATCCCCGCGGCTGCGAAGTAAGAGGGACTGAGACATGGCACACAAGAAGGGCGCATCGTCCACCCGGAACGGGCGCGATTCCAATGCCCAGCGGCTCGGCGTGAAGCGCTTCGGCGGTCAGGTCGTTTCCGCTGGTGAGATCCTCGTCCGCCAGCGCGGCACCCACTTCCACCCGGGTTCGGGTGTCGGTCGTGGTGGCGACGACACGCTGTTCGCGCTGCAGGCCGGTTCGGTCGAGTTCGGCACGCACCGTGGCCGCAAGGTCGTCAACATCGTTCCGGCCGCCTGATTCAGCTCCTGCTGATCTGAAGCGTTCGTAACACCCCGAGGGCGGATCTCAGCTCTTTCCGGCGAAGCCGGGAAGAGAGGTCCGCCCTCGGCGCGTTGTCACATAGACACGTTTAATGGGCAGCAAGGCCTGCCCGGGACATTCCCGTATGTATCTGGAGGAACACCCATGACCACCTTCGTGGACCGCGTCGAATTGCATGTCGCCGCGGGTAACGGGGGCCACGGCTGCGCCTCCGTTCACCGGGAGAAGTTCAAGCCGCTCGGCGGCCCCGACGGCGGCAACGGCGGCCGTGGCGGCGACGTCATCCTGGTGGTGGAGCAGGCGGTCACCACCCTGCTGGAGTACCACCACAGCCCCCACCGCAAGGCCACCAACGGCGCGCCCGGCGCGGGCGACAACCGCTCCGGCAAGGACGGCCAGGACATCATCCTGCCCGTGCCGGACGGCACCGTCGTCCTCGACAAGGAGGGCAACGTCCTCGCCGACCTCGTCGGCCAGGGCACCACCTACGTGGCTGCCGAAGGCGGCCGCGGCGGCCTCGGCAACGCGGCGCTCTCCTCCGCCCGCCGCAAGGCGCCCGGCTTCGCGCTCCTCGGTGTCCCCGGCACCGGCGGCGACGTCATCCTGGAGCTCAAGACCGTCGCCGACGTGGCGCTGGTCGGTTTCCCGAGCGCCGGCAAGTCCTCGCTGATCTCGGTGCTCTCCGCGGCCAAGCCGAAGATCGCGGACTACCCCTTCACCACCCTCGTCCCGAACCTGGGCGTCGTCACCGCCGGCTCGACGGTCTACACCATCGCCGACGTCCCGGGCCTGATCCCGGGCGCCAGCCAGGGCAAGGGCCTCGGCCTGGAGTTCCTGCGCCACGTCGAACGCTGCTCGATCCTCGTGCACGTGCTGGACACCGCCACCCTGGAGTCCGACCGCGACCCGCTCGCCGACCTCGACGCCATCGAGGAGGAGCTCAAGCTCTACGGCGGCGGCCTGGAGAAGCGCCCGCGCCTCGTCGTCCTCAACAAGGTCGACATCCCCGACGGCAAGGACCTCGCCGAGATGGTCCGTCCGGACCTGGAGGCCCGCGGCTACAAGGTCTTCGAGGTCTCCGCGGTCGACCGCACCGGCCTCAAGGAGCTGTCCTTCTTCCTCGCCGAGGTCATCGCGAAGTTCCGCGCCCGCAAGCCGAAGGAGGAGGCGACCCGCATCGTCATCCGCCCGAAGGCCGTGGACGACTCGGGCTTCACCATCACCTACGACGAGGCCGAGGACGTGTACCGGGTGCGCGGCGAGAAGCCGGAGCGCTGGGTCCGCCAGACCGACTTCAACATCGACGAGGCCGTCGGCTACCTCGCGGACCGTCTCAACCGCCTCGGTGTCGAGGACGCGCTGCGCAAGGCCGGTGCCCGTGCGGGCGACGGCGTGGCCATCGGTTCCGACGACAACGCGGTCGTCTTCGACTGGGAGCCGACCATGATGGCCGGCGCCGAGATGCTGGGCCGCCGCGGTGAGGACCACCGTCTGGAGGCGCCGCGTCCGGCCACCACGCGCCGCAAGGAGAAGGAAGCCGAGCGCGACTCGGTCCAGAAGGAGTACGACGAGTTCCGTCCCTTCTGACGGAGCCCTTCCCGCTGGCGTTTCCGCCCGGTCCGGGCCCGGTCTCACGACCGGGTCCGGACCGGGCGGCCGGGGCCGGCCGGGCCGCCTGCCGGGCGAATTGTCTTGAGACCACGTTTACCTGCGTGGCCTAGGATCCGAAGGTGACGAGCACCAATACCCCCGGCGTTTCCGTCGTCGTGATCGCGTACAACGACGCAGGGCTCGTGGGCGAGGCCGTTTCCTCGGCTCTCGCCCAGGGCCCCGCGGCTGTCGAGGTCATTGCCGTGAACGATGCGTCCGTCGACGGAACCGGGTCCGTGCTCGACGAACTGGCCGCCCGCCACTCCCGTTTGAAGGTCGTGCACCGCACGGAGAACAGCGGAGGCTGCGGCACCCCGCGCAATGACGGGATCGCGGCCGCGACCGCCCCGTACGTCATGTTCCTGGACAGCGACGACGTGCTCCCCCCGGGAGCCGTCGACTCCCTCCTGCGCGCCGCCGGGGAACACCGCGCGGCGGTCACGGTCGGCGCCTGCGTCCGCCGCGAACTGCCCGCGGGACGCGATGTCCCCTGGATGCCCGGCCTCTACACGCCGGGCGATGTCATCGGCCGGCCGGCCGACCGACCGGAATTGGTCCGGGACACGCTCTGCGTCAACAAGCTGTACGACCGTTCATTCCTCGAAAAGCACCAGATCCGGTTCCCCGACGGCCGGTTCGTCTACGAGGACTTCGTGTTCACCGCCCGCGTGCTGGCCGCCGAGCCCCGCATCGCTGTGATCGGCGACCTCGTCTACGTGTGGCACGTTCGCCGGGACGCCACCCAGGTGTCGATCTCCCTGGACCGCAAGGACGTCGGCAACTGGCGTGCGCGCATCGAGGCGCACCGCACCGCCTCCCGGATCATCTCCGAGTCCTCGCCCGAGCTGGGCCGGGCCTGCCAGGTCAAGTTCCTGGAGTACGACCTGCGCATGTACCTGCGCGAGCTCGGCAAGGATCCCGAGTACCAGGCCGCTTGGTGGGCCGCGGCCCACGACTACCTCGCCGGTTTCGCGGACGCGGACATCGAGGCCGCCGCGGCCCCCGCCCGCTGGGTCGTACGGGTGGTGCGCGCCTGCGAGGTTCCGCCCGCCCCCGCCGACCTTCTCCGGCTGACCGCCTTCGCCGCCGATCCACCCCGGCTGGAGCCCCCGTACACGACCGGCGCCGGCGGGGCCGCGGTCTGGAGCGAGGCCCTGCCCGTGGAACTGGACGGGCTGGCGTGGCTGCCCACGTCAGAACTGCCCGTCATAGTCGATGCCGAGGCGGGCGGCTGCGCGGGAGTGCGGATCCGCGTGCACGACCTGTACGGGCGCCTCGCCGCCGCCGGCCCGCGCACGGCCCAGCTGCGCTTCCTGCCGCGGGGCGACGAGGGGAAGGCGCTGTTCGCCGAGCCGGGGGAGCTGCACCCCGCCGAGGACGGCGGCCAGTGGATCGCGGAACTGCCCTTCCGCCTCACCACGCTGGCGGTCGCCGGGCGCGGCGCGGGCCGGCGAGGCATGCAGGCGTGGGACGTGAAGGTGGGCGTGGAGTGCGCGGACGGGAGCTCCCTGCTCACCTCTCCGCGCCCCCTCGGCGGCCTGCTCCGCCGACGGGTGCTGCCCAGCAGCCGGTACGGTGTGCTGTTGGCGCAGCCCTACCGCACGGCCGGCGGATCGCTGGCGGTGCGCCTCGCGCCCGGAGCCGAAGGCGTCATGAGCCTTGCACGCAACCGCCTCGACCGGGCCCGCAAGAGCCGCGGTTAGAGCGCGGGAACCGGCGGACGCCGGATGAGACAAGAGACGGAACTAGGGAGATACGCATGACCTTTCTGATCACTGGTGGCGCCGGTTACATCGGGTCGCACGTAGTCCGCGCGATGCTGCTCGCGGGCGAGGAGGTCGTGATCCTGGACGACCTCTCCACCGGCAACGCCGACCGTGTCCCGGAAGGCGTTCCGCTGGTGGTCGGTTCCGTGCTCGACCGCAAGGTCCTGGACGACACCTTCGCCCGGCACGAGATCACCGGTGTGGTGCACCTCGCGGGCAAGAAGCAGGTCGGCGAGTCCGTGGAGAAGCCGCTGCACTACTACGAGGAGAACGTGCAGGGCCTCACGGTCCTGCTCGGCGCGGTGGCCGACGCCGGCATCCGCAACTTCCTCTTCTCCTCCTCCGCCTCCGTGTACGGGATGCCCGACGTCGACCTCGTCACCGAGGACACCCCGTGCCTGCCGCTGAGCCCGTACGGCGAGACGAAGCTGGCCGGCGAGTGGCTGGTCCGCGCGACCGGCAAGGCGAAGGGCATGTCCACCGCCTGCCTGCGGTACTTCAACGTGGCGGGGGCCGCCACCCCCGAGCTCGCCGACACCGGTGTCTTCAACCTGGTGCCGATGATCTTCGAGCGGTTCGACAAGGGCGAGGGCGCCCGGATCTTCGGCGACGACTACCCGACCCCGGACGGCACGTGCATCCGTGACTACATCCACGTCGCGGACCTCGCGGAGGCCCACGTGGTGGCGGCCCGCAAGCTCGCCGAGTGGGGCGCGCGGGGCGAGTACGACGACCTCACCGTCAACATCGGCCGCGGCGAGGGCGTTTCCGTCCGCGAGATGGTCGAGCTGGTCAACGAGACCACCGGGCACACCGACCCCGCCTACGCGCCCGTGGTCTCCCCGCGCCGCCCCGGCGACCCGGCGAAGGTCGTCGCCTCCGCCGAGAAGATCTCGTCCGTGCTGGGTTGGAAGGCCCGCCACGACGTCCGCGAGATGATCACTTCGGCCTGGGAGGGCTGGGAGGCCAACCGCAAGGGCTGACCTCAAGGGCTGACCGCCTCCGAGTACGTACGAAGCCGCCCGCCCCCGGGACGGGCGGGGGGGGCGGGCTAGTAGAGAACGGGGTGTCGCGGGTGTGTCGGCGCGTGTACGGGTACAT
>NZ_JBHYVM010000024.1:102586-119246 GCF_042750105.1 Streptomyces sp. NPDC059443 | reverse complement strand
GGGGGGGGGCGGGGGGCCAAACGGCATGGGCTGCGAAATCGGGCGCCCCCCCCCCTAGTCGCAAGCACCCCGCCCCCCCGGTAATGGCCGGGGGCGGGCGGCTTCGTACGTACCGGGTGTCGGCGGGTTCAGCGCTCCAGGAAGGAGAACAGCTCTTCCCACCGGTCGGTGATGTCGGAGCTGGAGAACCGCTGCACGTTGCGGAAGGCGGCGTCGCCGAGCCGGTCGCGCAGCGCGCGGTCGGAGATCAGCCGGTCCAGCTGCCCGGCGAGCTCCATCGTGTTGCCGAGCCGGGCCACCAGCCCGTCCTCGCCGTGCGTCACGATCTCCCGTACGCCGGGCGCGCAGTCGAAGGCGGCCACCGGCACGCCCGCGGCCATGGCCTCCAGGAGGGTGATCGGGAACCCCTCGGCGCGGGAGGCCTGGGCGAAGACCGAGGCCCCGCTCAGGGCGCCGAGCACGTCGTCGGTGCTGCCCATCCACTCCACGGAGTCCTCGACCCCGAGCTCGGCGGCGTGCGCCCGCAGCGTGGGCTCCTCCGCGCCCACCCCGTAGATCCGCAGGGTCCAGTCGGGGTGTCGGGGGGTGACGTCCGCCCAGGCGTCGAGCAGCAGGTCCACGCCCTTCTCGAAGGAGAGGCGGCCGATGCTCGCCACGACCTTCTCGGTGCGCGGGGCGGGAGCGGGGGGCATGAACGGCAGCGGGTTCGGCATGCTGCCGACGTTCTCCATGCCCGACCGGATCCAGAGGTCCGCGTCCTCGGGGGTCAGCACGAGCATCCGGTCGACCTCGGGGTAGTACCGGCGGATCCGCCGGGCCCGGCTGGACTTCTGGCTGGCGTCGAAGGACTCGTGGCTCATGCCGATGACGGTGAATCCCTTGACGTCGGCCAGGGCCACCCACTCCATCGCCCAGATCTGGGTGACGATGACCACCCCTCCGGGGCGGGCCGCGCGCAGCAGGTCGCCGAACTGGTCCGCCTTGGCCTGCATCAGCGCCCGGCGGGCCGCCTGGCGACGCCGCTCGGGCGCGTTGAGCCGGCCCTTGATACCGCTCAGATGGCGCACCGGGCCCGGGTGGGCCTCGTAGAGCGTCGTCGTCGCGTAGGGGAGGTCGTCGGGCAGCTTCTGCCGGAGCTCCTCCGCGACGGGGGTGATGCCGACGACGTGCACCCGGTGCCCGCGGTCGCTGAACAGCCGGGCCATCTGGTGCGACCAGGTCGTGACGCCGCCGATCTCGTCGACGCTGTTGGAGACGAGGAAGACGTCACGGCCGTCCGCGGCGCTCTGCTGGCTCACTTGCCGCTCCTGGTGAAGAACTTCTCGACGATCTGGCGGGCCGCGTCCCCGCGGTCGTACTCGCCGAACTCGGCGAGGAAACGCTGGCGCGCCTCGGCGTACTTGGCGTCTTCCTCGTCGAACGCGGCGATGGCCTGGAAGAGTTCCTCCGCCGTGGCCACCACCGGCCCCGGGGCCTTCTCCTTCAGGTCGAAGTACGTGCCGCGGATGTCGGTCGAGTACTTCTCGTAGTCGTACGCGAAGAACAGCATCGGCCGGTCCATGAGCGCGTAGTCGAACATCACGGACGAGTAGTCGGTGATCAGCCCGTCGGCGAGCGTCAACAGCGGGGTGATGTCGTGGTACTTGGAGACGTCGATGACCCGGCCCGCCACCGACGGCGGCAGGACGGTGCTGTTCAGGTAGTGGGTCCGCACCAGCAGCGTGAAGCGGTCGCCGAGCCGGTCGGCGAACTCCTCCACGTCGAAGGGGAACTCGAAGCCCTCCACCGCACCGTCCGCGTTCGCCCGGAAGGTCGGCGCGTACAGCAGGACCTTCTTCTCCGGGCCGATCCCGAACTCTCCGGCGAGGGCTCCGCGGATCCGCTCACCGGTCTGCGCCTCGGCGCGGTGTGCCGCGACCAGCGCGTCGTTGCGCGGGTAGCCGGTGCGCAGCAGTACCTCGTCGCGCAGCCGGAACCCCTTGGCCAGGGTGCGGGCGTCGTGCTCGGAGCGGATCAGGAAGTGGTCGAAGCGGTCGACGGCCGCCTGGAGCCGGTCCTGGCCGCCCTTGCCCTGGGCCTTGGTGCGGGGCTCGTGGAAGCCCATGCGCTTGAGCGCGGAACCGTGCCAGGTCTGGATGTAGGTGGTCCCGGGGCGCTTGGCCAGCGACAGCGGGAAGCCCTGGTTGTCGATCCAGAACTCGGCCTGGGCCAGAGCGCGCATGTAGGCCCAGCTCCAGCGCCGCACCAGGGTGGCCCCTTCGGGGAAGCCGTGGGGCCGGCTGCCCTCGTAGGACCAGATCGCCTCGAACGGCGCGCCGGCGCGCACCATTTCCTCGTAGATCGCCTTCGGGCTGTCGCTGTACTGCTTGCCCATGTGGCTCTCGAAGACGACCGTGCCCTTCTTGATCGGCAGCTTCGAAAAGACCTCGTGGTAGACCTTGACCTTCTGCGCGCCCGAGCCCATGTTGCGCCGGGCCCGCAGGGCCTTGCGCAGGCTCCGCTTGACCACGCCGGCGGCCTTGCCGTGCATCGCGCTGTTGATCAGCGCCTGGGTGCGTACGGCTGCGGCGCCCTCGGCGGTCAGGACGTAGGAGAGGTTGCCCTTCTTGGTCATCTCCGGCTCGAAGCGGTCGGAGACCAGCCGGGTCAGGCGGGGGCGGACGCGCAGTCGGGCCGCCTTCTCCAGGTCGACACCGCCGACCGAGACGCGGGTGGTGAGCCGATCGCGGCCGGCCGCCAGCTTCAGGCGTACGTCCCAGACCGCGTCGATGATGCCGAGGGGGCGGATCGTGCCGCCGACGTCGGCCGTGACCTTCCAGTCGATGGTTTTGCCGGCGTGGCGCACCGTTTCCACGGGGAAGCTGAACGACCGCACGCCGATCTGCCGGCGGGCCCGGAATTCGAGCGTGGCCTTCAGCTCGGTTTCCGGCCGGATCCGTCCCAGCGGGTTCACCATGGAACCCGTAAGGGTGACGGTGCCCCGGCCGTCGTCGGTGTACGAGGTGAGCCGGTTGCCCAGGGTCATCGAGCGGAGCGGCATCCCGTTGAAGCCCTGGCCGGTGACGTCCAGTATTTCGCGGCCCTCGGCATCGTCCAGGTGCTCGGCGCACCAGTAGACGCGGCCGTCGCGCTCGGCGAGCGGGGAGGTGAGCCGGCCCTTGTTGGTCATGGCGTCGGCGGCGGGGAGCAGGTTGTCCCAGTCCTCCTTGCCCAGCAGGTAGGCGCAGATGGCCTGGAGGTAGGTGACGTTCTCGTACGCGGCCCGGTCGATGCCGGCCAGGTAGCCGTTGGCGAGCCGGGCGAAGTCGCGGCGGTAGTCGTCACCGAGCAGGGGTAGGTCCCGCAGGTGCAGCACGAGGTCGTGCTTGAGGAATTTGGTGTCCTTCGCGGTCTTGAGTTCCGAGTAGCCCTTGGAGGCCAGCAGCTCGTCGACGCGACGGTGGATTTCCATCCGGTGGACGAAGTTCTCGATCTCGTGGCGCCGGTTGCTGATCGACTTCGCCGAGGCCTTCTCGACCACGTTCCAGAAGTAGACGTGGTTCGGGATCAGCGTGATGCGGCTGGCGGCGACGTAGGCCTGCGCGGAGAAGAGCAGGTCCTCGTAGTGGATGCCGACCGGGAACTCCAGACCCTGCTCCAGCAGGAACGCGCGCCGATAGCACTTGTTCGTGGAGAGGGTGTCGAAGACCAGCAGGTCAGGGTATTCGGTGATCGACTCCAGCGTGCGGGTGCGCGAGTAGATCCACGGGTACCACTCGGTGGTCTTGCCCCACCGGCTGTCCAGGTGCACGCGTACGCACATGCCCGAGACCAGGTCGGAGCCGGTCCGCTCGGCGGCTTCCAGCATGTTGCGGCAGGCGTTGCGCTCCAGCACGTCGTCGCTGTCCAGGAACATGACGTACGTACCGGTGGTCTGCTTGATGCCAAGGTTGCGCGGGGCGCCGCAGCCACCGCTGTTTTCCGGCAGTTGGAAGGCCCGTACCCTCCCGGGGTGCGCGGCTTCAAGTTCCTTGGCGACCGTGTAGGACCGGTCCTTGCTGCAGTCGTCAACGATCACGACTTCGACCCCGTGCAGAGTCTGGTCCAAAACAGACTGGACGGCTGTCGGCAGACGCTCTGCGTCGTTGTAGACGATGACGACTACGGAGACGTCAGGCACGTGCACCTCTATCCCTTTGATGAATTCCCTTTATCCCCGCCCCCCGTCAAAGTACCGCGTGCCGCACTCGCCTCCGGCAGCCCTCGCAGGGGCGTGCATACTTCTCTGGTAGAGGTCAGAGGCTGGTTCGGTCGCCGAAAAATCACCCGTTCGGACCCCGCAGGAAGTGTTCATGAAGCTGTCCGTAGTAGTCCCTTGCTACAACGAAGAAGCCGTGATCGACACCTTCGATACAGAGATTCGCAAGGTCCTGGACGCACTCCCCGTGGAGTACGAGGTCTGCTACGTCGATGACGGCAGTCGCGACGGAACCCTGGGCAAGCTCCGCAAGATCGCTGCACAATACCGGGAGCAGACCCGATATGTCTCCTTCAGCCGGAACTTCGGCAAGGAGGCCGGTATGCTCGCCGGCCTGCGTGAGGCGACCGGCGACGCCGTCGTCATCATGGACGCAGACCTCCAGCACCCGCCGGAGCTCATCGCCACCATGCTGGACTACTACCAGCAGGGGCATGATCAGATCATTGCCCGCCGCACCCGCGAGGGAGACAAGAAGCTCCGCACGGCGCTGAGCCGCCTCTACTACCGGGGAATCAACCGGTGGGTCGACGTGGAGCTCACCGACGGCGTCGGCGACTTCCGCCTGCTGTCGCGCCCGGCCGTTGACGCCCTGCTGTCGCTGCCCGAATACAACCGTTTCTCCAAGGGGCTCTTCTCCTGGATCGGCTTCGACACGGTCCACTTCGACTACCGCAACGCCCAGCGCGAGGCCGGCGAGACGAAGTGGAAGTTCGGGTCCCTGCTGAACTACGGCATGGACGGGCTGATCTCCTTCAACAACCGGCCGCTGAGAATCGGAATCTGGGCGGGCGCGTCACTGGTGGCGCTGACCGGTCTCTACGCGCTGGTGATCACGATCAAGGCGATGACCCAGGGCGTGGACTCCCCGGGTTACGTCACCATCGTCGGGATCATGGTGGGCCTGGGCGGGGTCCAGCTGATCATGCTGGGCCTGATCGGCGAGTACATCGGCCGCATCTACTACGAGACCAAGCGCCGGCCGCACTTCCTGGTGAAGGAATCACACGGAGTCCGGACGGCTCCCCGGGGCTCCGGGGACGCCAGGGACGTCAGGGTCGCGGTGGTCGACGCCGTGGTCGCGGAGCGCAGCAGCTGATGCCGGGCTCCGCGACGGACGAGGCGGGCACGGCGCCGCAGAAGCCGGGCCGCAAGGAGCAGCTCGGTCAGATCTTCCGGTTCGGCCTGGTCGGCGGAGTGAACACCGGCACGTTCTACGTCTTCTACCTGCTGATGCACCCGTGGATGCCGTATTTCGCCGCCTACTCCCTGGCCTTCGTCCTGGCGATGATCGGGTCGTTCTTCATGAACACCTACTTCACCTACCGGACCCGGCCGACCTGGAAGAAGTTCCTGCTCTTCCCGCTGACCAACATCACGAACTACGTGATCCAGTCCGCCGGGCTCTACGCCCTCGTGACCTGGGCGGGCATGAACACCAAGATCGCCCCGCTGGTCGCGGCCATCGTGGCGATCCCGTTCACCTTCGTCCTCTCCCGGAAGATCCTCATCCCGGGGACCGGCGCCGGGGCCGGGGAAGCGGACCGGACCCACTCCGCGTCCACGGTCTGAAACCGGAGGGCGGCCCTGCCCGGCAACCCCGTAGATTGGGCGGGCAGGGTTGGTTTTCGGTGAGGGGCGAGGGGACACAAGTGTCAGCGGCTAGGCAGGGTGTGCTCGACGCGCGCAGGATCGTGGTCAAGGTCGGCTCCTCCTCCTTGACCACGGCCGCCGGCGGTCTCGACGCGGACCGGGTGGACGCGCTCGTCGACGTACTGGCCAAGGCGCGCAGCGGCGGCGAGAAGGAGATCGTCCTGGTCTCCAGCGGAGCCATCGCCGCCGGACTCTCCCCGCTCGGCCTGCGCCGCCGCCCCACGGACCTGGCCCGCCAGCAGGCCGCCGCCAGCGTCGGACAGGGCCTGCTCGTCGCCCGCTACACCGCCTCCTTCGCCCGGTACGGCGTCCGCGTCGGCCAGGTGCTGCTCACCACCGACGACACCAGCCGGCGCGCGCACTACCGCAACGCCTACCGGACCCTGGACCAGCTCCTGGCCATGGGCGCCCTCCCCGTCGTCAACGAGAACGACACCGTCGCCACCGACGAGATCCGCTTCGGCGACAACGACCGGCTCGCCGCCCTCGTCGCCCACCTGGTCCGCGCCGACCTCCTGGTCCTCCTCTCGGACGTGGACGGCCTCTACGACGGCGACCCGTCGCTGCCCGGCACCAGCCGCGTCGACGAGGTCCACGGCCCCGAGGACATCGCGCACGTCACCATCGGCAGCGTGGGCAAGGCGGGCGTGGGCACCGGCGGCATGGCCACCAAGGTCGAGGCGGCGCGCATCGCCGCGGCGGCCGGCATCCCGGTCGTCCTGACCTCGGCCAGCCAGGCCGCGGACGCCCTGGCCGGGCGGGTGACGGGCACGCTGTTCCACTCCACCGGGCGGCGCTCCGCGGACCGGCTGCTCTGGCTCCAGCACGCGTCGACCCCCCAGGGGCACCTCGTACTGGACGACGGAGCCGTGCGCGCGGTGACCGAGCGCGGCAGCTCGCTGCTGCCCGCCGGCATCGCCGCGGTCGAGGGCGACTTCGTCGCCGGAGACCCGGTGGAACTGCGTTCGGCCGACGGCCGCGCGGTGGCCCGCGGGCTCGTCAACTTCGACGCCAAGGAGCTTCCGCAGCTCCTCGGCCGCTCCACGCGCGAGCTCGCGCGGGAACTCGGACCCGAGTACGAGCGGGAGGTCGTCCACCGCGACGATCTGGTCCTGCTCCAGGGCTGAGGTTCGGCAAAACCACCGCGCGGTGAGCCAAGGACTGGTCAACTGTGAGGGGCGGACACGCGTAGCGCAGACAAGGAGGCGGCTGGTGAGACGAGCGCTGACCAGCGTCGGCACCGGGGACGGTGACGCCGTCGGCGAGAGCGGGAACGGCGAGGACCGCGACACCTCGCGGCTCTGGCACGTCACCCTGAGCGTCTCCGGCAAGCCCGCGCCGCTGTCAGAGGTCCGCCGCGGCCTGGAGCAGTTGGCCCACGACCACCCCTTCCTCCTCACCAGCAGGTACGCCGACGACCACGCGGAGATCCGCTACTGGGAGGAGGCCCGCGACCTCCACGACGCGGCGGCCGTCGCCCTGCGCCTCTGGGGTGAACACCGCTCCTCCGCCCAGCTCCCGCCCTGGGAGATCGTCGGCCTGGAGGTCATCGACCGCGCCACCTACCACCAACGCGTGGCAGAGGGCTACGGCCCACCCCCGGCCCACCCGGTGGGCGTGCACCCGTACTAGATCCAGCCTCGCCGGCCACACTCAGCCCCGCCGGCGTTTGAGGCGCGGGGTCTGGGGCGGAGCCCCAGGGAACGGCGTCAAGGAGACGGCCATCTCGCGGGGTGGAACCCCACCGACCCCGGGCCCGCCGGGGATTACCCTGGCCGCATGACCTCGCTCGATGCCGCCACCTCACCCGTCCTAGCCACCGCGCAGCGGTCCCGCACCGCCGCCGCGGCCATCGCCCCCCTCCCGCGGTCCGCCAAGGACACGGCCCTGCTGGCCATCGCGGACGCGCTGGAGGCCCGTACGGCCGAGATCGTCGAGGCCAACGCGACCGACACGGCCAAGGCGAGGGCGGCCGGTACCAGCGAGACCGTCATCGACCGCCTCACCCTCACCCCCGACCGCATCGCGGCCATCGCCTCCGACGTCCGCGACGTCGCGGCCCTGCCCGACCCGGTCGGCGAGGTCGTCCGCGGCTCCACGCTCCCCAACGGCATCGACCTCCGCCAGGTCCGCGTCCCGCTCGGCGTCGTCGGCATCATCTACGAGGCCCGTCCCAACGTCACCGTCGACGCCGCCGCCCTCTGCCTGAAGTCCGGCAACGCGGTCCTGCTCCGGGGCAGCTCCTCCGCCTACGCCTCCAACACCGCGCTCGTCGCCATCCTGCGCGACGCGATCGCCTCCACCGGCCTCCCCGAGGACGCGATCCAGCTCGTCCCCGGCGAGTCCCGCGACTCCGTCCGCGAGCTGATGCGCGCCCGCGGCCTCGTCGACGTGCTCATCCCGCGCGGCGGCGCCTCCCTCATCAAGACCGTCGTCGAGGAGTCCATCGTCCCGGTCATCGAGACCGGTACGGGCAACTGCCACGTCTACGTGGACGCCCAGGCCGACCTCGGCATGGCCGTGGACATCCTCGTCAACTCCAAGGCCCAGCGGCCCTCCGTCTGCAACTCCGCGGAGACCCTCCTGGTCCACCGGGACATCGCCGCCGCCTTCCTGCCGCTGGCCCTGGACGCGCTCGCCGACGCGGGCGTGACCGTCCACGGCGACGGAGAAGTGCTCTCCTACGCCGAGGGCAGCAAGGTCACGGCCCTGCCCGCCACCGACGAGGACTGGGCGGCCGAGTACCTCTCGTACGACATCGCCGCCGGCGTGGTCGACTCCCTCGACGACGCCGTCGCCCACATCCGCCGCTGGACCTCCGGCCACACCGAGGCGATCGTCACCACCTCGCAGGCCGCCGCGCGCCGCTTCACCCAGCTGGTCGACTCGACCACGGTTGCCGTGAATGCCTCCACCCGGTTCACGGACGGTGGTCAGTTCGGCTTCGGCGCGGAGATCGGCATCTCCACGCAGAAGCTGCACGCCCGGGGCCCGATGGGGCTTCCCGAGCTCACCTCGACCAAGTACATCGTCACCGGCGACGGTCACGTTCGGTAGTCGCCCGCTGAACACGGTGTGGCCGGAATTCGGCGGATGCCCTGCCCAAAGCCGCCCTCCAGGTCTACGCTGGTCACGTGCCGGACGACGTGGGGGGCAAACCGTTCCCGGACGACGGGGAGCCCGACGAGGACCGCGGAGGCGCGGACAAGGACTTCGCCTCCGTGGTGTTCGACGAGGACTTCGTCCGGAACGCCGAGATCCGTGAACCGAGCGCCGCGGAGCGCCAGCGGGCCGCCGATCGGGCGCGCGCCGAGGCGGCCGAAGCCGCCCGGGCCGCCTTCGCGGGCGGCTGGACGGGCGACGAGGACCACGACGGGTACGGATACGGCCACACCGACGGCTACCACTCCGACGAATCCGGCTGGGAACAGGGCCACGGCTACGGCTACGCGGACGGCCCGTACGGGGCCTACGGCGGCAGCCTGCGCCCCTACCGCGGCCGCTCCCCGTGGCTGCGCCCGGTCGCCTGGGTCCTCGCGTTCGTGATGGGCCTCGGAATGGTCGCGCTGGCTTTCAGCGCCGTTTACCGCAGCGCCGCCGCCGGTACGGACCCGGCTCCGGCGCCCGCGAGCACCCCGATGGGCGAAGTCACCGGCGCGGGCAAGTTTATGGACCGCGTCGGCCGCCAACCCTGAAGGTACGACCCCGCTCCCTTTCGCCGGAGCCGGGGGCTTCTCTGAAGCGGGGACAGCGGGGAGAAGCGATGGCCATGTCAGCAGATCCACCCGGCGGCACCCCCGAGGACACCGGTGGTGGCGACGAAGAATTCCGCGCGGACGAGTACCGGTCGGTGGTGTTCGACGAGGACTTCGTCCGGGCTGCCCGGCTCCAGGAGTTCTCCGCGCAGGAGCGCATGGGCGAGCACGCCCGTGCCGTACGCAGCCGGTCCATCTGGTCGGGCGGCGGAGGAACGGCCGGATCCCGGGGCGGCTTCGGCGGGGCGGCCCGGCAGGGCCGGATCATCGTGCTCTGCATCGCGCTGGCGCTCGCCGCCGCCGTGTACATGGGGCTGCGCAATCCGTACGTGGCACCCGTCGGAGGCCGGGCCGAGGCGCTCAGCAGCACCATCATCCCGCTCGCGCCCTCCGAACCGGTCCAGGGCGGCCGCCCGGCCGACCTGTACGCCAAGAGCCAGGCCGCGCAGTACCGCGTCGGGGCGGCCGGGATCACCCTGCCCGCCCTGCGCCGCACCCCCCACTTCACCGAGGAGCAGGTCCTCGCGGCGCTGAACGTGGCCAAGGACTACCTGGTGCAGTCCTCGCTGGACCCCGACGTCCTGTCCGGAGCCGCGTCCAGGCCGGTGCGGGTCCTGCTCAACCCCGACCAGCTCCAGCAGTTCGACCAGAGCATGCTCACACCGGCCGGAGACGGGCGGCACGCCCTCACCGGCTGGCTGGTCCGCTTCGACCCCGGTACCGCCGTGGTGGCCGACACCCAGGTCCGGGTGAGCGGCACCCTCGTCGTCGAGGAGGCCGGCCCGGACGTGCTGGAGGTGACCTCCGACCACACCTTCGTCTACGCCGTACGCCCGGCCACCGGCCAGCCGGTCGTCGTGGACGGAGCCTCGCTCTTCACCGTCCGCCGGGAGCTGCGGCTGCGCTTCGGCCGCGACGACCTCACGGCCCGGCGGGTGGAGCTCGTCTCCGCCTACGTGATGGCCGGCCCTCAGGACTGCGCCGCCGACCCGGCACAGGGCTTCCGCCCGCTCCTGGCCGGCGCCGGGCCGACGACGGTCGGCCCGGCCGCGAGCGACCCGTACGCCAGTGGCCATCCGCGGCGCACCTCGGGGCTGTGCGGGGTCCTGGCGCCGACGGCCACCCCGGACCAGGGCGTCAGCCCTGCTCCGTAGCCCCGTCCGAGCCCTTGTCCCCGGCCTTCTCCCCGCCCTTGTCCCCGGTCTTGTCCCCGCTCCCCGTGAACTTGTCGCGGAGCTTGCCGCCCAGGTCGGCGGTGCCGCCGGCGATGTCGCCGACCAGCTTCATCAGTGGGTCCTTGCTGGTGCGCACGGAGTCGGCGTAGTGAGCGGCGGACTGGCGGAAGGAGTCGGTCACCGAGGTGTCCTTGTCCTCGTCGCGCCGCGGGTAGTGGCCGTCCATGATCCGCTGGTAGTCCCGGTTCTGCGACCACTTCTTCAGCTCGGCCGCCCGCACCGTCGTGAAGGGGTGCGTCCGGGGCAGCACGTTGAGGATCTTCAGCACGGAGTCGCGCAGATCGCCGCTCTCCTCGTACTCCTCGGCCTGGGCGAGGAACGCGTCGACATTCATCTCGTGGAGGTGGTTGCCGCCCGCGAGCTTCATCAGCCCGCGCATCGAGGCCTGCACGTCCTGTCCCACCAGCAGCCCCGCCCGGTCCGCCGACAGCTCCGACTTGCGGAACCACTCGCGCAGCGCGGTCACGATCGCCATGATCGCCACATTGCCCAGGGGGATCCAGGCGATCTTGAGCGCCAGGGTCGTCAGGAACAGCAGGATCGTGCGGTACACGGCGTGCCCCGACAGCGCGTGGCCCACCTCGTGGCCCACCACCGCCCGCATCTCCTCCTCGTCGAGCAGCTCGACCAGGCCCGTCGTCACCACGATGATCGGCTCGTCCAGCCCGATGCACATGGCGTTCGGCTTCGGGTCCTGCTGCACGTACATCTGCGGGACCTTCTCCAGGTCCAGGATGTAACAGGCGTCGAGCAGCATCGCGTGCAGGTGCGGGAACTGCGCCTCGCCCACCCGGACCGAGTCCGACAGGAACAGCAGCCGCAGGCTGCGCTCGGGCAGCAGCCCGCTCAGCGCCTTGAACACCGTGTCGAAGCCGGTCAGCTTGCGCAGCGCCACCAGCGCCGACCGGTCCGCGGGATGCTCGTACGCCCGCGAGGAAATACCGGGGAACCTCCTTCGGTCCCGCGCCGGTGCCTTTTCGAAACCCGTCTCCGTCATAGCGCCCTCCCCGTCGATCCGTACGTCCAGCCGTCCGTCTATCCTCTCCAACGCCTGAGTCGGCGTGAGCGTGCCCCAGGCCCCCGCATACGATGTGAGCGAAATCTCCGCCCGCTCCCCGACTCGATAGGTACCTGCCTGATGAGCCTCGCCTCCACTGCCCACTCCCTGGTCGTCCTCGCCGCGGAGGGCGGCGCCGAGCAGCACGGCGGCAACCACGACAGCCTGAACCCGTTCCTGACGGGCGGCGCCGCTTTCGGCATCCTCCTGCTGCTGCTCTGGGTCACCACGCGCCTGAACCGCGACCGCTGAAGCCCGGACCTCGCGCACGCGCTCGAAGGCGGGTCCCCGCCGCCCCACCGGGCCAGTAGGCTCTGCGCTCATGGGAGAGCAGGAAATGCCTACCGGCCCGGTCAAGCGCCGGCTCGGGGTGATGGGCGGGACATTCGACCCGATCCACCACGGACACCTGGTGGCCGCCAGTGAGGTCGCCGCGCTGTTCCACCTCGACGAGGTGATGTTCGTACCGACCGGTGAGCCGTGGCAGAAGTCGCAGCGGGCCGTGTCGTCCGCCGAGGACCGGTACCTGATGACGGTCATCGCGACCGCGTCCAATCCGCAGTTCTCGGTCAGCCGGATCGACATCGACCGCGGCGGGCCGACCTATACGATCGACACCCTCCGGGACCTGAGCGCGCTCAACGACGACGCCGACCTGTTCTTCATCACCGGCGCCGACGCCCTCGCACAGATCCTGACCTGGCGAAACGCCGAAGAGCTCTTCGCGCTCGCCCATTTCATCGGCGTCACCCGGCCGGGCCACGTCCTCACCGACGACGGTCTGCCCGAGGGGGGCGTCTCCCTGGTCGAGGTGCCCGCGCTGGCGATTTCATCCACGGACTGCCGCGCACGCGTCGCCAAGGGGGATCCTGTCTGGTACTTGGTGCCCGATGGCGTGGTCCGCTACATCGACAAGCGCGAGCTGTACCGCGGAGCCTGAGCTCCGGGAGAGAGGGGGCCCCGCGGTGAACGACCGACAGGAGCCGTACGACCCGTACGCAAGCCAGGAGCAGCAGCTCGTCGGCTATGACGCGTACGGGCGGCCGGTCTACGGCCAGGTGCCCGCGCAGCCCGCCCCCGCCGCCCCCCAGTACGAGCAGCAGCAGCCGTACGAGCAGCAGTACGGCTACGACTACCAGGCGTACGGGCAGCAGCAGCCTCAGCAGCAGTACTACCCGCAGCAGCAGGAGCAGTACTCCCAGAGCGGCCAGGCGCAGCCCCAGGCCTACGGGTACGACACCCAGGCCACCCAGCAGTGGATCCCGCAGCAGGCCGCCCCCCAGGCCCCGGCGCAGCCCCCGGCCGCGGCCCCCGAGCCGGAGTTCCAGTCGGCCGGCGCGCAGGTTCCGGAGCCCCGCCGGGCCGAGGGCGGGGCCGCGCAGGAGGCCTCGTACAAGACCGGGCAGTTCGACTTCATCGACCAGCCGGACGAGGACTCCGAGGACGTCATCGACTGGCTCGCCTTCACCGAGAGCCGTACCGAGCGCCGCGAGGAGGCCCGCCGGCGCGGCCGCAACCGCGTGGTGGCCCTGATCGTCGCCCTGGCCGTCTTCGTCGTCGCCGGGCTCGGCTACCTCTGGTACGCGGACAAGCTGCCCTTCTTGAGCGGCCCCGGGAAGGCGTCGGGCGGCGCCGCCGCCGAGGGTCCGCAGAAGCGCGACATGATCGTCGTGCACCTGCACAACACCAAGAAGGGCGGCATCTCCACGGCGCTGCTCGTCGACAACGTCACCACCAAGCAGGGCGCCACCGTCCTGGTGCCGAACACGCTGAGCGTTCCCGGCGACGACGGCACGGGCACACCGCTCGGCAAGGCGGTCGAGGGCGCCGGCCTGGGCGTACGGGAGTCCCTGGACACGGTGCTCGGCACCCACATCGGCGGCACCTGGCGGCTGGACACCCCCTTCCTGGAAACCTTCGTGGACCTGGTCGGAGGCATCCAGGTCGACACCGACGCGGCGGTCCCGGCCGACGACGCGGCCAAGTCCCCGGCCGTGGCACAGGGCCAGAAGCAGAGCCTCAGCGGTGCGATGGCCGTCGCGTACGCCACGTACCAGGCCCAGGGCGAGCCGGAGGCCAAGCGGCTGGACCGCTTCGGCAAGGTCATGTTCGCCCTGCTGCGCAAGGTGCCCGGCGATCCGAAGACGGCGGCGATGACCGTCGAGACCACCGGCCAGATCCTGGACCCGGCGCTGAACGCGCAGGCCCTCGGCGCGCTGCTGTCCAAGCTCGGCGAGCACGCCAAGGTGGGCGCGTACCGCACCGACGTGCTCGCGGTGAAGCCCGACGGCGGCCTCACGGACGAGGCCAACAAGAAGGTGGTCAAGGAGGTCCTCGGCGGCTCCGCCTCGGCGGGCCAGCCCGGCGCAGCCCCGCGGGTGGGCATCAAGGACGCCACCGGTGACGACAAGACGCAGACGGCGGCGAAGGCGGCCCTGATCAACGGCGGCTACACCCTGGTGGACGGCGGCAAGGCCGACAAGACCGCCCCCGCGTCGCAGATCACGTACCAGGACGACGCCCAGCGGGACAAGGCGATCGAGGTCGCCAAGACGCTGGGGCTGCCCGAGACGGTCGTGAAGAAGGCCGAGAACGCGGTCAATGCCGAGATCGTCGTGACGCTGGGCAAGGATTACAAACCGTCCTGAGCCTTCTGCGGCGGCGCCTGTGAGGTGCGGGTCCGCCCGCGCGGGACGTTCCGCGCGGGCGGTGTCGGCGGTACATGAGACCCTTGTAAGGATCTGCCCGCCAACCCGAAAGCATGGCCAGTGACCGCCACGGACCGCTCCATCGAGCTCATCACCGCCGCCGCCCAGGCCGCGGCCGACCGGCTCGCGCACGACATCATCGCGTACGACGTCAGCGACGTGCTGTCGATCACCGACGCCTTCCTGCTCGCCTCGGCGCCCAACGACCGCCAGGTCAAGTCGATCGTGGACGAGATCGAGGAGAAGCTCCAGAAGGAGCTGGGCGCCAAGCCGGTGCGCCGCGAGGGCGACCGCGACGCCCGCTGGATCCTGCTCGACTACATCGACATCGTCGTCCACGTGCAGCACAGCGAGGAGCGTGTCTTCTACGCGCTGGAGCGCCTGTGGAAGGACTGCCCCGAGATCGACCTCCCCGAGGACGCCAAGCTCACCAAGGGCAAGGCGGAGGAGCACGCCGCCCTGCGCGCGGCGCAGGGTGACGACGAACTGGACGGTGATCTGTTCTGAGCGCGACGAACGAAGGTACGACCAGCACGACCGGCGCGACGAGCGCGACCGGCACCGGTACCGGTACCGGCCGGAAGATCGTCCTGTGGCGGCACGGCCAGACCTCGTGGAACCTGGAGCGCCGCTTCCAGGGCTCCACGGACATCGAGCTGACCGAGGACGGTGTGGCGCAGGCGCGCCGCGCCGCCCGGCTGCTCGCCTCGCTGCGGCCGGACGCCATCGTCTCCTCGGACCTGCGCCGGGCCTCGACCACGGCCGCCGAGCTGGCGGCCGTCACGGGGCTGACCGTGGTGCACGACGAGGCGCTGCGCGAGACGTTCGCGGGCGAGTGGCAGGGCCTCACGCACGACGAGATCCTTGAGAAGTACGGCGAGCAGTACGCGGCGTGGAAGCGCGGCGAGCCGGTCCGCCGCGGCGGCGGTGAGCTGGAGACCGAGGTCGCCGACCGGGCCGCGCCGGTGGTCCTGGAACACGCCGACCGGCTGCCCCCGGGCGGCACGCTCGTCGTGGTCAGCCACGGCGGCACCATCCGTACGACGATCGGCCGCCTGCTGGGCCTGAATGCGTACGACTGGGAGGGCCTGGGCGGGCTCTCCAACTGCTGCTGGTCCGTCCTCGGCGAGGGCGCGCGAGGCTGGCGGCTGATGGAACACAACGCCGGCACGCTGCCCGAACCGGTGCTCGGCGACGACGACTGAGCCCGCTTCAGGGTGGCTCCCACCCGGCTCCCACCCGGATTTCACTTTCCGGCTGGTCACAGGCTAGAGTTCTTCTTGTTCGCAGCGCAGAACACCGGAAACGGGGGGAGCGTCGCGGAGAGCGGGGCTATAGCTCAGTTGGTAGAGCGCCTGCATGGCATGCAGGAGGTCTGGAGTTCAATTCTCCATAGCTCCACAATCAAGATCCCGTCCCCAACAGGGGGCGGGATCTTTGCTTTTGTCCCGGACGCCGCACTAGCTGCCCAGGCGCACACCGGCATGGCAGAATCGGACCGCCGGAGGGGGACGACGACGGCCCGACGCGGGAGGGAGTCGCTGACGGATGGGTGCACACCGGCGGCGGTGCGACTGGTGCAACAACGGCACGCCGATCGTGCGGGACATGGAGCCGATCAACCCCGACTACCAGTACTGGTGCGAGGAATGCGCGCGGGCGCTGATCATAAAAGGCGACCCGATCGAGACGTACCGCGAGCTGGAGGGGGAGCCGATCTACGGCCGGCTGCTCGACGAGCACTGCACGCTGAAGCGGTTCTACCAGTTCGCACGCGCCTGACGAGTCGGGTCAAAACGGGCATGGCTCGCGGTCGGTGGAAACCGATTTTTGGACCAGGGCCATGACCGTGTAATGTTTGGGACGTCGCCAAGGGGAACCGGAAACGGAGAACGAAGCGGCAAGCAAGGCAAGGGGCTATAGCTCAGTTGGTAGAGCGCCTGCATGGCATGCAGGAGGTCTGGAGTTCAATTCTCCATAGCTCCACAGTAGAGAAGCGGGCCACCCGGATCGGG
>NZ_JBHYVM010000024.1:69798-102576 GCF_042750105.1 Streptomyces sp. NPDC059443 | reverse complement strand
AGTAGACTCAGCTTGACGCCGAGTCGGACAGAGCTCACCCCCCCCCGCCCCCCCCGGGCGGCGGGGGGCCCCCCCCCCCCCCCCCCCCCGCTTCTCGTTGTGCCCGCTTCTTGTTGCGCCCCGCTTCTCGTCGTGCGGCCGGGCGGTGGAACGGCAGAGCACCCCTGGTGGCCCCTGCGGTACCCTGACGCCATGCGTGCCGTACGCCTTCTGCTTACCGAGCCGCGCTGAACAGCACCGACCGCACGAGACGGTCGGCCTCGGCGCGGCGCCCCCTCCTGTGCGAGGGGTTTTTTCGTTTGGGCAGGCAGAGACGGCAGAGACGATCGATGGAGCTTCAGAAATCATGAGCGAGACGAACACCCCGGCCCCCGAGGCGGCCGAGGCGCACCGCTACACGGCTGCCATGGCCGCCGACATCGAGGCACGCTGGCAGGACGTATGGGACGCGCAGGGCACCTACGAGGCCCCGAACCCGACCGGTGACCTGGCCGGCACTGAGTCTTCTCAGGCAGCCGCGGTCGTGGCGCGGCCCAAGAAGTTCATCATGGACATGTTCCCGTACCCCTCGGGCGCGGGCCTGCACGTCGGCCACCCGCTGGGTTACATCGCCACCGACGTCTACGCCCGCCACCAGCGGATGAGCGGCCACAACGTCCTGCACACCCTGGGCTTCGACGCCTTCGGCCTGCCGGCCGAGCAGTACGCCGTGCAGACGGGCACGCACCCGCGCGTGTCCACCGAGGCGAACATCGAGAACATGAAGGTCCAGCTGCGCCGGCTGGGTCTGGGCCACGACAAGCGCCGCTCCTTCGCGACGATCGACCCGGACTACTACAAGTGGACCCAGTGGATCTTCCTGCAGATCTACAACTCCTGGTACGACGCGGAGGCGAAGACGGCCCGTCCGATCGCCGAGCTGGTCGCCGCCTTCGAGGACGGCTCCCGCGAGGTGCCCGGCGGCGCTTCCTGGGCCGCGCTGAGCGCGGGCGAGCGGGCCGACGTGCTGAACGAGTACCGGCTGGCCTACGCCTCGGACGCGCCCGTCAACTGGTGCCCCGGGCTGGGCACCGTACTGGCCAACGAGGAAGTCACCGCCGACGGCCGGTCCGAGCGCGGCAACTTCCCGGTCTTCAAGTCCAAGCTGAGCCAGTGGAACATGCGGATCACGGCCTACGCCGACCGCCTGATCGACGACCTGGACGCGCTGGACTGGCCCGAGGCCATCAAGCTGCAGCAGCGCAACTGGATCGGCCGCAGCGAGGGCGCGCGCGTCGACTTCGCGGTCGGCGACGGCGATGCCATCACCGTCTTCACCACGCGCCCCGACACGCTGTTCGGCGCCACCTACATGGTGCTGGCGCCCGAGCACGACCTGGTCGCGAAGATCGTCCCGGCCGAGTGGCCCGAGGGCACCCGCCAGGTGTGGACCGGCGGCGCCGCGACCCCCGGCGAGGCCGTGGACGCGTACCGCAAGCAGGCCGCGTCGAAGTCGGACGTCGAGCGCCAGGCCGAGGCCAAGGACAAGACCGGTGTCTTCACCGGCGCCTTCGCGGTCAACCCGGTCAGTGGCGAGCAGGTGCCGGTCTTCATCGCGGACTACGTGCTGATGGGCTACGGCACCGGTGCGATCATGGCCGTCCCGGCGCACGACACCCGCGACTTCGCGTTCGCGCAGGCCTTCGAGCTGCCGATGCGCTGCGTCGTGCAGCCCACTGACGACCGCGACGCCGACCCGGCCGAGTGGGACGACGCGTTCTCCTCGTACGACGGCACGATCGTCCACTCCACGGGCGAGGGCATCTCGCTGGACGGCCTGGGCGTGGTCGAGGCGAAGGCCGCGATCACCGACTGGCTGGCCGAGCGCGGCATCGGCGAGGGGACCGTCAACTTCCGGCTGCGCGACTGGCTGTTCAGCCGCCAGCGGTACTGGGGCGAGCCCTTCCCGATCGTCTACGACGAGGACGGCGTCGCGCACTCCCTGCCCGCTTCGATGCTGCCGCTGGAGCTGCCGGAGGTCGAGGACTACTCGCCGCGCACCTTCGAGCCCGACGACGCCGGCTCCAAGCCGGAGACCCCGCTGTCGCGGAACGAGGCGTGGGTCAACGTGGAGCTGGACCTGGGCGACGGGCGCGGCGTGCGTTCGTACCGCCGCGAGACCAACACCATGCCGAACTGGGCCGGCTCCTGCTGGTACGAGCTGCGCTACCTGGACCCGAACAACTCCGAGGCGCTGGTCGACCCGGCGATCGAGCAGTACTGGATGGGCCCGAACGAGGGTGCGCCGCACGGCGGCGTCGACCTGTACGTGGGCGGCGCCGAGCACGCGGTCCTGCACCTGCTGTACGCGCGCTTCTGGTCGAAGGTGCTGTTCGACCTGGGGCACGTCTCCTCGGTCGAGCCGTTCCACAAGCTGTTCAACCAGGGCATGATCCAGGCGTACGCGTACACCGACTCGCGCGGTGTGTACGTACCGGCGGCCGAGGTCGAGGAGCGCGACGGCGGCTACTTCTACCAGGGCGAGCCCGTCAAGCGTGAGCACGGCAAGATGGGCAAGTCCCTGAAGAACGCCGTCACGCCGGACGAGATCTGCGAGGAGTACGGCGCGGACACCCTGCGCCTGTACGAGATGGCGATGGGCCCGCTGGACGTCTCGCGGCCGTGGGACACGCGGGCCGTGGTCGGCCAGTACCGGCTGCTGCAGCGCCTGTGGCGCAACGTGGTGGACGAGGAGACCGGCGCCGTCACAGTGGTCGACGCGGAGCCGGGCGAGAACACCCTGCGCGCGCTGCACAAGGCGATCGACGGGGCCGGCGCCGACATGGCGGGGCTGCGCTTCAACACGGCGATCGCGAAGATCACCGAGCTGAACAACGCCCTGACGAAGGCGGGCCGGCCGTTGGAGCGCTCGGTCGCCGAGCGGCTGGTCCTGCTGGTCGCCCCGCTGGCTCCGCACATCGCGGAGGAGCTGTGGCAGCGGCTGGGCCACACCGATTCGGTCGTCCACCAGGACTTCCCGGTCGCGGACCCGGCGTACGTCGTGGACGAGAGCGTGACCTGCGTCGTCCAGATCAAGGGCAAGGTCAAGGCGCGCCTGGAGGTGCCGCCGACGATCTCCGACGCCGACCTGGAGCAGCTGGCCCTGGGCGACGAGGCGGTCGTGGCGGCGCTGGGCGGGGCCGAGATCCGCAAGGTGATCGTGCGCGCGCCGAAGCTGGTGAACATCGTCGTGTGACCGGTGATGACCCTGGTCTAGGGGTTGTCCCGTACGGGCAGGTTGGGGGTTCGATTGGAACCCGCGGCCTGCCCGTGGCGTTTACGGTGGAAGGGACCTAAACGGCTGGGGAAGGAAACCTCATGGAGGCGGCTTTTATCATCGTGGCCCTGGTGCTGCTGTTCGCCTTCCTGGGGCTCGGGGCCTATGTGACGACGAAGGTGGTCAAGGCAGCCGTGCGCGGCGTGGACCGGACCATAACCCAGGCCCGCCGCACCGTGGAGGACACCACCTTGAAGGCACGCAGCTTCGGCCAGGTCGGTGTCGCGGGAGCGCTGGCCCAGCTGCGGCTGGACCTGCGGACGTCGATGCGGGCCACGCAGGACGCGCTGTACGAGGGGGTCAAGGCGGATGCCTCGCTGAAGGAGTCGATCGAGCTGTTCGAGCGGCTGAGCGGGCACGGGCACGAGCTGGACGACGAGCTGAAGCGGCTGGAGACGGAGCCGGACCGCAAGCGGACGGCGGAAGCCCTGCCGCAGCTGCGGGAGCGCACGTCGAAGATCACGCAGGCGGCGGACTCGCTGCGCTGGGCGGCGCGCGACCGCGCCCGCCGCTTCGCGGAGGACGACCTCTCGTCGCTGTCGGCCCAGATCGAAGTCGAGTCGGGCGCCCTGCGGGACTGGTCCCGACAATCCATCGACGACCTGCCGAGCCCGCCCCAGACCTCGCAGACCTCCCAGAGCTCTTGGAACACGCAGACCCCCCAGGCCCCCCAGAACTCTTGGAACACCCAGCACGCCCTTCCTCACGCCACCCCGACGCCCCAGTACCCCTGGCAGAAGGCGCCCCGCCCGGAAGCCACGACCTGAGCTCGTGCCGGGCGGGGGCCGGGCGGGCGCGGCCGCAGGGCCCCCGGCAGGGGTCCGGGCTGCCGGAACACCTCCACTGCCGGTAACCTCCGCCTCATGTCCCGCCATGTCGCGATCGTCACCGATTCCACGGCCTACCTGCCCCAACCAGCCATGGCGCGCCACGGAATCATCTCCGTCCCGCTGACCGTGGTCCTCGGCGACGAGGCCCTCGTGGAGGGAACCGAGATCTCGGCCCGCAGCCTCGCCCTCGCCCTGCAGAAGCGCCGCTCGGTCACCACCTCCCGCCCCAGTCCGGAGGAGTTCGTCCGGGCCTACCAGGCTTGTGCCGACGCCGGCGCGACCGGCATCGTCAGCCTGCACCTGTCCGCCGAGTTCTCCGGCACCTACGACGCCGCCGTGCTCGCCGCGAAGACCGCCCCGGTGCCCGTACGCGTCGTGGACACCGGCATGGTCGCGATGGCCCTCGGCTTCTGCGCCCTGGCCGCGGCCGAGGTGTCCGAGGCCGACGGTTCCCTGGACGAGGCCGTCGCCGCCGCGGAGAAGCGGGCCGCCGGGATGTCGGCGTACTTCTACGTCGACACCCTCGACTACCTCCGCCGCGGCGGCCGCATCGGCGCCGCACAGGCCCTGCTCGGTTCGGCACTGGCGGTCAAGCCACTGCTGACACTGGACGGGGGGCGGATCGAGATGCTGGAGAAGGTGCGTACGGCTTCCAAGGCCATCGCCCGCCTGGAGGAGCTGGCCGTCGAGCGGGCGGGTTCCGGAGCCGTCGATGTGGCGGTGCACCACCTGGCGGCCCCCGAGCGCGCGGAGAAGCTCGCGCAGCGGCTCCGCGAGCGGATCCCCGGACTGGTCGAACTGCACGTCAGCGAGGTCGGAGCGGTGATCGGCGCGCACACCGGGCCGGGGCTGCTGGCGGCGGTCGTTTCCCCGCGCTGATCACTGGATCGGGTGACGGGGTTATTCACAACGGGCCGGCCATCCACCGGAATTGAGGGCTCCGAACGGGGTTCCGGCTTCGGCCCTAACGTCGTGGCATGACTCTCCGTACACGCACTTCGTCCCCCGCCGGCGCCACCAGCGGCCCCGGCCGCCCCCGGCTCTCCGACGGCCGCATGCGCCATCGTCGCGGCGACCGCGCGGGCCACCCCGAGCCCGCCGCGGTGCGGCGCAGGGCCGAGGCCCTGCTGGGCGGCAATCCACCGGGCCCTCCGTCCCCGGACGTGGGTTCGGCTCCGGCACCGACCCCAACTCCGGTTCCGGTTCCCGTCCCGGTTCCGGTGCCCGAGCCGGCGGCGGTCGGGTCGCCGGGCGGGTCGGCTGCCGGGGTGGAGTCCCGGGGCGACGGGGACGGGCTGCCGGACGGGGTTGCCCGGCGGCTCGCCGTGCGGGAGCGGCTGCCCGTGTGGCTGCAGGCCCGTTGCGGGGTGGAGCCGCGGGCGGTGGCCGCCGTGTCGGTGGTGCTGGTCGCGGCGGTCGGGTTCGCCGGGCAGCAGTACTGGTCGGCCCGGCCGCAGCCGGTGACCGCACCAGCCCTGGTGGCGCCCGCGCCCGCTGCCGCCGTGCGGCCGGCGCCGACCGCCGGAGGCACGGCCGGGGGATCCACGGCCACCGGCCGGATCCTGGTGGACGTCAGCGGCAAGGTCCGGGACCCGGGTGTGCGGAGGCTGCCGGCCGGCTCGCGGGTGGAGGACGCCCTGGTCGCCGCCGGGGGAGTGCGGCCCGGGACGGACATCACCGGGCTCAACCGGGCCCGGGTCCTCATGGACGGCGAACAGGTGCTGGTCGGGGCTCCGGCTCCGCCACCGGCGGGCGGGGGTTCAGCGCCCGCTTCCGGGCCGCTGAGCCTCGGCACGGCCACGGCCGAGCAGTTGGACGGCCTGCCGGGGGTGGGCCCGGTCCTGGCTCAGCACATCGTGGACTTCCGGACGGTCCGTGGGGGCTTCCGGTCCGTGGAGGAGCTCCGGCAGGTCAACGGGATCGGCGAGCGCCGCTTCGCCGATCTGCGGAAGCTGGTGCGGCCGTGAGCGGGACCGGGGAAGCGGCGCTCCCCCCGGCCGGCGGGGACCCGGTGCGGGCACGCCCCCCGGATCTGCGCCTGGTGGTGCCGGCCCTGGCCGCCTGGGCGGCTGCCGCGCTCGCCCTCGGTGCGCCCCTCGGCTTGAGCGCCTGGGCGGCGGGGCTGGCGGTGGGCGTCGCCGGGCTGCTGATACTGGCCGGGTGCAGGCGTCAGGGGCCGCTCTGGAAGGCCGGGACGGCCGTGGCGGCGGCCCTGCTGTGCGCGGCCGCCGGGGCCGGGGTGGCCGGGCTCCAGCGGGCCGAGGCGCGGGCCGGGCCGGTGGCGGAGCTGGCCGGGGAGCACGCCCGGGTGCTGGCGGAGCTCACGGTCGGATCCGACCCCCGGACCGCCCGCAGCGGGAGCGGACCACCCGTGGTGGTGCTCGATGCGGTGGTGACCCGGGTGACCGGGCCGGGCGGGGCGCGGACCGGGGTGTCCACCCCAGTGCGGGTGCTGGCGGGGCATCCGGGATGGGCCCGGTTGCAGCCGTCGACCAGGGTCGCCGTGGTCGGCCGGCTGGCGCCGAACGGGGACGGCGAGCGGGCCGTCGCCCTTCTCCGGCCGGCCGGGGACGCGCCGCCACGGGTGACCGGCGGCCCGGACGCCGTGCAGCGGATCGCCGGGCGGCTGCGGGCCGGGCTGCGCGAGGTCACCGACGGTCTGGCGCCCGATGCCCGGGCCCTGCTGCCGGGGCTGGTGGTCGGGGACACCTCCCGGGTGGAGCCCGATCTGCACGAGGCGTTCCGGGCCACCGATCTGCTGCACCTGCTGGCGGTCTCCGGATCCAACCTGACCGTGGTGCTCTTCCTCCTCATCGGGCCCCCGGCCCGCGCGCAGCTGGCGGAGCGGGGTGGTCTGGCGCCGCGCCTGGGGCTCTCGCTGCGGGCGACGGCCCTGTGCGGAGCGGCGCTGACCCTGGCGTTCGTGGTGGTGTGCCGGCCGGAGCCCAGCGTGCTGCGGGCGGCGGCCTGCGGGTCGGTGACCTTGCTGGCCATCGCCACCGGGCGGCGCAGATCCCTGCTCCCGGCGCTGGCCGCCGCCGTACTGCTGCTGGTGCTCTACGACCCCTGGCTGGCCCGCAGCTACGGATTCCTCCTCTCGGTCCTGGCCACCGGGGCCCTGCTGACCCTGGCGCCCCGGTGGAGCGAGGCCCTGCGAAGCCGTGGGATGTGGCCGCGCCCGGCCGAGGCGCTGGGGGCCGCGGCGGCCGCGCAGGCGGTGTGCGCGCCGGTCGTCGCCGTGCTGTCGGCCCGGGTGAGCCTGGTGGCGGTGCCCTGCAATCTGCTGGCCGAGCTGGCCGCGGGCCCCGCTACGGTCCTGGGGTTCGCCGCGCTGGCGGCTGCCCCGCTGTGCAGGCCGGCGGCGGAGCTGCTGGCCTGGTGCGCGGGGGTGCCGGCCGGGTGGATCGCGGCGGTGGCCCGGGGCGGGGCGCGACTGCCTGGGGCGGAGCTGGGGTGGCCCGGCGGGGTGGGGGGAGGGTTGCTGCTCGCCACGGCCACCTTGGCGGTGGTGGGGCTCGGCCGGCGGCTCGGGATCAGGCGATGGCTCGCCTCCGCCCTGGCCGTGGCACTGCTCCTCGCGGTACTGAGGCCGCCGCTGGTCGCTCGTACGATCAAAGGGTGGCCGCCGCCCGGCTGGAGCTATGTGCAGTGCGCGGTCGGCCAGGGGGATGCCGCCGTCCTCGCCGTCGCCCCGGGCACGGCCGTGGTGGTGGACGCGGGCCCCGAGCCCGGTCCGGTGGACGCGTGCCTGAGGGAACTGGGCGTGCGGCGGGTGCCGTTGCTACTGCTGACGCACTTTCACGCCGACCACGTGGGCGGGCTGGCGGGGGTGCTGCGGGGGCGCACGGTGGGCGTGGTGCAGGTCACCACGCTGGAAGAGCCGCGGGGGCAGGCGGAGTTCGTACGGCGGACGGCGGCGGCCGCCGGGATTCCGGTGGTCCCCGCGATGGACGGGGAGCGGCGCAGGGCCGGGCCGCTGGAGTGGCAGGTGCTGTGGCCGCCGGCCGGGGGCCCGCCGTCCGAGGGGCCCAACGACGCGAGCGTGGCCCTGCTGGTGCGGACCGCCGGATTGACCCTCCTCCTGCTGGGCGACCTCGAACCGGACTCCCAACAAGAGCTGCTGAGGCGCCATCAGGAGCTGGGGCCGATCGACGTCCTCAAGGTCGCCCACCACGGCAGCGCACACCAGGACCCGGGCCTCTACGACCGGGTCCGGCCGCGCCTCGCGATCGTCCCGGTCGGCGCGGGCAACCGGTACGGGCATCCCGCCGAAGGTACGCTCGCGCGGCTGCGGGCCTCGGGGGCGGCCGTGCTGCGCACGGACGAGGACGGCTCGGTCGCCGTCACCGGCAGCGGCTCGCGGCTGAGGGCATTCCCGGTCATTCGACGACGGAACCGGCGCGGCCATACCGGGCGTGACCGCTCTGTTTGCCCACAACCCGACAGCATGATCGAATGCGTTTTCGCCAGAGCGGTCCAAGTCCACACAGCACGGGGGTGCATAAACCATGTTCAGTCGCAGACGGGGGATGGAGTCGGCGGGAAGTGCCAGTCCCCAGACATCCGCGACACTGACGCTTCCTCATACGGCACGGCTGCTCAGCTGCCGGGTTCTCGACACGGTCCACCAGCCGGTGCGGCAGGCCCAGTTCGAGGTGACCGACCCGATCGGCCGACGGATCGTCAGTGGGGAGACGGACCCGTACGGCGGTTTCACGGCGACCATGCCGGAGGGCGAGTACCGGCTGTCCGTCACGGCCGAGGGCTACGCGCCCTTCCACGGGGCGACGCTGGTGGGGGACCCCGCGCAGCCCGGCACGGGGGAGATCATCCTCGACGCGGTGGAGCCGCCGCTGCTGCCGCAGCCCGGCCACTGGGAGCTCGACCCGACGCATTCGTCGATCGGGTTCTCGGCCCGGCACATCGGCCTCGCCCGGATCAACGGCCGGTTCAACACCTTCGCCGGCGCGGTGCGGATAGCCGACCGCATGGAGGACTCCTCCATGCACGTGATCATCGACGCGGCGAGCATCGACACCGGACTGCGGATGCGGGACGACCACCTGCGCTCCGCGGACTTCCTGGACGCTGCCCGCCACCCGACCGTGGAGTTCTACAGCGAGCGGTTCATCCACCGGATCGGCAGCCGGTGGTCCGTGGCGGGCGCGCTGACCCTCCACGGGGTCAGCCGGTCCGTGACCCTGGACACCCAGTACCTGGGCCTGGGAGCGGGGATGGAGGGCGAACCGCGGGCGGCCTGCCGGGCCACGGCCGAGCTGCACCGGGAGGACTTCACGCTGAACTGGCAGTCGATGCTGGCGCACGGGATCGCGGCGATCGGTTCGAGCGTGGAAGTGACGCTGGACATCCAGGTCGTGCACAAGGCCTGACCAGGGGGCGCCGGGGTCCTACGGGGCTTCGAGCCAGCCGTCGTACTCGGCGGCCAGATCGTCCAGGGCGGTGGGGTCGAGCCCTTCGCGGGGGTCCTCGACCACCACCAGCCACTGGGCGTCCTCGGCGTCGTCCTCGCCCGCCAGGGCGTCGCGGACCAACTGCGGTTCCTCCGGCAGGCCGAAGCGGTCGACCAGCTCCCGGGCCACCTCTTCGGCGGAGTCGCGGTCGGGCAGGACCAGTACATGTCGCACGTTCACCCGGTCATTCTCCGGCACGGGGAGGGGACCGCGGAGCGAGGGGCTGTCGGTGCGGCGTGGGATGCTGGATCCGATGGCCACCAGGAAGAATTCCACCGACGATCCGCTTGCCCCCATCACCCTCGCGGTGGGGCAGGAGGACCTGCTGCTCGACCGCGCCGTACGGGAGGTGCTGCTGGCGGCCCGGGCCGCCGACGCCGACACCGACGTGCGCGATCTCGCCTCCGATCAGCTCCAGCCCGGCACGCTGGCCGAGCTGACCAGCCCCTCGCTCTTCTCGGAGCGCAAGGTGCTGGTCGTCCGCAACGCGCAGGACCTGTCGGCGGACACGGTCAAGGAAGTCAAGGCGTACCTCGACGCGCCGTACGAGGAGATCAGCCTCGTCCTGCTGCACGCCGGCGGGGTCAAGGGCAAGGGCCTGCTCGACGCGGCGCGCAAGGCCGGCGCCCGGGAGGTCGCCTGCCCGAAGATGACGAAGCCGGCGGACCGGCTGTCGTTCGTGCGCGGCGAGTTCCGCACGCTGGGTCGATCCGCGACCCCGGAGGCCTGCCAGACGCTGGTCGACGCGATCGGGAGCGATCTGCGGGAGCTGGCGAGCGCGGCGGCGCAGCTGTGCGCGGACGTCGAGGGCACGATCGACGAGGCCGTGGTCGGCCGCTACTACACCGGCCGGGCCGAGGCTTCGAGCTTCACGGTCGCCGACCGGGCGGTCGAGGGCCGGGCGGCCGAGGCGCTGGAGGCCCTGCGCTGGTCCCTGTCCACCGGGGTGGCGCCGGTCCTGATCACCAGCGCGCTGGCCCAGGCGGTGCGGGCGATCGGAAAGCTCGCCTCGGCCCCGCGCGGGGCCCGTCCCGGTGATCTCGCACGCGATCTCGGCATGCCGCCGTGGAAGATCGACCGGGTCCGGCAGCAGATGCGGGGATGGTCGGCGGACGGAGTCGCGGACGCCCTGCTCGCGGTGGCGGCGGCCGACGCGGGCGTCAAGGGCGGGGGCGACGACCCGGAGTACGCGCTGGAGAAGGCCGTGGTGGCGGTTGCGCGCGCCGCCCGCCGCCCGCGCGGCTAGGCCGTTCCTTTCGGATCTTGCCGGTCAGGTCCGGGGTCAATGGGCCATAGCGTGGGAGGAAGAGGCGTCCGGGCGGCCGTGGGGGAGGAGCAGGGGAGCGGCCAGGGCGAGGGCCAGGGCCGGGAGGGCGAGCGTGGTGAAGCTGCCCTGGGCGAGGGCGGCGATGCCGATGGCCGCGCCCAGTTCGTGCGAGGTGCCGACCAGCCCGGAGGCCAGGCCGGTGTGGTCCGGGGCCACTTCGGAGAAGGCCGAGGTCGTGGCGCAGACGAACGCCGCGCCGAGTCCGAGGGCCAGCAGGGCGAAGCCGGGGACCAGACCCGTCCAGAGGCCGCCGAGGGAGGTCACGGCCGCGCCCGCCGCGGCCAGGGCGAAGGAAGCCGCGCCGACCGGACGCCAGCCGAAGCGGGGGACCAGCCGGGAGCCGAGGTGTGCGCCCGCCGTGACGGCCACCGCCGCGGGGAGGAAGGCCAGGCCGGTGACCAGGGGGCTCCGCCCGAGGGAGCCCTGGATGTGCAGGGAGCTCAGGTAGAACCCCGTCACGAGGAGGCCCGCCGCGCCCAGCATCACCGTGCCGCCGCCCAGCAGGTTCCGGCGGCCCGGCATGGCGTGGGGCATGACCGGGTTGCGCGAACGGCGCTCGGTCACCGCGAGGAGCACCCCCGCGGCCAGGGCCCCGGCCGACCAGGACCAGGAGCGTTCGGCCAGCCCGTAGACGAGCGCGGCCGAGGCCAGGGTCAGGAGGAGGACTCCCGGCACGTTCACCTGGACCCGGGCGCCGGTCACCGGACCGCCGGAGGTGCGCAGCGATCGGCCTAGTGCCAGCGGGACGCCGAGGAGGGCGAGCGTCCCGACGGGCAGGTTGACGTAGAAGATCCAACGCCAGCCGGGCCCGGCGGCGAGGATTCCGCCGAGCAGCACCCCGATGGCCGCGCCCGCGCCGCCGATCGCCGCCCAGACGCCGAGGGCGCGGTGCCGGGCCGGGCCCTGGAACAGCGCCGTGACCAGGGCCATGGCCGCCGGGGAGAGCAGCGCCGCGCCGACGCCCTGCGTGGAGCGCGCCGCGATGAGGGTGGCCGCGTCCGTCGCGAGTCCGGAGGCCGCCGAGGCGGCCGTGAAGAGGGTGAGCCCGGCCAGGAACACCCGCAGCGCCCCGAACCGGTCCGCCAGCCGCCCGCCGGCCATCAGCAGGGCGCCGAAGAAGAGGGTGTACGCCGTGACGACCCAGCCGGGTCCGGATCCGGAGAGGGCGAGGTCGCCGCTGATGGCGGGCAGTGCGACGTTCACGACGGTGACGTCGGCGATCAGCATGAACTGGGCCAGGCCGAGCAGGGTGAGCAGCCGCCACCGGTGCGGATGAGGACGCTCGGCGTGGTGCGGGGCGTCGAGCGACGCGTGGTGCGGGGCGTTCGGAGGCATGACGAAGCCGCTCCTAAAGTTAACGGAGGTGTTAAGGATCTGAGATCCGAGTATGCGGCTTCGCCGAGGAAATATGAACACCGGTGTTAAGTTTGACCTCATGGTCCCCGACGCACCCCGCCCCCGCCGCGCCGACGCCGAGCGCAACACCGCCGCGATCGTCGACGCCGGCCTGGACTGTTTCCTCGCCGACCCGCAGGCGAGCATGGCCGCCATCGCCCGCGCCGCCGGGGTCAGCCGTGTCACGCTCTACTCGCACTTCCCGACCCGCGAGGCACTTCTCGACGCCGCCCTCGACCGGGCGGTCACCGAGTCCGCGGCCGCCCTTGAGGCGCTCGACGGCGAAACCGGCACCGTCGAAGAAGGGCTCGCGTGGCTCATCCACAGCTCGTGGCGGCTGCTGGACCGGCACTCCGCCGTCTTCGCCGCGGTTTCCGCGGCCCTCCCGCCCGAGCGGCTGCGCGAACGCCACGACCGGGTCCTCGCCCCCGTACGGCGCCTGATCGGTCGCGGCCGGGAGAGTGGCGAGGTGCGCTCCGACCTGTCCGCCGACTGGCTGGTCACGGTCGTCTACAGCCTCGTCCACGCGGCCGCCGCCGAGGTCCAGGCCGGCCGGATGTCCGCCGAGGAGGCACCGGAGGCGCTCACGGCCACCGTCCTCGCCGCGGTCGCCGTCGCCGGGTAGCGCGACCCCGGCGGCTAGCCCCAGCGGCCGGCAGCCCCGAACAACGCGAAGGCCCCGGCCGCCACCCTGGGGAAGGGTGGTGGCCGGGGCCTTCGGTATTGCTTGGGTTGCGCCGCACCCGCGTGGCGAACGCTTCGTGTGCGGCGCGGGGTGCCGGTCGGGAGCGGGAGAGAGGGCCCGCTGGATCCCTACCCGGCGATCACATCAGGAGCTCAGCCCTGGAGGGAGGCAGCCTTGATCGCCAGCGCCGACTTCTTGTTGGCGGCGGCGTTCTTGTGGATGACACCCTTCGAGACAGCCTTGTCGAGTGCACGCGCGGCGGCGCGAGAAGCCACGGTGGCCTTCTCGACGTCACCGGCGGCGACGGCCTCGCGGGCCTTGCGGATCGCGGTCTTGAGCGAGGACTTGACGGCCTTGTTGCGCAGGCGCGCCTTCTCGTTCGTCTTGTTCCGCTTGATCTGGGACTTGATGTTCGCCACGAAAGAGCCTTTGCAGGTTCAGAGATTTGATCTTCGGATTTGTGTCCCGGAAGCTTAGAGGGCATACGAGACACAGCTGCTCAGGCTACCAGGCGCGCTCCGACCGGCCCAAACCGAGCGCACTGCCCAGTCCATGGGACCATGGAAGCCTGCGTACAGATCCGACTTCGCGCAGACCGACGCTCACCACTTCGTTCCGACTGAGACCCGAGAATCAGGACACTGCGTGCCCGCGATCCCCAGCCACGTGCCCGAGCCGAGCCGTACCGACCCGGCGCTGATCCGCAATTTCTGCATCATCGCGCACATCGACCACGGCAAGTCGACCCTCGCCGACCGGATGCTCCAGCTCACCGGCGTGGTGGACTCGCGGCAGATGCGCGCCCAGTACCTCGACCGCATGGACATCGAGCGTGAGCGCGGAATCACGATCAAGTCCCAGGCGGTGCGACTGCCGTGGGCGCCCACCGTGGGCGAGGGCCAGGGCAGCACCCACATCCTCAACATGATCGACACCCCCGGGCACGTCGACTTCACGTACGAGGTCTCGCGCTCGCTCGCCGCCTGCGAGGGCACGGTCCTGCTGGTGGACGCCGCCCAGGGCATCGAGGCGCAGACCCTCGCCAACCTGTACCTGGCGATGGAGAAGGACCTGGCGATCGTCCCGGTCCTGAACAAGATCGACCTGCCGGCCGCCCAGCCGGAGAAGTTCGCCGAGGAGCTCGCGAACCTGGTCGGCTGCCAGCCCGAGGACGTCCTGCGCGTCTCGGCGAAGACCGGTGTCGGCGTGGACGCGCTGCTCGACAAGATCGTCGCCACGGTCCCGGCCCCGGTCGGCCCGAAGGACTCCCCGGCCCGCGCGATGATCTTCGACTCGGTCTACGACTCGTACCGCGGCGTCGTCACCTACGTCCGTGTGGTCGACGGCCAGCTCAACAAGCGCGAGCGCATCCGGATGATGTCCACCGGCGCCACGCACGAGCTGCTGGAGATCGGTGTCTCCTCCCCGGAGATGACCCCCTCCGACGGCCTCGGCGTCGGAGAAGTGGGCTACATCATCACCGGCGTGAAGGACGTCCGTCAGTCCAAGGTCGGTGACACCATCACCAGCCTGAACAACGGCGCGACCGAGGCCCTCGGCGGCTACAAGGACCCGCGCCCGATGGTCTTCTCGGGCCTGTACCCGCTCGACGGCTCGGACTATCCCGACCTGCGCGAGGCCCTGGACAAGCTCCAGCTCAACGACGCCGCGCTGGTCTACGAGCCGGAGACCTCGGCGGCGCTGGGCTTCGGCTTCCGCGTCGGCTTCCTCGGCCTGCTCCACCTGGACGTGGTCCGCGAGCGCCTGGAGCGCGAGTTCGGCCTCGACCTGATCGCCACCGCGCCCAACGTGGTCTACCGCGTCGTCCTGGAGGACGGCAAGGAGGTCACCGTCACCAACCCGAGCGAGTTCCCCGAAGGCAAGATCAAGGACGTCTTCGAGCCGGTCGTACGGGCCACCCTGCTCGCGCCCTCCGAGTTCATCGGCGCGATCATGGAGCTCTGCCAGCAGCGCCGCGGCACGCTCCTCGGGATGGACTACCTCTCCGAGGACCGGGTCGAGATCCGCTACACCCTCCCCCTCGCGGAGATCGTCTTCGACTTCTTCGACCAGCTGAAGTCCAAGACCCGCGGTTACGCCTCCCTCGACTACGAGCCCACCGGCGAGCAGGCCTCCGGCCTGGTCAAGGTCGACATCCTGCTGCACGGCGACAAGGTCGACGCCTTCTCCGCCGTGACGCACAAGGACGCCGCGTACGCCTACGGTGTGCGCCTGGTCGCCAAGCTGCGCGAGCTCATCCCGCGGCAGGCCTTCGAGATCCCGATCCAGGCGGCCATCGGCTCGCGCGTCATCGCCCGCGAGACCATCCGCGCGATCCGCAAGGACGTCCTCGCCAAGTGCTACGGCGGTGACATCTCCCGTAAGCGGAAGCTGCTGGAGAAGCAGAAGGAAGGCAAGAAGCGCATGAAGATGGTCGGCTCCGTGGAGGTCCCGCAGGAGGCCTTCATCGCCGTCCTCTCCAGCGACGAGTCCGGCGGCAAGAAGAAGTAGCCGCCGTAGACCAGACAGGCCCCCGTGCTCCGGCGCGGGGGCCTGTTTCGTTATGAATCGGCGCCCCAAGGGCTCTTACGCGCCAGGCGGAGGGCCCCTAGTCTGATCACTGCTCGTTGGTTACTCGCCAGTTTTTTTGGCCGGGCACCGCCAAGCCCTGACTCAGCCACCCACCCTGACCCACCACTCAGTCAGTCCGCCCCTGTGATGAACAGGCCCTGCCGCGTGGTCCGGAGGATGTCCGTGAGCGACACACAGACCTTGATCGAGAACCGTCCGCCCACCGTGGCGACCCTCTTCCTGGAGCGTGTCGCCGCCACGCCGAACGCCGAGGCCTACCGCTATCCGGTCCCCGCCGCCGACGGGAAGGGCGGTCCGGACGACTGGAAGTCCCTCAGTTGGGGGCAGGCCGCCGAACGGGTCTTCGCCATCGCGGCCGGAATCATCGAGCTCGGGATCCAGCCGGAGCAGCGCGTCGCGCTGGCCTCCAACACCCGGGTGGAGTGGATCCTCGCCGACCTCGGCGTGATGTGCGCCGGCGGCGCCGTCACCACGATCTACCCGAGCACGAACGCCGAGGAGTCGGCCTTCATCCTCGCCGACTCGGAGAGCCGGATCCTGATCGCCGAGGACGGCAAGCAGCTGGCCAAGGCCCGTGAGCGCCGGGCCGACCTGCCCGAGCTCGCCCACGTGGTGGTCCTGGAGGCAGCCGACGCGGTGTCCGCCGAGGGCGACCCGGAGGGCTGGGTGCTCTCCCTCGCCGACCTGGAGGCGCGCGGCAAGGAGTACCTCGCCAAGCACCCCGAGGTGGTCAAGGAGCGGATCGCGGCCATCACCGCCGAGCAGCTCGCCACCCTCATCTACACCTCGGGCACCACCGGCCGCCCCAAGGGCGTGCGGCTGCCGCACGACAACTGGTCCTACATGGCCAAGGCCACCGTCGCCACCGGCCTGATCACCAAGGACGACGTCCAGTACCTCTGGCTGCCCCTCGCGCACGTCTTCGGCAAGGTGCTCACCTCGGGCCAGATCGAGGTGGGGCACGTCACCGCCGTCGACGGTCGCATCGACAAGATCATCGAAAACCTGCCGATCGTCCAGCCGACGTACATGGCGGCCGTTCCGCGCATCTTCGAGAAGGTCTACAACGGGGTCGCCGCCAAGGCCAGGGCCGGCGGCGGGGCCAAGTACAAGATCTTCAAGTGGTCCGTGGGCGTGGCCCGCGAGTACGCCAAGGTCACCCAGGACAACTTCCGCCGCACCGGCAGCGCGAGCGCCCCCTTCGGCCTCGCCACCAAGCACAAGATCGCCGACGCGCTCGTCTACTCCAAGCTCCGCGAGGCCTTCGGCGGCAACCTGCGCGCCGCCGTCTCCGGCGCCTCCGCCCTCGCCCCCGAGATCGGGTACTTCTTCTCCGGCGCGGGCATCCACATCCTGGAGGGCTACGGACTCACCGAGTCCAGCGCCGCCTCCTTCGTCAACCCCGGCGAGGCCTACCGCACCGGCACCGTCGGCAAGCCGCTCCCCGGCACCGAGGTCCGCATCGCCGACGACGGCGAGGTCCTCCTGCGCGGCCCCGGCATCATGCAGGGCTACCACCGGCAGCCCGAGAAGACCTCCGAGGTCCTGGAGGCCGACGGCTGGCTGCACACGGGAGACATCGGGGAGCTGTCCCCGGACGGCTACCTGCGCATCACCGACCGCAAGAAGGACCTGATCAAGACCTCGGGCGGCAAGTACGTCGCCCCGGCGGAGATCGAAGGCCAGTTCAAGGCGATCTGCCCCTACGTCTCCAGCATCGTCGTGCACGGCGCCGACCGGAACTTCTGCTCCGCCCTCATCGCCCTCGACGAGCCCTCCATCCTGGTCTGGGCCGCCGAGAACGGCCTGGAGGGCAAGACGTACGCGCAGGTCCTGGCGGCGGCCGAGACCACCCGGCTCATCGAGACCTACGTCCAGACCCTCAACGAGGGCCTCCAGCGCTGGCAGACGGTCAAGAAGTTCCGGCTCCTCCCGCGCGACCTCGACGTCGAACACGGCGACCTCACCCCCAGCCTCAAGCTGAAGCGGCCGGTCGTCGAGCGTGAGTTCAAGCACCTGATCGAGGAGATGTACGAGGGCTCGCGCGAGGCGTAGCACCACCGGCGGGGCGGAGGACCGCCCCGCCGGTGGTGGGGCGCGCTGTGCGCGGGACCGGCCCGGCGACGGTTGCGGGATGATGGGTGCATGCCTTCCGCACTGCCCGACGGTGAACCCATGCCCGAAGACGGCTCGCTGCCGCCGCACGCCCTGGCGGGCGCCGGGGACCGGCCGCTCGGGTTCTACCTGCACGTCCCGTACTGCGCCACGCGCTGCGGGTACTGCGACTTCAACACCTACACGGCCACCGAGCTGCGGGGCACCGGAGGCGTGCTCGCCTCCCGGGAGAACTACGCCGACACCCTGATCGACGAGGTCAGGCTGGCGCGGAAGGTGCTCGGGGACGACCCCCGCCCGGTGCGGACCGTCTTCGTGGGCGGCGGCACGCCCACGCTGCTGCCAGCCGGGGACCTCGTACGGATGCTCGCGGCGATCCGGGAGGAGTTCGGACTGGCCGAGGACGCCGAGGTCACCACCGAGGCCAATCCGGAGTCGGTGAACCCGGAGTACCTGGCGGAGCTGCGGGCCGGCGGTTTCAACCGGATCTCCTTCGGCATGCAGAGCGCGAAGCAGCACGTCCTGAAGGTGCTGGACCGCACCCACACGCCCGGCCGGCCCGAGGCCTGCGTCGCGGAGGCCCGCGCGGCGGGCTTCGAGCACGTGAACCTGGACCTGATCTACGGGACCCCGGGGGAGTCCGACGAGGACTGGCGGGAGTCCCTGGCCGCCGCGATCGGGGCGGGCCCGGACCACGTGTCGGCGTACGCGCTGATCGTGGAGGAAGGGACCCAGCTGGCGCGGCGGATCCGCCGGGGCGAGGTCCCGATGACCGACGACGACGTGCACGCGGACCGGTACCTGATCCTCGACTCGGTCATGGCCGAGGCCGGGTACTCCTGGTACGAGGTGTCGAACTGGGCCACCACGCAGGCCGGGCGCTGCCTGCACAACGAGCTGTACTGGCGCGGAGCCGACTGGTGGGGCGCCGGACCCGGAGCCCACTCGCACGTGGGCGGGGTGCGCTGGTGGAACGTGAAGCACCCGGGCGCCTACGCCGCCGCCCTGGCCGAGGGACGCTCCCCGGGCGCGGGGCGGGAGCTGCTGTCCGACGAGGACCGGCGGGTGGAGCGGATCCTGCTGGAGCTGCGGCTGGTGGACGGCTGTCCGCTGTCGCTGCTGGCGCCGGCGGGGCTTACGGCTTCCCGCCGGGCCCTGGCGGACGGACTGCTGGAACCCGCGCCCTACGAGGCCGGGCGGGCCGTGCTGACCCTGCGCGGGCGGTTGCTGGCCGACGCGGTGGTCCGGGACCTGGTCGACTGAGCGCGTGGGGTGGGGCTGGCCCTGCGGGGCTTGTCCCCTACCCACCCTTCCACCGTTCCCCGGGCTCCGCCCGGACCCGGTCCTCAAACGCCGGACGGGCTGAAAGGCCTAAGCCGTGACGTGGTCGATCAGGTGTTCCACCGCGCCGAGCAGGGTGGGCTCCAGGTCCTTGTACGAGGTCACGCGCGACAGGATGTGCTGCCAGGCGGCGCCGGTGTTCTCCGGCCAGCCCAGGGCCCGGCAGACGCCCGTCTTCCAGTCCTCCCCGCGCGGGATCACCGGCCAGGCCGGGATGGAGAGCGCGGACGGTTTCACCGCCTGCCACACGTCCACGTAGGGGTGGCCCACGATCAGGACGTGCGGGGAGGTGACGGCGGCCGCGATGCGGGACTCCTTGGAACCCGGGACCAGGTGGTCCACCAGGACGCCCAGCCGGGCGTCGGCGGCCGGGGCGAACTCCGCCACCACCGCCGGGAGGTCGTCGATGCCCTCCAGGTACTCCACGACCACGCCCTCGATCCGCAGGTCGTCGCCCCAGACCCGTTCCACCAGCTCGGCGTCGTGGCGGCCCTCGACGTAGATCCGGCCCGCCCGGGCCACCCGGGCCCGCGCGCCGGGGACGGCGATGGAGCCCGAGGCCGTACGGGCCGGGGCGGCCGGGCCCCGGGCCGGGCGGGTCAGGGTAACCACCGCGCCGTCCAGGAGGAATCCGCGGGGCTCCAGCGGGAACACCCGGCGCTTGCCGAAGCGGTCCTCCAGGGCCACCGTGCCCGCCTCGCAGGCCACCACAGCGCCGCAGAAGTCGCTGCCGGCCACCTCGACCACGAGGCCGGGGTCGGCAGGCACCTCCGGAACGGGCTTGGCACGCTTCCACTGCGGGGTCAGGTCGGGGGAGTACTCACGCATCCGGTCGAGGGTAGGAGAGCGGGCGGCCTCAGGCGTTCGACACGCCGAAGCGGGCCGCCAGTGTGTCGCGTTGCGCACGGACGAAAGCCGCGTCCACCACCGCTCCGTGACCCGGCACGTACAGCGCGTCCTCCCCGCCCAGCGCGAGCAGCCGGTCGATCGCGGCCGGCCACTGGCGGGGCACGGCGTCCGGACCCGCCTGGGGTTCGCCCGATTCCTCGACCAGGTCGCCGCAGAAGACCACCTCGCGGGTTCCGGGGACGAAGGCGGCCAGATCGTGCCGGGTGTGCCCGGGGCCCACGTTCGCCAGCAGCACCTGCACCCCGCCCAGGTCGAGCGTCCACTCGCCCGACACCAGGTGCCGGGGCACCACCAGCAGTTCCACCGCCTCGGCGGCCTCGGCCGCCGCCAGGCCGTGGCGGACCGCGTCGGCCCGCAGGTCGTCGTGGCTGACGGACAGCAGGCCGTCCAGCCCGACGGGACCGTAGACCTCGGCCCCGGCGAACACCGATCCGCCCAGTACGTGGTCGAAATGTCCGTGTGTGAATGCGATATGGGTCACGCGCCGGCCCGCCAGCCGCTCCGCTTCGGCCCGCACCCGCGAGCCCTCCCGCACGGAAGATCCCGGGTCGATCAGAAGGGCGGAATCGTCGCCAACCACCAGTCCCACCGTGCAGTCCCACACCGGCAGCCGCAGCCGGCCGGCCCGTTCGGTGAGCCGTTCCCAGCCCGCCTCTTCCCAACGCACGTCCATGCCGCGACGCTACCTTGGCGGGCCGCCCTTGCTAGGGGTGCACCACCCCGCCGTACACTGACCGGGGGATCTCTGGCACTCGAATGCGCAGAGTGCCAGCAAATCGACAGCAAACCGGCAGTGGGCCGGCAGTAGCCCGGCAACGGACCGGCGGCGATCCGAGCCGCGGACGAAGAAGACGACGGAGGTGTGCGCGATGCTCAGCGAACGCAGACTCGAAGTGCTGCGCGCCATCGTCCAGGACTACGTCGGGACGGAGGAGCCGGTCGGCTCCAAGGCGCTCACGGAGCGGCACCGGCTCGGCGTCTCGCCCGCGACCGTGCGCAACGACATGGCCGTGCTGGAGGAAGAGGGCTACATCGCCCAGCCCCACACCAGCGCCGGCCGGATCCCCACCGACAAGGGCTACCGCCTCTTCGTCGACAGGCTGGCGGGGGTCAAACCGCTGTCGACGCCCGAACGCCGGGCCATCCAGAACTTCCTCGACGGGGCCGTGGACCTCGACGACGTCGTCGGCCGGACCGTGCGGCTGCTCGCGCAGCTGACCCGGCAGGTCGCCGTCGTCCAGTACCCGAGCCTGACCCGGTCGACCGTCCGGCACGTGGAGCTGCTCTCGCTCGCTCCCGCGCGCCTGATGCTCGTACTGATCACGGACACGGGCCGGGTCGAGCAGCGGCTGGTGGACTGCCAGACCCCCTTCTCGGACACCTCGCTGGCCGATCTGCGGGCCCGCCTCAACAGCCGGGTGGTCGGCCGCCGGTTCACCGACGTGCCGCCGCTGGTGCAGGACCTTCCGGAGTCCTTCGACTCCGAGGACAGGGCGACGGTCAAGGCCGTCCTCGACACCCTCCTCGAAACGCTGGTGGAGGAGGCGGAGGAGCGGCTGATGATCGGCGGCACCGCCAACCTCACCCGTTTCGGACATGATTTTCCCCTGACGATCAGGCCGGTGCTCGAAGCGCTGGAGGAGCAGGTCGTGCTCCTCAAGCTGCTGGGCGAGGCCAACGAGTCGGGAATGGCCGTAAAGATCGGGCATGAGAATGCCTACGAGGGACTGAACTCCACGTCCGTCGTCTCGGTCGGCTACGGTTCGGGCGGCGAAGCAGTCGCCAAACTCGGCGTGGTCGGACCGACCCGCATGGACTACCCCGGAACGATGGGAGCGGTACGCGCAGTGGCACGTTACGTCGGACAGATCCTGGCGGAGTCGTAAGTGGCCACGGACTACTACGCCGTTCTCGGCGTGCGCCGCGACGCATCGCAGGACGAGATCAAGAAGGCCTTCCGCCGCCTCGCGCGTGAACTCCACCCGGATGTGAATCCGGACCCGAAGACGCAGGAGCGCTTCAAGGAGATCAACGCCGCGTACGAGGTGCTCTCGGACCCGCAGAAGAAGCAGGTCTTCGACCTCGGCGGCGACCCGCTGTCCTCCTCGGGCGGTGGCGGCGGCGCGGGCGGATTCGGTGCGGGTGGCTTCGGCAACTTCTCCGACATCATGGACGCCTTCTTCGGCCAGTCCCAGCAGCGCGGACCGCGCTCGCGGACCCGCCGCGGCCAGGACGCCATGATCCGCCTCGACCTGGAGCTGGACGAGGCCGCCTTCGGCACGACCAAGGACATCCAGGTCGACACGGCCGTCGTCTGCACCACCTGCTCCGGTGAAGGCGCCGCCCCCGGCACCTCGGCGCAGACGTGTGACATGTGCCGCGGCCGCGGTGAGGTCTCGCAGGTCACCCGGTCCTTCCTGGGCCAGGTCATGACCTCGCGCCCCTGCCCGCAGTGCCAGGGCTTCGGCACCGTGGTCCCGACTCCTTGCCCCGAGTGCGCGGGCGACGGCCGGGTCCGCTCCCGCCGCAGCCTCACGGTCAAGATCCCGGCGGGCGTCGAGAACGGCACCCGGATCCAGCTCGCGGGCGAGGGCGAGGTCGGCCCCGGCGGCGGCCCCGCCGGCGACCTGTACGTGGAGATCCACGAGCTGCCGCACCCGACCTTCCAGCGGCGCGGGGACGACCTGCACTGCACGGTCACCATCCCGATGACCGCGGCGGCCCTGGGCACCAAGTGCCCGCTGGAGACGCTGGACGGCCTGGAGGAGATCGACATTCGGCCCGGTACCCAGTCCGGGCAGGCGATCCCGCTGCACGGCCGGGGCGTCACGCACCTGCGCGGCAACGGGCGCGGCGACCTCATCGTCCACGTCGAGGTCACCACCCCCGCCAAGCTGGACGCGGCGCAGGAGGACCTGCTGCGCCAGCTGGCGAAGCTGCGCGGCGAGGAGCGGCCGCTCGGCCAGTTCGCGCCGGGTCAGCAGGGGCTGTTCAGCCGACTGAAGGACGCCTTCAACGGGCGCTGAGCCCCGCGCGGGAACCCGTACGGCAGGTACGGCGGGAACCCGTGAGAGAACCACTGCGAGCCCGGTCCGGGGATGCCCCGGACCGGGCTCGTCGCATGCCGCCGAGCATGCCGCCGACGCGTTTTCGACAACCCGGTGAAGCGGACTATGCCAGGCGAATGCCGTGATTCGGTCCCCTGAGCGGGACATGGCACGATGCAGTCCATGTCCTCCGCACCGAACGGTCTGTTCGCGTACCCGATCGTGCAGGCGCCCATGGCGGGCGGCGCGTCCTGTCCGCCGCTCGCCGCCGCGGTGTGCGAGGCGGGCGGGCTGGGGTTCCTGGCCGGCGGTTACAAGACGGCCGACGGCATGTTCCAGGAGATCAAGCGGCTGCGAGCGCTGACCCGGCGCCCCTTCGGCGTCAACCTCTTCATGCCGCAGACCGGTTACGTGGACCCGGCCGCCGTGGAGGTGTACCGCGGCCAGCTCGCCGGCGAGGCCAGCTGGTACGAGATCTCGCTCGCCGAAGAGGACATCATCGGCACGTGTGACGACGGCTACGACGCGAAACTCGCCATTCTCCTCGAAGACCCCGTCCCGGTGGTCTCCTTCACCTTCGGCCTGCCTTCCCCCGCGGCCTTCACCTGCCTGCGCAAGGTCGGTACGTACACGATCGCGACCGTCACCTCCGTCGAGGAGGCCCGGGCCGCGCAGGCGGCCGGCGCCGACGCCGTCTGCGTCCAGGGCATGGAGGCGGGCGGCCACCAGGGCACCCACCGCGACGACCCGCAGGCCGACGGCACGGCCGGGCTCGGACTCCTCGCGCTCGTGGCGCAGGTACGGGAGACCGTGGCCCTCCCGATCATCGCGGCGGGCGGCCTGATGCGCGGCTCGCAGATCGCCGCGCTGCTGGCGGCGGGAGCGGAGGCGGCGCAGCTCGGCACGGCCTTCCTGGTCTGTCCCGAGTCCGGCGCGGACCCCCTGCACAAGACGGCGCTGACCGACCCGCTGTTCGTCCGGACCGAGATGACCCGGGCCTTCTCGGGGCGCCCGGCCCGCGGGCTGGTCAACCGGTTCATGCGCGAGCACGGGCCCTACGCCCCGGCCGCCTACCCGCAGATCCACCACCTGACCTCGCCGCTGCGCAAGGCGGCCGCCGCGGCCGGGGACCCGCAGGGCATGGCCCTGTGGGCGGGCCAGGGGCACCGGCTGGCGCGGGCGCTGCCGGCCGGGGAACTGGTGGAAGTGCTCGCGGCGGAACTCGCCGCGGCCCAGAACGTGTTGAAGGCAATGCAGATGAGGAGTGCGTCATGACCGCCCCCGTGTTCGTGGTCGAAAAGGTCCCCGCGGGGCCGGAGTTCGTGCTGGACGGCCCCGAGGGCCGGCACGCAGTGTCCGTGAAGCGGCTGACCCCGGGCGAGGCCGTCGTCCTGGCCGACGGCCGGGGCGGCTGGGCCGAGGCCGTGGTGAAGGCGGCCGAGGGCAAGGACCGCCTGGTCGTCTCGGTGAGCGGGGTCTTCGAGGAGGCGGAGCCGGCCGTGCGGATCACCGTCGTCCAGGCCCTGCCCAAGGGCGACCGGGGCGAGGTCGCCGTCGAGACCATGACGGAGACCGGCGTCGACGCGATCGTGCCCTGGCAGGCCTCGCGCTGCATCACCCAGTGGCGCGGGGACCGGGGCGCCAAGTCCCTCGCGAAGTGGCGGGCCACCGCCCGCGAGGCGGGCAAGCAGTCCCGCCGGGTCCGCTTCCCCGAGGTCGCCGAGGCGCTGTCCACCAAGCAGGTCGCGGCGCTGCTCGCCGAGGCCGACCTCGCGGTGGTCCTGCACGAGGACCGGGACGCACCTTCCGGCGCCCTGGCCACCGCGGAACTGCCCGCCGCGGGCTCCATCGTCCTGGTGGTCGGCCCCGAGGGCGGGGTCTCCCCGGACGAGCTCGCCGCCTTCGCGGCGGCCGGGGCGCTCCCGTACCGGCTGGGCCCCTCGGTGCTGCGCACCTCCACGGCCGGCACCGCGGCGGCGGCGGTGCTGCTGGCCAGGACGGGCCGCTGGTCCTGACGGGCCGCCGGTCTCGACGGCTGCCGGTTCCCAGGGGGACCGGCTGTCGCGGACCGGAGTTGTCCACAGGCGCGGCCGCCGGTCCCCGCCGGTGGATACGATGCCGGAACGGATCAACGAACGTCACGGAAGGCTCAGCAATGGCCGGGGAACCGCAGGCCGACTGCCTGTTCTGCAAGATCGTCGCGGGGAACATCCCGGCGACCATCGTCCGGGAGACCGAGACGACCGTCGCCTTCCGGGACATCAACCCGCAGGCGCCCACGCACGTGCTCGTCATCCCCAGGGTGCACTACCCCGACGCGGCCTCCCTCGCCGCCGCCGAGCCCGGGGTCGTCGCCGACATACTGACCGAGGCCGGACGGATCGCCGCCGACGAGAAGATCGACGACCACGGCTACCGGGTCGTCTTCAACACCGGCGCAGGCGCGGGTCAGACCGTCTTCCACGCCCACCTGCACGTCCTGGGCGGCCGCGGCCTCCAGTGGCCCCCCGGATAAGCCGTGTCCGTACGGGAATTCGTGGTGCTGGGCACCGCCAGTCAGGTGCCCACGCGCCACCGCAACCACAACGGGTACCTGCTGCGCTGGGACGGCGAGGGCATCCTCTTCGATCCCGGCGAGGGCACCCAGCGCCAGATGCTGCGCGCCGGGGTGGCCGCGCACGACATCAACCGGATCTGCGTCACCCACTTCCACGGCGACCACAGCCTCGGCCTCGCCGGGGTGATCCAGCGCATCAACCTCGACCGGGTCCCGCACCCCGTCACCGCCCACTACCCGGCCTCCGGGCAGAAGTTCTTCGACCGGCTGCGGTACGCCACGGCCTACCGCGAGACCGTCCAGCTGGCCGAGGAACCGGTGGCCGAGGACGGGATCCTGGCGCGCGGGGAGGCGTACACCCTGGACGCGGTGCGACTCTCGCATCCGGTGGAGTCCTTCGGCTACCGGATCACCGAGCCCGACGGGCGCCGGATACGGCCCGAACTGCTCGCGCACCACGGGATCAAGGGGCCGGACGTGGGCCGGATCCAGCGCGAGGGGCGCCTCGGTGAGGTCACCCTCGAAGAGGTCAGCGAGGCGCGCCCCGGGCAGCGGTTCGCCTTCGTGATGGACACCAGGCTCTGCGAGGGCGTCGAGACGCTCGCGGAGGGCTGCGACATGCTGGTCATCGAGTCGACCTTCCTCGACGAGGACGTCCAGCTGGCCACCGACCACGGGCACCTCACCGCCGGACAGGCCGCCCGGGTGGCGCGGGACGCGGGCGTGCGGCACCTGGTGCTGACGCACTTCTCGCAGCGCTACGGCGACCCCTCGGAGTTCGAACGCCAGGCCCGCGCGGCCGGGTTCGAGGGCGAGCTGACGATCGCCGCCGACCTCGTACGGGTTCCCGTGCCGAAGCGGGCCTGAGCCCGGCTCCGGAGCGGCCCCGGTCCGGCCTAGGCCGTCTCTTTCGGATCTTGTCGGCCTAGACCCCGGTCCGGACCCGGCGGCGGGTCTGCTCGCGGGTCCGGCGGGCGGCCGCCGGGGAGAGCGGCAGTACCCGGAGCGGGGGCAGGCGCAGGCGGCGTACGGCGAGCTCGGGGATCTCGGCGAGCTCCGCGATCTCCAGCTCCGGCGCTCCCACCCGCGGCACGTCCCCCGTCGGGGCGCCCGCACCGGCGGCGAGCACCGCCGCGGGGGCCCCGCCGCGCCGCCGCACCGATCCGGGGACCAGGGGGCGTCCCCCGACGTGCAGGGCGACGGCGGCCATCGGCCCGGCCACGGCCAGCAGCAGGACCCCGAGGGTCAGGCCCATGCCCGGGAAGCCGAGGCCTTCGGCGAGCAGGCTTCCGGCGACGGGTCCGCAGGCCACGCCGAGGGAGGACGCGGAGCCGACCAGGACGGCCCAGCGCCCGCGCGGGTCCAGCGCCGCCGCGAGGCCGATGGCGTAGGAGAGGACGACCGGGTAGAAGGTGTTCCACAGCACCTCCCCGGCGGCGAAGGTGCCGAGGGCGTGTGCGTGCGAGGCCAGCACCACGCAGCAGGCGATGACGGAGGTGCCCACGCCGACCGGGACGGCCCGGCCGAGCCGCGCGCCGAGCGCGGAGGCGGCGGTGACCCCGAGCAGCCCGGCGCCGAGCGCGGCCGCGAAGACGATGCCGAGGGTGACCTCGGACAGGCCCGCCTGCTGCGCGCCGATGCGGCCGCTGACGCCCCACAGGGCGTTCTGCGCGAGGGACCACAGCATCAGGGCCCCGGCCAGCACCGCCCCGGCGCGCGGGTACGGCAGCCGCCCGCGGACCCGTACGGCCCGGCCCCGCGCGGCCGGAGCGCCGAGGCGGCCGGTGGCCGGCCAGCACGCCAGGGCGATCAGGGCGATCGCGGCGAAGGGCGGCCAGTGGCCCCCGCCGAGCCGGGGCAGGGTCAGGTACAGCGCCCCTGCGGTCGCTGAGACCGACAGCAGCCCGAGCGAGGAGGTGCGGTGCGGGTCGCGCTGCCCGGCGATCCCGGCGGCGGCCACGGCGGTGGCCGTGCCGGAGCCGAACCCGCCGACGACGGCGCCCGCGATGACGAGCGGGAGCACCGTGGTGGCGGCCGCCGTGCCGTAGCCGAGGACGGCGAGGACAAGCCCGAGCCGGGCGAGCGGGCGCGGCCCGTGGCGCGGGATGCGCGAGGCGAGGACGAATCCGGCGGCGGCGGAGCCGAGGAGCAGGATCGAGCCGGTCAGCCCGGCCTGCGCGGGACTCAGCGGGAGGTGCGCGGCGAGTCGGCCGACGACGGTCGGCAGCAGGTACGGGGCCGCGTAACCGGCGGTGAAGAGCGCGACGAGCGGCCAGGCGGCGGGCGGCGCGGGGGTGTGGTCCGACACGGGTGTTCCAGGTGCGCGCAGGCGGAGCAAGGTATTCCGCATGAGAGGCGGGGCCTCTGTCTATCAAGAGCCCGGAGCCCCGGGACAGGGCGTTCGGGTGGTGATCTGCGTCACACTGTATTCCGGCGGCGCAGGCCCATCGCGGAGACGAACCGCCAATAATTCGATCAAGACCGATTCCAGCGAAACGCGCGCCGAACGGGGAGTACATCGTGAGCAGTCGGGCCAGCCGGGACAGCCGCACCGCCGCCGTGGACCCGCTGGGTCCGCTGCGAGACCCCCAAGAGCCGGGCTGCGACGTCTTCCTGACCGGAACGGTCTTCCTCGACATCATCTTCACCGGCCTCGACTCGGCCCCGGTGCGCGGCACGGAGTCCTGGGCGCGCGGCATGGGCTCCAGCCCCGGCGGCGTCGCCAACATGGCCGCCGCCCTGGCCCGGCTCGGGCTGCGGACCTCGCTCGCCGCCGCCTTCGGGGACGACCACTACGGCGAGTACTGCTGGGACGCGCTGGAACAGGGTGAGGGCATCGACCTGTCGATGTCGCGGACCGTGCCCGGCTGGCACAGCCCCGTCACGGTCTCCATGGCCTACGAGGGCGAGCGCACGATGGTCTCCCACGGCCACGAGGCCCCGCCCCCGGCGGGCCCCGGGCCCTTCCCGCGGTGCCCGCCGCGCGCCCGCGCCGCCGTGGCCTCGCTCGGTCCGGGGGGCGGCGAGGCGTGGGTGTCCGAGGCGGCCCGGAGCGGGGCGCGGATCTTCGCCGACGTGGGCTGGGACGAGAGCGGCCAGTGGGACCTGGGGGCACTGGCCGACCTGGAGCACTGCGAGGCCTTCCTGCCCAACGCGTGCGAGGCGATGCGGTACACGCGCACCGACTCCCCGCGCGCGGCGGCCCGCGCGCTGGCCGAGAAGGTCCCGATCGCGGTGGTGACGATGGGCTCCGAGGGCTCGTACGCGGTGGACGGGCGGACCGGGGAGACGGCCGAGGTCCCCGCGATCATGGTGGACGCCCTGGACCCGACCGGCGCGGGCGACGTCTACGTGGCGGGGTTCCTCACCGGCACCCTGGCCGGCTGGCCGCTGGCGGACCGCCTGGCCTTCGCGGGCCTGACGGCGGCCCTGTCGGTGCAGGAGTTCGGCGGATCGCTGTCGGCCCCCGGCTGGCCGGAGGTGGCCGCCTGGTGGCGGACCGCCCCGGAGGCCGTGCGCGGGCGGTACGGATTCCTGGACGATCTGGTTCCGCCGGGCGCCACCCCCGCCCGCAGGCGCCGGGCGGTCCCCACGATCGGCTTCCGGCATTCGGCCTAGCGCAGTGGCCCGGTAAAACCCCTCGGGGATGCGGCGGGGGCGACGTAGGCTTGGAGATCCGGAGGCCGTCGACCGGCGAGGCCCCTCAGTGGGAGGTATGTGCAGGCCACAGTGCCGGCCCATGACTCAGACACCGACAGCCCAGACCCCCGCGCCGGGGCAGGCGCGCGCCCACTTCACCGTCCCGGCCACCCACCCGATGGTGTCCGTGCTCGGCTCGGGCGACGCCCTGTTGCGCGTGATCGAGAAGGCCTTCCCGAAGGCCGACATCCATGTTCGGGGCAATCAGGTCAGCGCGGTCGGCGCGGCGGCGGAAGTCGTGCTGATCCAGCGCCTGTTCGACGAGATGATGCTGGTGCTCCGCACCGGGCAGCCGATGACGGAGGACGCAGTGGAACGCTCGATCGCCATGCTCAAGTCGAGCGGCAACGGCGAGGGCCCGGACGAGTCGCCCGCCGAGGTGCTCACCCAGAACATCCTCTCCAGCCGCGGCCGCACCATCCGCCCCAAGACCCTGAACCAGAAGCGGTACGTCGACGCGATCGACAAGAACACGATCGTGTTCGGCATCGGCCCCGCCGGTACCGGCAAGACCTACCTCGCCATGGCCAAGGCGGTCCAGGCGCTCCAGTCCAAGCAGGTCAGCCGGATCATCCTGACCCGCCCGGCGGTCGAGGCGGGCGAACGCCTGGGATTCCTCCCCGGCACCCTCTTCGACAAGATCGACCCGTACCTGCGCCCGCTCTACGACGCCCTGCACGACATGATCGACCCGGACTCGATCCCCCGACTGATGGCGGCGGGCACCATCGAGGTGGCGCCGCTGGCCTACATGCGCGGCCGCACCCTCAACGAGGCCTTCGTCGTGCTCGACGAGGCGCAGAACACCACCCCCGAGCAGATGAAGATGTTCCTGACCCGGCTCGGGTTCGACTCGAAGATCGTCGTCACCGGTGACGTGACCCAGATCGACCTGCCGGGTGGTGCCAAGAGCGGTCTGCGCCAGGTCCAGGAGATCCTCGAAGGCGTCCGGGACATCCACTTCTCGCGGCTCACGTCCGAGGATGTCGTCCGGCACAAGCTGGTCGGCCGTATCGTCGACGCGTACGAGAAGTACGACGACAGCCAGGACGCGAAGCAGTCCCGGAACGGCTACCAGCGGAAGTAGAACTCAGCGCACCATGTCGATCGACGTCAACAACGAGTCCGGAACCGAGGTCGACGAGCAGGCGATCCTCGACATCGCCCGCTACGCGCTCACCCGGATGCGGATCCACCCGCTCTCGGAGCTCTCCGTCATCGTCGTCGACGAGGAGGCGATGGAGCAGCTCCACATCCAGTGGATGGACCTGCCCGGACCCACCGACGTCATGTCCTTCCCGATGGACGAGCTGCGTCCGCCGTCGAAGGACGAGGAGGAGCCCCCGCAGGGGCTCCTCGGTGACATCGTGCTCTGCCCCGAGGTCGCCAAGAAGCAGGGCGAGGAAGCGCCGACGCAGCACTCCATGGACGAGGAGCTCCAGCTCCTGACCGTCCACGGGGTGCTGCACCTGCTCGGCTACGACCACGAGGAGCCGGACGAGAAGGCCGAGATGTTCGGCCTCCAGGCGGCCATCGTCGACGGCTGGCGCGAAGAGCGCGGCGTCACCGGCCCGTCCCCGGCCCCGACCGTCTCGTGACCGGCGACGCACAGCTGATCACCGGGGCCGTACTCCTGGTCGTGGTGGCCTGGTTCGCGGCGTGCGCCGAGTCCGGGATCGCCCGGATCTCCACCTTCCGCGCCGAACAGGCCGTACGGGAGGGCCGGCGCGGAAGCGCGAAGCTGCTCCAGGTCGCCGCCGACCCCACCCGCTACGTCAACGTCGCCCTGCTGGTCCGGATCACCTGCGAGATGGCGGCGGGCGTGTTCGTCACGTACGTCTGCCTCGACGAGTTCGGCGAGAACTGGACCGCGCTGCTCGTCTCCATCGCCGTGATGGTGCTGGTGTCCTTCGTCGCGGTGGGCGTGTCCCCCCGTACGATCGGCCGCCAGCACCCCCTGAACACCGCGACGGCGGCCGCGTACGTCCTCGTACCGCTCGCCCGCGTCATGGGGCCGATCCCGCAGCTGCTGATCCTCATCGGCAACGCCCTCACGCCCGGGAAGGGCTTCCGCAAGGGCCCCTTCGCCTCAGAAGCCGAGCTGCGCGCGATGGTGGACCTGGCGGAGAAGGAATCGCTCATCGAGGACGACGAGCGCCGGATGGTGCACCAGGTCTTCGAGCTCGGCGACACCCTCGTGCGCGAGGTCATGGTGCCGCGCACCGACCTCGTCTGCATCGAGCGGTACAAGACGATCCGTCAGGCGACCACGCTCGCGCTGCGGTCCGGATTCTCGCGCATCCCCGTGACCGGGGAGAACGAGGACGACATCGTCGGCATCGTGTACCTGAAGGACCTCGTTCGCAAGACGCACGTCAGCCGGGAGTCGGAGACCGATCTGGTCTCCACGGCGATACGGCCCGCGGTCTTCGTGCCGGACACCAAGAACGCGGGCGACCTGCTGCGCGAGATGCAGTCGGTGCGCAACCACGTGGCGGTGGTCATCGACGAGTACGGCGGCACCGCCGGCATCGTGACCATCGAGGACATCCTGGAGGAGATCGTCGGCGAGATCACCGACGAGTACGACCGGGAGATCGCGCCCGTGGAGGAGCTGGGCGGGGACCGCTACCGGGTCACCGCGCGCCTGGACATCACCGACCTCGGGGAACTGTTCAAGGTCGACTCCTTCGACGACGAGGACGTGGAGACGGTCGGCGGGCTGCTCGCCAAGGCCCTGGGCCGGGTGCCGATCGCGGGCGCCTCGGCGGTGGTGGACCTGCCGGACGGGCGGCCGCTGCGGCTGACCGCGGAATCCCCGGCCGGGCGCCGGAACAAGATCGTGACGGTGCTCGTGGAGCCGGTGGCCCCCGCGGCTCCGGCCGAGGAGGTGGCGGAATGACCCCGGCCGAACTGCGCGAGTTCTGCCTCGGCTTCAACGCCGTGGTGGAGGAGTTCCCCTTCAACCCGGAGACCTCGGTCTTCAAGGTCCTGGGCAAGGTGTTCGCGCTGAGCGCGCTGGACGCCGACCCGCTGAAGGTCAACCTGAAGTGCGAACCGGAGCTGGCGGTGCGGCTGCGGGCCGAGCACGAAGCGATCGTGCCCGGCTGGCACATGAACAAGCGGCACTGGAACACGGTCACGGTGGGCGGGCCCGGCGGGCTCCCCGACGGGATGGTCCGGGAGCTGGTCGAGGACTCGTACGACCTGGTGGTCGCGGGTCTGCCGAAGGCGGAGCGGCTGCGGCTCGACCGGCCGTGACGCGGCGGGCCCGGCCCGCCCTGCCCGCCCTGCCCGCCCTGCCCGTTCCGTCCCGGCCCGTGTCGTGGAATCGGGGTCGGGTCCAAGGTCACTGATCACAGGACCTTCGGGGGGCCGGAACCACTTACGCGGCGCTTAGCTTTATCCCTGCGCCACCAAGATCCGGGGGGACACCGGGGGTGGAGGGGAGAGCGGGCCGGCCGGGGGGGCGTGCGGCCCCCCCCCCGCCCGCC
>NZ_JBHYVM010000024.1:43832-69788 GCF_042750105.1 Streptomyces sp. NPDC059443 | reverse complement strand
CCGCCCCCCCTGGGGGGGGGGGGGGGGGGGGGGGGGGGGGGGGCGGGGGGGGGGGGGGGGGGGGCGCCCCCCCCCCCCCCCCCGCTCCATATGCTTCGGACCATGACCGACAGCACCGGGATCGACCCCGAAGACATCAAGATCATCACGTTGGCGCGCAGCGCCCGGGCCCGCAACGGGGTGCCCGAAGGGGCGGCGGTCCGCGACGAGACCGGCCGTACGTACGTCGCCGGAACGGTGACGCTGGACTCCCTGAAGCTGAGCGCGCTCCAGACGGCCGTCGCGATGGCGGTGGCCAGCGGAGCCCAGTCCCTGGAGGCGGCCGTGGTCGTCAGCGCGGCGGACGCCCCCGCCGAAGCCGACCGCGCGGCGGTGCGCGACCTCGGCGGCCCGGACACCCCGGTCCTGCTGGCGGGCCCGGACGGCACCCTGAAGTCCACGACTCCGGCGGGTGGCTGACGGCGGCCGGTTCAGGCTGACGGCGGCCGGTTCAGGCTGACGCCGGCCGTTCAGGCTGACGGCGGCCGGTTCAGGCTGACGGGGCGGCCGGTTCAGACGGTGGCGGCCGCCTCCGCGGGGGTGGCCGTCGGTGCGGGCCGGCGGCGGATGACCATCGCCATCAGGGCGGCCATCGCGCACAGCGCGCCCGAGGCGTACCAGACGAGGTCGTACGAGCCGAAGGCGTCGCGGGCCAGGCCGCCCAGGAAGGCCACCACCGCGGCGCCCACCTGGTGCGAGGCCAGGACCCAGCCGAAGACGATGGCGCCGTCCTCGCCGTAGTGCTCGCGGCACAGGGCGATCGTCGGCGGGACGGTCGCGACCCAGTCCAGGCCGTAGAAGACGATGAAGAGCAGCATCGGCGGGTGTACGGACGGGGCCAGCAGCATCGGCAGGAAGAGCAGCGAGATGCCGCGCAGCGCGTAGTAGACGACGAGGAGGCGGCGCGCGTCGAAGCGGTCCGTCAGCCAGCCGGAGAACACCGTGCCGATCACGTCGAAGACGCCGATCACCGCCAGCAGTCCCGCCGCCGCCGTCACCGGCATGCCGTGGTCGTGGGCCGAAGGCACGAAGTGGGTCTTGACCAGGCCGTTCGTCGAGGCTCCGCAGATCGCGAAGGTGCCCGCGAGCAGCCAGAAGGGCCCGGTCCGGGCCGCCCGGAACAGCACGGTCACCGCCCGGCGGGCGGCTCCCGGGACGGGCGCGGGCTTGGCCGCGTACGTGCCCCCGTACGGGGCGGCCCCGATGTCCGCGGGGTGGTCGCGCAGCAGCAGCCAGACGAAGGGCACGACGACCAGGGCCGCCAGGGAGACGGTGACCGCCGCCGGGCGCCAGCCGTGGTGTTCCACCAGCCAGGCCAGCAGCGGCAGGAAGACCAGCTGACCGGAGGCGCCGGCGGCGGTCAGGATGCCGGTGACCAGGCCGCGCCGGGCGACGAACCAGCGGTTGGTCACGGTCGCGGCGAAGGCCAGTGCCATCGAGCCGCTGCCCAGGCCGACCAGGACGCCCCAGTACAGGACCAGCTGCCAGGAGGCGGTCATCCACACCGTGGCCACCGAGCCGGCGGATATGACCGTCAGCGCGACGGCCACGACCCGGCGGATGCCGAAACGGTCCATCAGGGCGGCCGCGAACGGCGCGGTGAGCCCGTAGAGGGCGAGGTTCACGGAGACGGCGAGGCCGATCGTGCCGCGGGACCAGTCGAACTCCTGGTGCAGCGGCTCGATGAGCAGCCCGGGGAGGGAGGCGAAGGCGGCGGCGCCGATGATCGTCACGAAGGTGACGGCCGCGACGAACCAGGCGCGGTGGATGCGGTGAGCGGTGGCCTTGGGGGCGGGCGGGGCGGGCGGGGCGGGCGGGGCGGTCGAGGGTGCTGTCTGCGTCGTCACGACGACAGTTTCCGGCCAGGTGACCCCGTACGACAGTGGCCTGACCGACATGCTTCGATACGATCGGGCCATGGATCCTGCGGAGTCCCAGTCCCAGTCCCAGTCCCAGCCCCGGCCGCATCGTGTCGTCGTACTCGCCCTCGCCGGGCTGCTGCCCTTCGAGCTCGGCATCCCCCACCGGATCTTCGGCCGGGCCAAGGATCCGGCCGGGCGGCCGCTGTACGAGATCCTCACCTGCGGGCTCGCCCCCGGCGCGGTGCCCACGGACGCCGACTTCGCGATCCAGGTCGGGCACGGGCCGGAACTGCTGGCCACCGCCGACACGGTGGTGGTCCCGGCCTCGTACGAGCTGGGGCCGGTCCACGCGGAGGGCCGGCTCACCCCCGAACTGGCCGCCGCCCTCGCGCACATCAGGCCCGGTACCCGTCTCGTGTCCATCTGTACGGGTGGTTATGTGCTGGCCGCCGCGGGGTACCTGGACGGCCGCCGGGCCACCACCCACTGGTCCTGGGCCGAGCACTTCCAACGGACCTTCCCGGCCGTGCTGGTCGACCCGGGCGTGCTCTACACCGACGACGGGGACGTGCTGACCTCCGCCGGAGTCGCCGCCGGCATCGACCTGTGCCTGTACATCGTGCGCCGCGACCACGGCGCGGCCGTCGCCAACGACGTGGCCCGGCGCACCGTCGTACCGCCCCACCGCGACGGCGGGCAGGCGCAGTTCATCGAGCGGCCGGTGCCCGGGCCGCAGCAGGCCAGCACCACCGCGGCCCGCGCGTGGGTGCTGGACCGGCTGCACGAGCCGCTGCGGCTGACCGACCTGGCCCGGCAGGAGGCCATGTCGGTACGGACCTTCACGCGCAGGTTCCGCGAGGAGTCCGGGGTCAGCCCCGGCGAATGGATCGTCGGGCAGCGGGTGGAGCGGGCCCGGACGCTGCTGGAGCGGACCGGCCTGCCGATGGAACAGGTGGCGCGGGAGGCCGGGTTCGGTACCGCGCAGTCGCTGCGCAAGCACGTACAGGCGGCGCTCGGCGTGAGCCCGACGGCCTACCGGCGGACGTTCCGGGAGACGGAGGCCGTCGACGGGGCTGCGGGCGCGAGCGGCGGGCGGAACGGGGAGGGCGTGCATGCATCCTGACAGCTTCTGATGGGACATCAGTTGATGCCGGGTCCGTGCATTGACTTATCCCGCCGCCCGCTCGTGAATGGCCCCCTGTCGGGGTACGGGAAGCCAGGGGGCGGGCAGTGCGGGCATCGGCGCGGAGCAGAGGGTGGTCGGCGGCCGTCGGCATGGCGGTGCTGGCGGCCGCGACCGGAGGTGCGCTGAGCCCGCCCGCCGCCGCCGAAGGGGCCGGACCGGCTGCGGGTCCCCCGGGGCAGGTGGAGTTCCCGACGCACTGCCTCCCGCCCCAGGAAGCCGGGCTGCCGCCCGCCGACGGGCCCACCACCGCCCGGATCACCGTGGACGACCCGGCGCCGCGCGTGGGCGACATCGTCACGGTGACCTATCAGGTGGCCAGGACCCCCGCCGTGAACCCGCTCACCGCCGAACTCCCCGCCGACGTGCTCACCCCGACCGGCCGGATCGTCCTCGGCGGGGCGCAGAGCGGCGAGGTCACGGTCGTCGGAGCCAAGCGCAACGACCCCGTCAAGGCGGGCGATCCGCTGCCCGCCGTCACCATGACCGGCACCTTCACCGTCACCGCGCCCGGTGAGATCACCTTGGCCCCGGGCGGCTACACCCTGCACACCAGCCACCTCATGGACCTCGACACGACCTGCGCCGCTACCACCACCGTGACTCCCGCCCCAGCCCCGAATCCGGACCCGACCCAGACCTCGGTTCCGGCTCCGACCTCGACCTCGACCCCGGAACCGACTCCCGCCCCGATCCCCGCCCCCGTCCCGGCAGGGGCACCGGTCGCCGCGCGGCTCACCGCGACCCCGCTCCCGACGGCCAACCTGCGCTCCGTCGCACTCGGCGCGGCCTCCGGGAAACCCGGCGCCAAGGTCAAGGTCACCGGTACCGGCTTCGTCCCCGGCGCGGCCGTCACCGTGGCCGGGCGGGCCGGCGTCGCCGAGACCGCCGACCGGGTGCGGGCGAAGGCGGACGAGCTGGGCGTGGTCCTGGCGGAGCTGCCGGTCACGGACAGGGCGACCACGGCCGTCGTGGCGTACGAGGGCGCGGCCTGGGCGGCGGGACAGGGCTCCGGGCCGGCGGCGTACACGGTGATCGACGTCCTCCCGGCGGCTCCGGGCACCCAGAAGGTGACGGCGGTCGTGGAACCGGGCGAGCTGGGCATGACCCAGCAGGGCGAGGCCGTGACCCTGGGCGCGGTCCCGTACGGGGACGGCGGCGCGGCGGCCGGGCGGATCGGCACCGTCACCGTCAAGGACGCCCGGGGCGGCCCGGCGGGCTGGTCGCTGATCGGAAAGGTCACCGACTTCACGGGCGCGGGCGGAGTCCGCATCCCGGGCGCCTCCCTGAGCTGGACCCCTTCGTGCGTGGCGGCCGCCGGAAGCCCGAGCGTCTGTACGCCCGGCAGTGCGGGCACGGTCGGACCGGAGGGCGCGGTGCTGGCGTCGACGCCGGACGCCCCGGTCGTCGGGGGAGCCTTCACGATCGACGCGACGGTCGCCCTCCAGGTCCCCCCGTACACCGCGCCGGGCGCCTACACCGCGGTGCTGACCCTGACCCTGTCGTGACGGCTCCGGCGTCGGCCCCGGAGACGGCGCACCGGCACCGGCTGGGGGCGGCCGCCGCCCTGGTCCTGCTCGCCGCCGTGTTCCTGCTCGCGCCCGCCGCCGGGACGGCCGCCGCGGCCGACAACGGGCAGTGGTCCGTGCTGCCCGCCGCGAACACCCTCGGCCAGCGGCCCTACTTCTACCTCTCCGCCGCCCCCGGCGGAACCGTCGCCGACACCGTCACCATCGCCAACCGCACCGATCAGCCCCGCACCTTCCGCCTCTACGCCGCCGACGCCTACAACACCGCCCGCGACGGCGGCTTCGCGCTGCGCGGCCCCGACGAGCCGCGCACCGCCACCGCCGCCTGGACGAAGCTCGCACGGGAGCGGATCACCGTCCCGGCGCGGACCTCGGTCGGCGTCGGCTTCACCCTCACCGTCCCCGACCGCGCCGAGCCCGGGGACCACCCCGGAGCCATCGTGGCCCTGGAGGACCCGGCTGCCAGCACCGCTGTGCAAGGCATCGGGGTGCAGCAGGCCGTCGCCGCCCGCGTCTACCTCCGGGTCGCCGGACCCACCGCACCCGCCCTCGCCGTGGAGAACCTCCGCGTCACCGGCCGGGGCGCCGCCGGCGCGGAGATCTCGTACGCGCTCCGCAACCTCGGCAACGTCACGCTCCGCCCCCGCGCGACCCTCGCCGTCTCCGGCGCCCTCGGCCGCACCCTGCCCTCCCGTACCCTCACCGGCCTGCCCGCCGAGCTGCTGCCCGGTCAGGAGGTCCGGCTCACGGCTCCCTGGGAGGACCCTCCGGCGCTGGAGTGGACCCGGATCACGGTGGAGGCGGGGGCCGACGGAACCAGTTCCCGGGCGACCGTCGGCCATGCCGTGCATCCCGCTCTGAACGGCCTCCTCGCGGCCGCTCTCGCGCTCCTGGCGGCGGCCTGGTCGGCGCTGGGAGCCGCATCGGGGAGAATGGCCCGTATGAGCGATCGTTCCCCCGAGACCACCAGCCCGCACCGTGCGGGCTTCGCCTGCTTCGTCGGCCGCCCCAACGCGGGGAAGTCGACCCTGACCAACGCACTCGTGGGTACCAAGGTCGCGATCACCTCCAACCGGCCGCAGACCACCCGCCACACCGTCCGCGGCATCGTGCACCGCCCCGACGCCCAGCTCGTCCTGGTCGACACGCCCGGCCTCCACAAGCCGCGCACGCTGCTCGGCGAGCGGCTGAACGACGTGGTGCGCGCGACCTGGTCCGAGGTCGACGTGATCGGCTTCTGCCTGCCCGCCGACCAGAAGCTCGGACCCGGTGACAAGTTCATCGTGAAGGAGCTCGCGGGGATCAAGAAGACCCCCAAGATCGCCATCATCACCAAGACCGACCTCGTCGAGTCCAAGGTGGTGGGCGAGCAGCTCATCGCGGTCCACCAGCTCGCCGAGGAGCTGGGCTTCGAGTGGGCCGAGATCGTCCCCGTCTCGGCGGTCGGCGACACCCAGGTCCAGCTGCTGGCGGACCTGATCGCGCCGATGCTGCCGAAGAGCCCGCCGCTGTACCCGGAGGGCGACCTCACCGACGAGCCCGAGATGGTGATGGTCGCGGAGCTGATCCGCGAGGCCGCGCTGGAGGGCGTGCGGGACGAGCTCCCGCACTCCATCGCCGTGGTCGTCGAGGAGATGATCCCCCGGGAGAACCGCCCGGCGGACCGCCCGCTGCTGGACATCCACGCGAACCTCTACATCGAGCGGCCGAGCCAGAAGGGCATCATCATCGGCCCGAAGGGCGCCCGCCTGAAGGAGGTCGGGATGAAGTCGCGCAAGCACATCGAGGCGCTGCTCGGCACTCCGGTCTTCCTCGACCTGCACGTGAAGGTCGCCAAGGACTGGCAGCGCGACCCGAAGCAGCTCCGCAAGCTCGGATTCTGACCTTCTGGCCTTCTGGCCTTCTGGCCTTCGGGTCAGGGCAGCCGCAGCACCTTCACCACGTTGTCCGTACGGGTCCCGGGCCGGCCGTCAGGCCGGTTCTGGACCCGTACGTGTTCCTCCGCCAGCAGCACCTCCCAGGCGCCTGCCGCCAGCTCCAGCTGGGCGACGACCTCCTCGGCGGTCGGGAAATCGACCTCCGGGCGGTCCTCCTGCCAGGACGCCCAGCCCGCGTGGCCGACCACGAGCAGGATCCCGCCGGGGGCCACGGCCGCAGAGGCCCGGCGCAGGATCCGCTCGCGCGGGAACTCTCCGAAGGTGTGCAGGAAGCACGCGGAGACCAGGTCGTACTCCCCGGCCGGGAAGGACTCCGCGAGGTCGTGCCGCTCCCACTCGGTGCGGTCGTCGACCCCGGCATCGGCGGCGTGGACGGCCGCCCGCTCCAGGGCGACCCCGGAGATGTCCGTCCCGGTGACGTGCCAGCCCCGCCGGGCGAGCCACACGGCGTCGCCACCCTCGCCGCAGCCGAGGTCCAGGGCCCGCCCCGGGGCCAGCCCTTCGGCCTCCCGGGCCAGGACGGCGTTGGCATCGCCGCTCCAGACCTTCTCGCTCTCGCGGTAGCGGGTGTCCCAGTACTCCTCGCCCACGAGGGAGGCGGCGGGCTCGGGGGAGCGGTGGTGCTCGTTCGGCATGGGGTCCTCTTCCGGTCGGGCGGTCGGTCGGTACGGGTGCCTGCGCCTCCGATGCTCCGCCCGCGCGGCCCGTCCGGCCAAGCAGCTTTGCCGTTTCCGCAAAACCGAGTCAGGCCCCGCCCGGCCCGCCTCCGCTACAGCGGCCGCTCCGCGATCAGGGCCGTGCCCACCCAGCGGAAGCCGAGGCGGCCGTACATGCGGGCCACGTCCTCGTCGCCCGCCGAAAGGAAGACCGTGCGGGCTCCGCGGGCCACGGCGTCCGTGACCAGGGCCGCCGTCACCGCGAGGCCGAGGCCCTTGCGGCGGGCCGACGGGAGGGTGCCGACCCCGACGACCTCGGTGACGGTGCCGACCGGGATGTACTGGCCGGAGCCCAGCACCACGCCGTCGCGCACGGCGGCCGCCAGGGCGCTGCGGCCCGACGCGATCATCCCGGAGACCCGGACCCGCCGGGCTTCCGAGGCCGGGTCCGCCTCCGCCGCCGCGAGCTCCGCCGGGCCGGCCTCGCCGACCGCCGTGCCGGGCGCCGCGAAGGCCAGCATCGGGACGGTCACCGCACTCCGGAGCAGCGGGTCGGCCGAGCCGAGCACGCGTACGCGTACGTCCGGATCCGCGGGCGGCCGTACGGCCTCGGCGGCCGGGTCCAGCACCATCAGCGGGTGCGCGTGGACGTGCAGCCCCGCGGCTTCCGCCGCGGCCCGCAGGGAGGGGGTGGTTTCGGCCACCCACTCGAACGATTCGGGGACGCCCAGCTCCCGCTGCCGGGCCAGCACCCGCTCCACGTCGGCCGCCGAGACCTCCGAGCCGCCGAGCGTGGGCCGCGCGTAGTACGGCCAGCCGTCGCTCTCCTGGACGAAGAGGGTCAGCGGACCGAAGTCCTCGGCCCGCGCCCCGCCCAGCCGCGGTGCGGTGTCGTAGTAGCGCTCCAGCTCGGGCAGGGCCCCGGAATTCACAGTCATCCGGCCATCCAAGCAAAACAGCAGATCAGGGGCACCTCAATTGATGCCCCGGCCCCTCTCCCCGCCCCGTCCGTACTGCTACGCGCCCTCCTTCAGCACTCGCGAGATCAGCGACCGCTGCGCGTCCGACAGGTTCGGGTCATGGCAGAGCACCGTCCGCCCGTCCACCGTGATCCGGTACGAGAACCCGTCCCGGATCCGGTCCGCCGAAGGGCCCGGCGGACCGGGCCGCAGAGCCAGCTGGGCCAGGGCCTGCCACTCGGCCTCGTCGGGCAGGTCCGAGGTGTCCACCTCGGCCCGCCGCTCGATCCCCGCGAAGCCGCCCGTCCGCACCACCTGAATCCGCATGAGGGGCTTTCTACCCCAGGCCGACCGCGGACCACGCCTTCTGCAGCGCCTGGTGTTCCGCGCCGCCTTCCCCGTACCGGGCCACGGCGGCGGCCACCGTCAGGCGGGCGAAGTCGGCGAATCCGGCGTCCGACGCCAGCGCCCCGCCGGTCAGGGTGTCGTACCAGATCTGGCCGGTCCGCTCCCAGGCCTTGCCGCCGAGCTCGGTCGCCGCGATGTAGAAGGCGTGGTTGGGGATGCCGGAGTTGATGTGCACGCCGCCGTTGTCGCGGGAGGTGCGGACGTAGCCGTCCATGGTCGCCGGCTGCGGGTCCTTGCCGAGCTCGTCGTCCTCGTACGCCGTCCCGGGCGCCTTCATCGACCGCAGGGCCATGCCGCTGTCCACGGCCGGGCCGAGCAGCCCGGCGCCGATCAGCCAGTCGGCCTCCTCGGCGGTCTGGTTCAGCGAGTACTGCTTGATGAGGGAGCCGAAGACGTCGGACATGGACTCGTTGAGCGCGCCCGGCTGGTCGTGATAGGCGAGGTTGGCGGTGTGCTGGGTGACCCCGTGGGTCAGCTCGTGCCCGATGACGTCCACCGAGACGGTGAAGTCGAGGAACAGGTCCCCGTCGCCGTCGCCGAACACCATCTGGCTGCCGTCCCAGAAGGCGTTGTTGTACAGCCGGTCGTAATGGACGGTGGCGTTCAGCGGCAGGCCGGCGTCGTCGATCGAGTGGCGCCCGTAGGCCTTCAGGTACAGCTCGAAGGTGGCGCCGAGCCCGGCGTAGGCGCGGTTGACGCTGACGTCCTTGCTCGCGTCCTCGCCCTCGCCGCGGATCTTCTTGCCCGGCAGCCGGGTGTGGTGCTGGGCGTCGTAGATGGTCCGCCGGGGGGTTTCGGAAGGCCCGTCCCCGGCCGGCGGCAGGACGGACAGCTGACGCCGGACGCGGTTCGAGGCGTCGAGTTCGAGGGTCCGCCGGGCGGCTGCCGCGCGGGCGGGATCCCCGGACCGGGCGATCCTGTCGAGGAGGTGCGGCGGCACCACGGTGCAGAAGACGGAGTGACGGTGGCTGTGGAAGGCATCCATGCCCGGCAATGTGGCAGTGGGTTAGTCAATTGTCACTAGGTGCAACCATGATTCATTCGCTTGTGTCACATGCCCGTCGCGGGGGCGACGAGACTTGCGTTACGGCGCAGCACTGGCTGTGGTGCGCCGCCCGCGTCCGGCCGTCTCGCTGGTGCGGGACGGCTGGGGCCGGTGACGGGGCCCCGCTTCGCCACAACGCCAGCGCACGTGCGCGGATGTTGCGGGAGCCGTTGCGGTCTGCGTGATCAACGAATCCGCAGGACCTGCACGCGAAGCGGGCCTGCGAGGCCCGGTTCGCCTTGTCGACGTGGCCGCACCGCGAGCAAGTGCGGGAGGTGTACGCCGGATCGACGTACACCACCGGCACGCCCGCCCGACGGGCCTTGTACGCGAGGAACTCGCCGAGCTGCGCGAAGGCCCAGCTGTGCACCATGGCCCGTTGGGGCTTCCTCAGCCGTACCCGTTCACGGATCCCGGTCAGTACTTCCAGACCGATTCCGCGCCCGGTGCGTGCAGCCTCGGCCACGATGCGTTTGGCGATCTTGTGGTTGATGTCCCGGGTACGCCGGGCCTCCTTGCGGCGCCTGCGCTGGATCCGCCGCCTGGCGGACTTGGTGCCCTTGCGCTGCAGCTTGGCGCGCAGCTTGAGATCCTGCCCGCGCAGGTGATTGAGCCTTCGTCCGGCCATGATCTCGCCGTCCGAGGTGGTGGCGATGTTGACGATCCCCAGGTCTACGCCCAGAAAGTCCACCGGGTCGGTGTTCAGCTCTGCCTCGGGCACTTCGCATGTCGCGAGCAGGAACCAGGCCCCGTCCCGCTGCAACAGGTCCGACTCGCCTTGGCGGTGGGCGGCCAGCATGGCGAGTTGTTCGGCTCCGGCTGTGATGCCCACGGCCTTGAGGCGCCCACTGGTCGTCCAGATCGAGATCGTGCGTGCTTCGACCTGCCAGGACAGCATGCGGTCGTCGTACGGCTGGGCTGCGTCTGATCGGAAGGACGGTGGCTTGCTTCCAGCCGGGCGGCGGCGTCTCGAAATCGGCCCGCGGAGCCTTCTGGCCCGCAGTTTCGCCTGCGCGGTCGTGTAGGCGTCTGCCGCCTTCTTGATCGCGTGCTGTGCGGCCTGCGCACCCAGGCCCCAACGTGCCTTCACCTCGGCGTAGGTGCGCTTGCGCAGGTCGAAATTCCTGTACGCCTCGTGCCTGAATGCGACCTCGGCCGCCCATGAGGCAGCCTCGTTGCAGGCCTGGAGGGTCGCTGTGAGCGCCGATGCCTGTGTGGGCGTCGGTAGGAGCTTGACCTGCACCACCAGCTTCATGGCTGATGAACGTAGCCACCTGCACAGTCAGGCGAGTGGGGATCGCGTGTGCATCACCGTCGTCAGTGATGGTGCGATCGTACGTATGAATCGAGCACTCGTTGAGGGATTGACCTGACCCAGGTGTATTAAAAGAGGCTTAGCTCACAAAGGGTGCAAAACGGACCCTCGGGTCTTGCATACTGAAACAGGCCCCCGCACACGGGGCGGCTCGGTTAGGCTCGGCCCATCATGCGTTTCGGGCTGCTTCTCCTTAGCTGCCGCGGCGAGGGTCTGTAGTCGTAGGCCGGCCCCCTCCCCGCGGAGTTTGGTGTTGCGGTTTTTACGACCGTCGTCGGCCGTCCCAGCGAACTACACGCGGACACGCGAGGAGCCCAGCGTCATGAGCCAGCACACTTTTGTCGGTCGCCCCACGCCCATCACGAACGCGACCCACACCCAGAAGCCCTCCGGGATGCCGATCCACAAGTACGGCTCGTACGAGCAGGTGGACATCCCCGACCGCACCTGGCCCGAGGCCCGCGTCACCAAGGCGCCCCGCTGGCTGTCCACGGACCTGCGCGACGGCAACCAGTCGCTGATCGACCCGATGACCCCCGCCCGCAAGCGCGAGATGTTCGACCTGCTGGTGCGCATGGGCTACAAGGAGATCGAGGTCGGCTTCCCGTCCTCCGGCGAGACCGACTTCAACTTCGTGCGCTCCATCATCGAAGAGGGCGCGATCCCGGACGACGTCACCATCTCCGTACTGACCCAGGCCCGCGAGGACCTGATCGAGCGGACCGTGGAATCGCTGGTCGGCGCCAAGCGCGCCACCGTGCACCTGTACAACGCGACCGCCCCGACCTTCCGCCGGGTCGTCTTCCGCGGCTCCAAGGAGCAGATCAAGCAGATCGCCGTCGACGGCACCCGCCTGGTCATGGAGTACGCCGACAAGCTGCTGGGCTCCGAGACCGTCTTCGGCTACCAGTACAGCCCGGAGATCTTCACCGACACCGAGCTGGACTTCGCCCTGGAGGTCTGCGAGGCCGTATGTGACGTGTGGCAGCCGGCCGAGGGCCGCGAGATCATCCTGAACCTGCCCGCCACGGTGGAGCGCTCCACGCCCTCCACCCACGCGGACCGCTTCGAGTGGATGGCCCGCAACCTGACCCGCCGCGAGCACATCTGCATCTCCGTGCACCCGCACAACGACCGGGGCACCGCCGTGGCCGCCGCCGAGCTGGCCCTGATGGCCGGCGCCGACCGCATCGAAGGCTGCCTGTTCGGCCAGGGTGAGCGCACCGGCAACGTGGACCTGATCACCCTGGGCATGAACCTGTTCTCGCAGGGCATCGACCCGCAGATCGACTTCTCGCAGATCGACGAGATCCGTCGCACCAGCGAGTACTGCAACCAGATGGAGGTCCACCCGCGCCACCCCTACGCGGGCGACCTCGTCTACACCGCCTTCTCCGGCTCCCACCAGGACGCCATCAAGAAGGGCTTCGACGCCATGGAGGCCGACGCGGCCGCCCAGGGCAAGACCGTCGACGACATCGAGTGGGCCGTCCCGTACCTGCCGATCGACCCGAAGGACGTCGGCCGCTCCTACGAGGCGGTCATCCGGGTCAACTCGCAGTCCGGCAAGGGCGGCATCGCCTACGTCCTGAAGAACGACCACAAGCTGGACCTGCCGCGCCGCATGCAGATCGAGTTCTCGCGGATCATCCAGGCCAAGACCGACGCCGAGGGCGGCGAGGTCACGCCGAAGGCGATCTGGGACGTCTTCTCGGACGAGTACCTGCCCAACCCGGAGAACCCGTGGGGCCGCATCCAGCTGCGCTCCGGCCAGACCACCACCGACAAGGACGGCACCGACACGCTGACCGTCGAGGCGGTCGTGGACGGCGTGGAGACCGTGCTGGACGGCACCGGCAACGGCCCGATCTCGGCCTTCTTCGACGCGCTGGCCGGCATCGGGGTCGACGCCCGCCTGCTGGACTACACCGAGCACACGATGAGCGAGGGCGCCTCCGCCGTGGCCGCCTCGTACATCGAGTGCGCGATCGACGGCCGCGTCCTGTGGGGCATCGGCATCGACGCCAACACCACCCGCGCCTCCCTGAAGGCGGTCATCTCCGCCGTCAACCGCGCGGGCCGCTGATCCTCGTCCGTACGTGCGATCCGGAACCCCGTTCCTCCTTCCGGAGGGCGGGGTTCCGTCGTTTTCGCACCCGCTCGGCCAGGGGGTTCGGCGGGGAATCGGCGGGGATTTGCAGGGGGCGCGGATCGGCCAAGTACGGGGGGCGGCGGATGTTGTCTTGTCACACAGCTGACGCATCCTCATCGATGTGGCTAACATCACGCCAACCCGGCGATGTTGCCGGAAGGTTACGGAGGTGCGACGTGCTGCCAGTTCGGGGTGGGGACGGCCGGAAGCTGACGGCCTGGGGCATCCGCACCACCTGGAACACCGTGGGGGACGGGGAGTTCTTCTGCCCCGACTGCGGTGGGGACCGCAACTACCGCCGGCGCACCGGGCGCCGCCGGTTCACCGTCCTCGGGGTGCCGCTGCTGCCGCGCGGGCACGCCGGGCCCGTCATCGAGTGCCAGGGCTGCCGCGAGCGCTTCTCCACCGACATCCTGGACCACCTCACCACCACCCGCTTCTCCGCGCTGCTGCGCGACGCCGTGCACACGGTGACGCTGGCCGTGCTGGCCGCGGGCGGCACCGTCTCGCGCAGTGCGCTGGAGGCCGCCGTGGGCGCCGTACGGTCCGCCGGGTTCCAGGACTGCACCGAGGAGCAGCTGGAGTCCCTGGTGGAGGCGCTGGCCACCGACGAGGGGCGGCTCGGGCTCTACGACGGCCCCGACTGCTGCGGGGCCGCGCTGTCGATCGAGCTCCACGAGGCGCTGGAGCCGCTCGCTCCGCATCTCGCGGCTCCGGGGCGCGAATCGATTCTGCTGCAAGGGGCGCGCGTGGCCCTGGCGGACGGCCCGTACATCCCCGCGGAGCGCGAGGTACTGGCCACGGTGGGCGCGGCGCTGCGCATCGACGCGGACGAGGTGGCGCGGCTGCTGTCGGCGGTCCGGGCGCCCTAGCTTCACCTCCCGACCGACCCGGGGCCCGCGCGCGATCCCGTACGGGGTCCCGCGCGGGCCCCGCGTGCGTTCAGGCGGTCCCGCGCGCCGCCGGGGCGGGGTGGGCCGCGATGAAGCGGCGCAGGGCCTCGCACAGGGCTTCCGGGTTGTCGAACGGGATCAGGGTGCGGGCGTCCGGGATCTCCACGTACTCGCCCCGCGGCAGGAGTGCGGCGAGCCGGCGCCCGGTCGCGGGCGGCATCATCAGGTCCTCCGCGCCCCAGGCGACGAGGGCGGGGCGGTCGAAGGTGCGCAGCCGCTCGGCGGCCCGGAGGTAGGTGTCCTTGCGGGTGCCGCGCAGGAACGCGGTGAGATCGCGCCGGATCGCCGGGTCGCCGAGCAGCGGGCCGTACCAGCGCAGGACCAGCTCGTGCGGGATCGGCCGTTTGGCCATGCCGCCCAGGGAGGTCCGCATCCCGGCGAGGAAGGGCGAGCGGAAGCTCAGCAGGAGCAGGCGGAGCGCGCCGGGGATCCTGCTCGCGGTGTGCAGGGCCTTGCCCTGGAAGCCCGGCGGGTAGTTGTCGAGGGCTTCGCAGGAGGTGAGGACGAGGCGGGCGATCCGTTCGTCGCGGACGCCCACGAGGAGCTGGGCGATGCCTGCGTCGTTCTGGACGAGCGTGACTTCGCGCAGGTCGAGGCGGTCGAGGAACTCGGCGAGCAGGGCGGCGACCCCGTGGGCGGAGAGGTCGGCGCCGGGGTTCATGGGGCGGCGGTGGCCGCCGATGGGGAGCACGGGGACGAGGACGCGGAAGTCGGTGCGCAGGCGGTCGACCACGGGCTGCCAGACGGATTCGTCGAAGGCGAGGCCGGGGACCAGGACGAGCGTCTCGCGGGCCGGGCCGCCGGGGGCGGCTACAGGGGCGGTGCCGGCGTCGGTGTCGGTGTCGGTGTAGTCGATGGTGCCGGAGCTGAGCGCGATGGTGGGCATGTGGGTCCCCCTCGGTGGATCTGTGCATCACTAGATAGACCGATCTAGTGAGAGGGTAGTCCCGATGACTACGACAGGCGATACGCGAGCGCGCATCCTGAGCGCGGCGACGGAGCTGTTCCGCCGCCAGGGGTACGCGGCCACGGGGATGAAGCAGATCGTGGCCACGGCCCGGGCCCCCTACGGGTCCGCCTACCACTTCTTCCCGGGAGGCAAGGCGCAGCTGGGGGAGGAGGTCCTGCGCAGCTCCGGAGCGGTCTACCTGGCCCTGATCGGGGACCTCTTCGGGCTCGGGGACGGCCCCGGAGGCGATACCGGAGGCGATCCCGGAGGGGATCCAGGCGACGGCCCCGGGGATGCTCCCGGAGGCGTCCCCGCCGCCGATCGCGCGGCCGATCCCGTCCGGGCGACCCGGGAGGCCTTCACCGGCGCGGCCGCGACGCTGGAGGCGCTGGACTTCGCCGATCCCTGTCCCGTCGCCACGGTCGCGCTGGAGGTGGCGAGCACCCACGAGGGGCTGCGCCTGGCCACCTCGGAGATCTTCACCTCCTGGGTCGACGCGCTGGCCGGCTACTACGCCGCCCACGGGATCACCGCCGCCCCGCGCGAGACGGCGCAGTCGGTGATCGCGCTGCTGGAGGGCGCCTTCATGCTGGGCCGCGCCCACCGCAGCCCGGAGCCGGTATTGGCCGCGGCGGCGGCGGCGGCGGCGATCGTCTCGGCCGCGCTGGCCGCTCCCGGCCTCTGACCTGGCCACGTCAGCGGGCCTCGGGAGGCACCTTCCCCGTCTCGCCCCTCGGACGGGAGGCCGGCTGAGGGTCCCGAGACGGGTGAAACCGGCCCGTGGAGAGGTAACGATCCGGCGCTACGCGCCCGTATTCACGCTTCTCGTGCGCCGTTTGAACCGCGGAGCCGTTCCATCCGTGGTGGGTGTTTCCGCCAAATGGACAGCCGGACGGACAGCTTCTGGTTTGCGCGGACGAACGACTGCGAAGCCTTAACCCGCACGTCACTCCGTAGAGCCTTCGCGTTCGTGCAGGGGGAACGGCCAGTTCCGTGCGACACCGCCCATAGCGGACCCCGAGGACGTGCGCCACTGGAGAAACCTCCAGATCGAAGACTCCAGTACGTCAACACTTTGTGGAAGTCGACGATATCTGTGAGCGGCCCCACAGGCGTTCAATTCCGGTCACACGACGAGACGCCGCGGATAACACAGCGGAGCTTCGATTCACGTGAACGCACTGACAACCCTGACGGATCAACGGGATAACGACCTACTTCGTCAAGGGATAACCAGATTCCTCTCGTTACCTACCTTTTGAAGGGCAAGGCAGAGATGGCACGTGTCGCCGCCCGGCTTTCCAGCGGAGAGCCCAGCACGCACCCGGTCGACGAGGTGCTCCCCCTCCCCAAGCTCGCGCTGTACGGGTTCCAGCACGTACTCGCGTTCTACGCCGGTGCGGTGATCGTCCCGATCATCGTCGGTGGCGCCCTCGGGCTCACCACCGAGCAGCTGGTCTACTTGATCAACGCCGACCTCTTCACCTGCGGTATCGCCTCGATCATCCAGGCGTGGGGCATCGGCCGGGTCGGTGCCCGGCTGCCCCTGATCCAGGGCGTCACCTTCACCGCGGTGTCCCCGATGATCGCCATCGGCCTCGGGGCGGGCGGCAAGGAGGCGGGCCTGCTCGTCATCTACGGCGCGGTCATCACCGCCGGTCTTGCCACCTTCGCCTTCGCCTGGCTGCCCCCCAAGGTCTTCGGCACGGTCATGCGGCTCTTCCCGCCTGTCGTCACCGGTACGGTCATCACCGTCCTCGGCATCGTGCTGATCCCCGTCGGCCTGAACGACGCCGCCGGCGGCCTCGGCAGCCCCGACTTCGGTGACCCGAAGAACTTCGCCTACGCCGGCGGCACGATGCTCTTCATCCTCGTCCTGATGAAGCTCGGCCGCCCCTTCCTCTCCAGCATCGCCATCCTGCTCGGCCTGGTCGGCGGCACGGCGGTCGCGTTCCTGCTCGGCGACGCCAAGTTCGGCGACGTGAGCAAGTCGGACTGGATCGGCATCAGCACCCCGTTCCACTACGGTGCCCCGAAGTTCGAGTGGTTCCCGATCGTCCTGATGCTCATCGTCATGCTGATCACCATGGTCGAGACGACCGGTGACACCTACGCCGTCGGCGACATCGTCGGCAAGAAGGTCGACAGCGAGACGGTGGCCCGCGCCCTGCGTGCCGACGGCGCCGCGACCGCCCTCGGCGGCATCCTCAACTCCTTCCCGTACGTGGCCTTCGCCGAGAACGTCGGCCTGGTCCGGATGACCAAGGTCAAGAGCCGGTTCGTCGTGGTCTCCGCGGGCGTCATCATGATCGTCCTCGGTCTGCTCCCGAAGGCCGCCGCGATCGTCGCCGCCGTCCCGCACGGGGTCCTCGGAGGCGCCGCGACCGTGATGTTCGCGATGGTGGCCCTGGCCGGTATCCAGACCCTGGCCAAGGTGGACCTCAAGGAGGAGAAGAACGCGCTGGTCGTGGGCGTCTCCCTGGCCTTCGCCCTGCTCCCGGCCACGGTTCCGGTCCTCTTCAAGGACCACATGAACGCGGACCTCTCCTCGCTCCTCAACAGTGGTGTGACGCTCGGTGCCACGGCCGCGATCGTCCTGAACCTGATCTTCAACGGTCTGGGCAAGGACGACGCGCACAACGCCCCGCAGGCCGACGCCCCGGTGGCGGACGCTCCGGTGGTCGCGGACGACGACGAGGCCACGGCAGCCATACCGGCCCAGTCGGGTGAGGGCGAGCACGCCCCCGCACCGACCGCCTGATCCTCCCAAGGGGTGTCCCCCGCAGGGCTTCGTGCCCGGCGGGGGACGCTGCTGTTCCCCGCCCGCGGCCGTTCTGTCAGAGGGGTACGGGAGAATGGGCCCATGAGTCTGTTCCGCGACGACGGCATCGTGCTGCGCACCCAGAAGCTGGGTGAGGCGGACCGCATCATCACGCTGCTGACCCGAGGCCACGGCCGGGTCCGGGCCGTCGCCCGCGGTGTCCGGCGTACGAAGTCCAAGTTCGGCGCCGGGCTGGAACCTTTCTCCCACGCCGACGTGCAGTTCTTCGCCCGCGGCAACGAGCTGATCGGCCGCAGCCTGCCGCTCTGCACCCAGACCCAGATCATCGCCCCGTACGGCAACGGCATCGTCACCGACTACGCCCGCTACACCGCCGGCACCGCGATGCTGGAGACCGCCGAGCGGTTCACCGACCACGAGGGCGAGCCCGCCGTACAGCAGTACCTGCTGCTCGTCGGCGCCCTGCGCACCCTCTCGCGCGGCGAGCATGCGCCCAACCTCATCCTCGACGCCTTCCTGCTGCGCTCCCTCGCCGTCAACGGCTACGCGCCCAGCTTCGACGACTGCGCGAAGTGCGGGATGCACGGCCCCAACCGGCACTTCTCCGTCGGCGCGGGCGGGGTCATATGCGGCGACTGCCGCGTCCCCGGCAGCGTCGTACCCTCGTCGGAGGCCATCGCCCTGCTCAGCGCCCTGCTGACGGGCGACTGGGTCCATGCCGACGCGTGCGAGGCGCGTCACGTGCGGGAGGGCAGCGGGCTGGTCTCCGCCTACTTGCACTGGCATCTGGAGCGCGGGCTACGCTCCCTGCGATACGTCGAGAAATAGGAGCTGGGCACATGGCACGACGCGGGATTCTGGGACGCTCTCGCCGCGAGTACAAGGTTCCCGAGCCGCACCCGTCCGGTGAGCGCCCGCCGAAGATCCCCGGCGAGCTGGTCCCGAACCACGTCGCGATCGTCATGGACGGCAACGGCCGCTGGGCCAAGGAGCGCGGGCTGCCGCGCACCGAGGGCCACAAGGTGGGCGAGGGCGTCGTGCTCGACGTGCTCAAGGGCTGCCTGGAGATGGGCGTCAAGAACCTCTCCCTGTACGCCTTCTCGACGGAGAACTGGAAGCGCTCGCCCGACGAGGTGCGCTTCCTCATGAACTTCAACCGCGATGTCATCCGGCGCCGCCGCGACGAGATGAACGAGCTCGGCATCCGCATCCGCTGGACCGGCCGCATGCCGAAGATGTGGAAGTCGGTGGTCCAGGAGCTCCAGGTCGCGCAGGAGCAGACCGTCGACAACGACGCGATGACCCTGTATTTCTGCGTCAACTACGGCGGCCGCGCGGAGATCGCGGACGCGGCGCAGGCGATCGCCCGGGACGTGGCGGCGGGCCGGCTCGACCCGTCGAAGGTCAACGAGAAGACCTTCGCGAAGTACATGTACTACCCGGACATGCCGGACGTGGACCTCTTCCTGCGCCCCAGCGGCGAGCAGCGCACCTCCAACTACCTGCTCTGGCAGAGCGCGTACGCCGAGATGGTCTTCCAGGACGTCCTGTGGCCGGACTTCGACCGCCGCAACCTCTGGCAGGCCTGCTACGAGTACGCCCAGCGCGACCGCCGCTTCGGCGGTGCCGTGCCGAACCAGGGCGAGGGCATCACCGGCTGACCCTGGCCGTAGGCTCCGCTGTCATGGACACGAATGTGCACGGGGACCAAGCGGCACCGCGGACCGGCCAGGCCGTCGAACTCGTCTACCAGACGACCCGGCCGGAGCTCGCCGAGGCGCTGCGGGCCCGGTCCGCCACGACGGCCGCGGGGCGGCGCCTGCGTTTGATGTATCCCGTCCTCGGGACACTGCTGGTGCTGTTCGGGGCGCTGTCGATGGCGGTGGACGGGGCCGTCGGCGCCCGGCCCGTGGGCCTCGCCGCCTCAGGGGTGGTGCTGTGGGCACTCGCCCCGTTCGTCCCCCGGCTGACGCCCTGGCTGCTGGCGCGGTCGTTCGGCAGGTACATGGAGAAGACCGGGGAGCACCGGGTCCTCGTCGACGACTCCGGATTCCGGGTGACGACGGCCGCCAGCGAGGCGCGCATCGGGTGGAGCGCGCAGCCCTCGTACGTGGAGACCCCGGGGTCGTTCGTCATGCTCAGCGACGACAAGTCGGCGGTGGCCATCACGGTCCTGCCCAAGCGGGGCATCGTGGCCCCGGCCGACGCCGACGGGCTGCGCGCGATCCTGGACCGGAACCTGCGCAGGCTCTAGGCGGCGCCCGGACCGGGGGAGCCGCCGCCGGCTGATCCTGCCGGAGCTACCCTCACCGTCATGAACACGACGGGTGAGGCGGTCGAGCTGTACTACACGGCCGCGCGGGGGGACTTCCGCGAGCTGGGCCGGGTCAGGGCGCGCAAGACGGAGAAGGGCCGCAGGGATCTGACGGTCTTCCTGCTCGTGCCGCTCGTCCTGTTCGGGGTGGGGGCCAAGCGGGCGGGTGCCACCGGCTCGGAACTGGTGGGGGCCGCTGGGCTGGGCCTGTTCATCGGCATCGCCCTGTGCCTGACGGTCTTCCTGTCCGCGTCTGGTTGGGAGAAGGCGAAGGCGGCCGGGGGCGGGGAGTGGCGGTGCACGCTCTCCGACGGAGGGCTGACCTACCGGATGCCCGACGGCACCTCGCTCCCGTACGCCTGGGACCGGGTCTCCGGCTGGACCGAGACCCGGAGCCTGTTCGTCTTCCGCCACCCGGGTACGGACCTGCTGGGGTTCCTGCCCAAGCGCGGCGCCCTGACCTCCGAGGACCTGGACCGCGCGCGAAAGATCGTCGCCAGGAACGCGCCGCCGCTGTAAGGTCCGCTGTCATGGACATGCAGGGGGAGCGGGGGGAGCTGCGGCTCGTCTACCAGACCACCGTGGCGGACGTCGCCCAGGCGATCCGGGTGCGCGACGCCAAGCTGCCCGCGGGCCGCCGCCGGCGGTTGATGCTGGTCTGCTTCGGGGTCATGCTGGTCTGCTTCGGCGGGCTGGCGCTGCTGGGGCACGGGCCGATCGGCAGACCCCTGGGCTTCCTCGGCGGCGGCGTGCTGCTGCTCGCGGTCACGCTCCTGGGCCCGCAGCTCACGGCGCGGGCCTTCGCGGGCCTGCTGGCCAAGGCGGGGGAGACCACGGCGCTGGTGACGGCCACCGGGCTGCGGCTGAGCACCGAGAACACCGAGGCGCGCATCGACTGGGCCGCGCAGCCGATGTACACGGAGACGGCCGATCACTTCATCACGCTCAGCGTCGCCAAGCGGGCGGCGGCGATGACCATCCTGCCCAAGCGCGGGGCGGCGGACCCGGCCGACATCGACCGCCTCCGGGCCCTGCTCGACCAGAACCTCCAGCGGATCTAGCGCACGCGACCTGCGCGGTCTAGGCGTTCGCCGCGCAGTCCGCGCAGGTTCCGAAGATCTCCACGGTGTGGGCGACGTTCACGTAGCCGTGCTCGGCCGCGATGGCCTCCGCCCACTTCTCCACCGCCGGGCCCTCCACCTCGACCGCCTTGCCGCACTTGCGGCACACCAGGTGGTGGTGGTGGTCCCCGGTGGAGCAGCGGCGGTAGACGGACTCGCCGTCGCTGGTGCGCAGCACGTCGACCTCACCGGCGTCCGCGAGGGACTGCAGGGTGCGGTAGACGGTGGTCAGGCCCACGGAGTCGCCGCGGTGCTTGAGCATGTCGTGGAGTTCCTGGGCGCTGCGGAACTCGTCCACCTCGTCCAGCGCCGCCGCGACGGCGGTCCGCTGCCGGGTGGATCGTCCTCGTACTGGCGCGGTATTCATCTCGCCAGGCGCAGTCGCCACCGGTTCCTCCTCGTTTCGGCCTGGGCTCATTGTGCCAGGCGGACGGGTGCCCGAGGCCTTCAGACCTTTACGTCGTCACGCGTGCAGACCTCTTCGGCGGCGCGGGCGGCCTTCGCCCGGCGCCGGGCCAGCGGGGCCGAAACCGCCGTCATGACCACGAAGACGGCGATGGCGAGCAGCACGATGGTGCCACCGGACGGGGCGTCGATGTAATAGGTGGCCGCCGTGCCGGAGACGGAGACCAGCACGCCGATCGCCATGGCGACCGACAAGGTCGCGGTGAATCCGCGGGTTACCCGCTGGGCCGCGGCCACGGGGATCACCATCATGGCGCTGACCAGCAGCAGGCCGACGATGCGCATCGCGACGGTGACGGTGACGGCGGCGGTGACCGCCATCAGCAGGTTCAAGAAGCGCACCGGCAGGCCCGTGACCCGGGCGAACTCCTCGTCCTGGCAGACGGCGAACAGCTGTCGGCGCAGGCCCAGGGTGACGGCGATGACGAACAGGGCGAGGATCACGACCGCGGTGATGTCCTCGGCCGAGACGGTGGTGATGGACCCGAACAGGTAGCTGGTCAGATTGGCCGTGGAGCCACCCGGAGACAGGTTGATGATCATCACACCGCCGGCCAGGCCGCCGTAGAAGAGCATGGCGAGCGCGATGTCCCCGCTGGTCTTGCCGCGGGAGCGGATCAGTTCCATGCCGACCGCGCCGATGACCGCGACCAGGGTGGCCATCCAGACCGGGCTGGTATTGAGCAGGAAGCCGAGAGCGACACCGGTCATGGCCACGTGACCGATGCCGTCGCCCATGACGGCCTGGCGGCGCTGCACGAGGTACGTGCCGATCGCGGGGGCGGTGATGCCGACCAGCGCGGCGGCGATCAGGGCCCGCTGCATGAAGGCGTAGTTGAGGAGGTCCATCAGCTCAGCAGTCCCGTCCGGAGCGGCTCGGCGTCGTGCGCCGCGTGGGGGTGTACGTGGTCGTGGCCGGGCAGGGCGTGCTGGCCCACGGCCTCCGGGGGCGGCCCGTCGTGCATGACGCAGCCGTCGCGCAGGACGACGGCCCGGTCGATCAGCGGCTCCAGCGGGCCCAGCTCGTGCAGGACGAGCAGGACGGTGGTGCCGGCGGCGACCTGGGTGCGCAGCGCGTTCGCCAGGACCTCCTGGTTGGCCAGGTCCACACCGGCCATCGGCTCGTCCATGATCAGGAGTTCCGGCTCGACGGCGAGCGCACGGGCTATGAGCACCCGCTGGTGCTGCCCGCCGGAGAGGGCGTTGACCGAGGCGTCGGCGTGGGAGCCCATGTCGACCAGGTCCAGCGCGCGCTCCACGGCGGCCTTGTCGGCCTTGCGCAGGAACCCGAAGCGGGTGCGCGCGAGGCGGCCGGCCGAGACGACCTCGCGGACGGTGGCCGGGACCCCGCTGGCGGCGGTGGTGCGCTGCGGGACGTACCCGATGCGCGACCAGTCGCGGAAGCGCTTGAAGTCCGTACCGAAGAGCGAGAGCTCTCCGGCGGTCAGCGGGACCTGGCCGACCACGGCGCGCACGGCCGTGGACTTGCCGGATCCGTTGGCGCCGAGGAGCGCGACGACCTCGCCGCGGCGGACGGCGAGGTCGATCCCGCGCAGCACGGGGCGCGAGCCGAGCGAGGCCGAGGCCCCGCGCAGGGATATGACGGGCTGGTCCAGCGCCTGCTTGGGCTGGGACTCCATGGCTCGCGCCTCCGTTGCTGCTACTGCTGCCATTACTTGTTGCCGAGCGCCTTCTGCAGGTTCTTCAGGTTGGACCGCATGACCTCGAAGTAGTCAGCGCCCTGGGACTTGCCGGTGATTCCTTCGAGCGGGTCCAGGACGTCGGTCTTCAGGCCGGTGTCCGCGGCGAGGGTCTTGGCCGTCTTGTCGCTGGCCAGGGTCTCGAAGAACACCGTCGAGACATTGTCCTTCGCCGCGATGGCCTGCAGTTCCTTCATCCGGGCCGGGCTCGGCTCGGACTCGGGGTCCACGCCGGAGATGCCCTCCTGGTCGAGGCCGTAGCGCTCGGAGAGGTAGCCGAAGGCGGAGTGGGTGGTGATGAAGGTCTTGGAGGCCGTGTTCTTCAGGCCGTCCTTGAACTCGGTGTCGAGCGCGCCCAGCTTGGCGACCAGCTCGTCGGTGTTCTTCTTGTAGTCCGCCGCGTGGTCGGGGTCGGACTTCTCCAGGGCCGCGCCGACGCCCTTGGCGATCTCCGCGTACTTGACCGGGTCGAGCCAGACGTGGGGGTCCTCGCCGGCCTCGCCGTGGCTGTGGTCGTGGCCGTCGCCCTCTTCGGCGGCGTGGTCGTGGCCGGAGTTGCCGTGCACCTCCAGCTTGGTGAGGGTGGCGGCGTCGACGATGTTCTTCACGCCGGACTGGGCGACGGCCTTGTCCACGGCGGGCTGCAGCGTCTTGAGGTAGAGGACCACATCGGCCTCGCCGAGCTGCGCGGTCTGCTTCGGGGTGATCTCCAGGTCGTGCGGTTCGACCCCGGGCTTGGTCAGGGTGTCGACCTTCACGTGGTCCTTGCCGATCTGCTCGGCGAGGAACTGCATCGGGTAGAACGACGCCATCACGTCGAGCTTGCCGTCCTTGCCGCCGGTGGCTCCGGCAGCGCCCGAGCAGGCGGTGAGGGCCGTGGCGGCGAGGGCAACGGCTCCGGCGAGGGCGGCGGTGGGTATGAGGCGTCGTACGTTCATGACATCCATTTTCATCAAAGATGGAAACGATTGTCAAAAACCCTGGTGAGAGGCACGTGGAGCGCCCGCGGACGGGGGTCCCGATTTGAAAGGGGGGGTGCGGGCGCCGGTAACCTGGAGCCTTCGCCGTTCGTCCTCGTAAATGAAGAGAGCACCGTGGCCGCCGACAAGATCGAAACCATCGTCAGCCTGAGCAAGCGCCGTGGCTTCGTTTTCCCTTGCAGTGACATCTACGGCGGCTCCAAGGCCGCCTGGGACTACGGCCCGCTCGGCGTCGAGCTCAAGGAGAACATCAAGCGCCAGTGGTGGAAGGCGATGGTCACCGGGCGTGAGGACATCGTCGGCCTCGACTCGTCCGTGATCCTGGCCCCCGAGGTCTGGGTGGCCTCCGGCCACGTCGCGACCTTCTCGGACCCGCTGACGGAGTGCACCTCCTGTCACAAGCGCCACCGCGCGGACCACCTGGAAGAGGCGTACGAGGCCAAGCACGGCCGCGTGCCCGCCAATGGCCTGGCCGACATCAACTGCCCCAACTGCGGTGTGAAGGGCCAGTTCACCGAGCCCAAGCAGTTCTCCGGCATGCTGGAGACCCACCTCGGCCCGACCCAGGACACCGGCTCCAAGGCGTACCTGCGCCCCGAGACCGCCCAGGGCATCTTCACCAACTTCGCCCACGTCATGACCACCTCGCGCAAGAAGCCCCCGTTCGGCATCGCGCAGATGGGCAAGTCCTTCCGCAACGAGATCACCCCCGGCAACTTCATCTTCCGCACCCGCGAGTTCGAGCAGATGGAGATGGAGTTCTTCGTCAAGCCGGGCGAGGACGAGCAGTGGCAGGAGTACTGGATGCAGGAGCGGTGGAACTGGTACCGCGACCTCGGCATCCGCGAGGAGAACATCCGCTGGTACGACCACCCGAAGGAGAAGCTGTCCCACTACTCGAAGCGCACCGCCGACATCGAGTACCGCTTCAACTTCGGTGGCAATGAGTTCTCCGAGCTCGAAGGCGTGGCCAACCGCACCGACTTCGACCTCAAGGCCCACTCCGCGGCCTCCGGCCAGGAGCTCGTGTACTTCGACCAGGAGACCAAGGAGAAGTACACCCCGTACGTCATCGAGCCGGCCGCCGGTGTGAACCGCGCGATGCTCGCCTTCATGCTCGACGCGTTCAACGAGGACGAGGCCCCGAACGCCAAGGGCGTCATGGAGAAGCGCACCGTGATGCGCTTCGACCCGCGCCTGGCCCCGGTCAAGGTCGCCGTGCTGCCGCTGTCGCGCAACGCGCAGTTGTCGCCGAAGGCCAAGGGCCTCGCCGCCGACCTGCGCAAGTTCTGGAACATCGAGTTCGACGACGCGGGCGCCATCGGCCGCCGCTACCGCCGCCAGGACGAGATCGGTACGCCGTTCTGCGTGACCGTCGACTTCGACACCCTGGACGACAACGCGGTGACCGTGCGCGAGCGCGACACCATGAAGCAGGAGCGCGTCTCCCTGGACCAGATCCAGAGCTACCTCGGCAGCCGTCTGCTCGGCTGCTAGGTTCGCCGCGAGAACGGCAGTGGGGCGGGGGGGGGGGGGCGCCCCCCCGGCCCCCGGGGGGGGGGGGGCGGGGGGGGGCGGGGGCGCGCCGCGGGCGCGGGGGGGGGGCT
>NZ_JBHYVM010000024.1:0-43822 GCF_042750105.1 Streptomyces sp. NPDC059443 | reverse complement strand
CACCACCACAAATACCACTCCCCCCCGCCGCGGCGCTGTGGGCTGGATGGGCGGGCCCCGCGAACCGGGCCGGGCCGGGCGCGGCCCCGCCCCCCCCCCCCCACTGCCGTTTTTCGAGCCGGGTTAGGCGGCCGCGACGCCGCCGGTGGCAGCGGCGGCGTTGGACGCCGCCAGGGCCGCGGCCCTGGCCTGGCCCTCGGCCTGGGTCCGCCTGGAGAAGCGGAGGGTCCAGAAGATCAGCGAGACCAGGAAGCCGTAGATCAGGACCGGGCTGACCACGACCATCGTGTCCACGGACAGCACGTAGACCAGCACCACGCGCAGCGCGGCCTCCACCAGGTACGCGACGCCCCAGACGGTGGTCATCCGCCGCATCGCCTTGCGGAAGTCGGGGTACTGCCAGAGCCCGTTGAAGTACGCCACGCCCTCCTTCGTCCCGTCGGTGCCGAACTTCCGGCCGAAGTAGAACATCAGCGGGCGGGGAGCGAAGAGGGTGGCGATGCAGAGCGCGCCGAACAGTCCCGTCACCCCCGAGTCCTTGATGAGCAGGGCGCGGGCCGAGTGCGTGCCGACCAGCGTGACGAGCGCGGTGATCACCAGGAAGACCAGGGTGACCACGGCGAACTCGTCGATCTTGCGGCGCCAGACGAGGTGGACGATGGAGTCGACCACCGGCCAGGCACCGCTGACCAGCAGCGCGGCGAAATCGCTCCAGCCCCGGTCGGTCAGCATGTTGTACGTGAGGATCGGCGCGACCACATTGAACCCGATGGTCAGGATCCAGCCGATGGCGGCGGCGGCTCCGGACCGGGCCGGTGGGCCCGACTGCGTTGCCGGTACTTCCTGAGCGGACAAAGTTCCCCCTGGAACAGACCTGATGATGTGCGGTAAGGGGAACGTAAGAACGCTGCGGGGGGTCGGCAAGGGCCCCACGCCCAAAATGATGATCAAGCTGTCCGGAGCGGCCGATTCCAGACCGAGGCCGTTAGGCGCGCAGGCCCCGGATGATCAGGGCGGTGACCGCCTCGAACTCCGTGATGATGGTCGGCGAAAGCCAGTCCGCCGCGTACTGCGGATCGTGGAAGCGGCCCGTGGCGTCGAACACCGCGCGCGCGGCGGCCGGTACGTCGGGAGCGCTGAGCGATCCCTCCGCGACCCCCTCGCCGATGATCCGGGACAGCTGCTCGATCAGCTCGGTCAGATGCCGGTCGACCACACCGCTGTTCTCGGCGAGCAGCACGATGTACGTCGCGAACAGCTCCGGGTCGTCGCCCGCCTTGTGGCGCTTGGCCTCGAACAGCGCCTCCAGCCAGGACTCCAGCTTCGAGGGGGCCGGCTCGGCCGGCGCCGAGGCGATCTCCTCCAGCATGACCACGCTCTTGGCGAGCCAGCGGTCCGTGACGGCCTCGCGCAGCGCCGCCTTCGACGGGAAGTGCCGGTACACGCTGCCGTGGCTGACGCCCAGGGCTCGCGCCACGTCGACCACGGTCGCCTTGGTGGGACCGAAGCGGCGCAGCACCTCCTCGGTGGTTTCGAGGATGCGCTCGGGGTTGAGGGGCTCGGCAGCTGCGGGGGGCATGAGTACGACCGTACAGCCGGATCAGTGCTCGCTGTCCAGGTGGGCCATCTGCGCCGCCGGATACCGCTCCCCGGCCGCGGAGCCGACCGGAACCGCATCCTCGATGGCGGCGAGGTCGGCGGGGGTCAGCTCTATCTCCAGGGCGCCCAGTGCCTCGCCGAGCCGCTCGCGGCTGCGGGCACCCACCAGTGGCACGATGTCCTCGCCGCGCGAGAGCACCCAGGCGATGGCGGTCTGCGCGACGCTGACTCCCTTCTCGTCGGCGACCTTGCGCAGGGCGTCGACCAGGTCGAGGTTCCGGTCGAGGTTGTCGCCCTGGAAGCGCGGGCTCATCCCGCGGAAGTCGCCGGGGGCCAGCGTCCGCTCGCGGCTGAAGTGCCCGCTGATCAGGCCGCGGGACAGCACCCCGTACGCCGTGATGCCTATGCCGAGCTCGCGGGCGGTCGGCAGGATCTCCGCCTCGATCCCGCGCGAGATCAGGGAGTACTCGATCTGGAGGTCGGCGATCGGAGCCACGGCGGCGGCGCGGCGCAGGGTGTCCGCGCCGACCTCGGAGAGCCCGATGTGCCGGACGTGCCCGGCCTCGACGGCCTCGGCAATGGCGCCGATGGTCTCCTCGATCGGGACGGACGGGTCCACGCGCGCGATCCGGTAGATGTCGATGTGGTCCCGGCCGAGCCGCTGGAGCGAATAGGCCAGGAAGTTCTTGACGGCCTCCGGCCGCCCGTCGTACCCGGCGAAACCGCCCTCGACGGTGCGCAACGCGCCGAACTTCACGCTGGTCAGCGCCTTCTCGCGGGCCGCGGCGGGCGCGGTGCGCAGGGCTTCGTTGATGAGGAGCTCGTTGTGCCCCATCCCGTAGAAGTCGCCGGTGTCGAGGAGCGTGACGCCGGCATCCAGGGCAGCGTGGATGGTGGCGAGGGATTCGGCCCGGTCGGCCTCCCCGTAGAGGGCGGACATCCCCATGCAGCCCAGCCCCAGCGGGAAGACGGAGGGGCCGGTGGCGCCGAGGGTGCGGTGTGCGGTCTGGGTGCTCTCGTGTGCGGTCATGGAATGAGAATGACATGACGGGTGACAGATTTCAATATCTGTCACCCGTCATGTTGATGAACCGGGCGCCCGGCCCCGGAAGCCGGTCAGGCCTCGGGGTGGTCGGGACGGTCGGGGTGGGCCAGGCGGCTGAGGAGGGTCACGGCGTCCTCGCGCGGGACGGGCCGGAAGAACTCGGCGTCGACCTGCTCGACGGCGGCGATCGCCCGCGGGGCCAGTGCGGCCCCGGCCTCGGTGACCCGCAGCCGCTTGGCGCGGGTGTCCGCGGGGTCGACCTCGCGTGCCACGAGCCCCTTCTGCTCCAGGGTCCGCACCACCTGGGAGGTCATCTTCACGTCGGTGCCGGCCTGCTTCGCCAGGGTCTGCTGGTTGGGGTGCTCGCCCTGGCCGTTGAGCCACCAGGTGCAGGCGAGCAGGACGAACTGCACGTGGGTCAGGCCCAGGGGGGCCAGGGCCGCGGTGATGCCGCGCTGCCAGCGCAGCGTGGCGTGCCAGAGCAGGAATCCGGGGCTCTCGCCGGGGGTCAGGGCCATCGGCCGGTCAGCCCTGGGCGGTGCGGACCAGCGCGGCCATGGTGTCCGGCCAGTCGCCCGTGATGGCCGGGCCGATCTGCGGGCCGGCCTCGTCGGCGCCCTCGCCGGTGATCTCCATCCGGTACACCACCCGGCTGCGGTCGGCGCCGAGCGGGTCGATCCGGTGGGTGGTCCGCAGGACCAGTCCGGCGAAGCGCGCCTCGTCGACGAACATCTCGCCTTCGACCGCCTCGGCGACGAGCAGTTCCACGGGGTCCTGGCCGGCCGGGGTCATGGTGATCTCCGCACCCGCAGCGAAGGCGCCGCGGAGCTCGATCTTCTCGATGTCGGCGTTCCAGGTGCCCCAGTTCTCGACGTCGGCCCACAGGGCCCAGATCGCCCCGGGCGCGGCGCTGGTCTCGATGCTGTGCTCGTACTTCCACATGGCGGCCTCCTCGGCATTTGTTCTGTACGCAGACTATCTCTGCGCAGAACATCTGTCCAGGAAGCCGCGCCCGTGTCGTCCGGAGGGGGTCAGGCGGCCAGTCGTAGGGCCAGGGCGGCCGCCGCGGCCAGGGTGAGGACCGCCGCCGGGGCGAGCTCGTAGTCCTTCACGCGCAGGTGGGCGATGACGGCCCCGACGAAGTAGAGCGTCACGCCGATGGCGGCCGCGATGCCCAGCGGGGTCAGCCACAGGCCCGCGACCAGGCCGATCGCGCCCGCCGCCTTGAGGCCGGCCAGGCGCGGCAGCCAGGAGTCCGGGACCTCGACCTTCTGCATGCTCGCGAGGATCGCGGGGTTGCGCCGGAGCATGAAGGTGGAGGACGCGGTGAGGGTGAGGGCGAGCAGGACGCCGACGACGGCGTAGGCGATGAACATGATGAACTCCAACGATCGGCAATGTCAGATCATTGAATAGCATCAACGATCGACGAGGCGCAACCATTTCCGGGTTGTTACGATGTGGCCATGACGGCGCCTCAGGAGTCTCCGCACCCTCCGCAGCGGCTCGGCCTGCTCCTGGCCTGGCACGGATCGGTCACCCAGACCCGGATGAAGAAGGCGCTCAGCGCCGCCGGGCTCACCCCGCGCCACGCGATGACCCTGATGCACCTGGCCGACGGTCCCGTCGGCCAGCGGGCCCTCGCCGAACGGCTGGACGTGGACCCGAGCGTGCTCGTGGGGATCCTCAACGACCTGGAGGGCGACGGCCTCGCCGAGCGCCGCCGCGACCCGGCCGACCGCCGCCGTCACAACGTCGCCATCACCGATGCCGGGGCCGTGGTGCTCGCCAGGACCAACGCCGCCCTCGACGCGGTCGAGCTCGGCCTCTTCGCGGGCCTCTCGGACCAGGACCAGGACGTCCTGCGCGGCCTGCTGGCCCGGATCGACTCGCGCGCCGAGGACTTCGACTGCGCGGAGTAGCGCGAGGAGCGGTCCGGCGTACGGCCCGGCGTACGGCGGCCAGGCGTACGGTCAGACGCGCGGCGGAGCGCCGGTCCGGGCCGGGTCGGCCCCCGGCTCCAGCGCGAGGGCCGTTCGCAGGGCCGTCCCGCGCGCCCACCGGCCGCTGGTCAGGAGGCCGACGACCAGTACGAGCAGTCCGCAGACCGTGATGATCCACCAGGCCGGCTGCGCCGCCGCCAGGAAATCGCCGGCGGATCCGGGGCCGGAGACGGACGCGGACCCGGCCCCAGCCCCGGACCCGGCCCCGGAGCCCGCCAGCCCGGCGGCCAGGACCGCGCCCACGACCGCCACGCCCAGCGTTCCGCCGGTCTGCCTGCTGGTGGAGGCCACCGCCGCGGCCACGCCCGCCTGCGCGCGGGGCATCCCGGAGACCGCCGTGTTGGTGATCGGGGCGTTCACCATCCCGAATCCGAGCCCGAAGAGCACGTACCCGAAGAACAGCAGCGGCGTCGAGCTCTCGGCGGAGAACGCGGCGAACAGCAGCCCGCTCGCGGCCATGGTCACCCCGGCGACCACCAGCGGCAGCCGCGGCCCCCGACTGCCGACCAGCCGCCCCGACACGGGAGCGCAGAGGAAGGCGAGCGCCGCCATCGGCAGCATGTACAGCCCGGCGTGCAGGGCGTCGAGGCCCCGTACGTCCTGGAGGTACAGGGTGTTCAGGAACAGGAACCCGGACAGCGCGGCGAAGGCGCTGATCGCGATCACCGTGGCCCCGCTGAAGGGGGCGCTGCGGAAGAACCGCGGGTCGATCAGCGGCTCCGCCCGCCGGGGCTCGTAGATCAGCAGCCCGGCCAGCGAGCCCACGGCCAAGGCCGCGCAGCCCAGGATCAGCGGGGAGCGCCAGCCGGCGGCCGGGGCTTCGATGATCCCGTAGGTGACCGAGCCGAGCAGCCCCATGACCAGCAGCTGTCCGACCGGATCCGGGCGGCGGGGGTGCTCGGCCCGCGACTCGGGGACGTAGCGCAGGGTCAGGGCGAGGGCGAGGAGTCCGACGGGGAGGTTGACCCAGAAGATGGACCGCCAGCCCACGGTGTCCACGAGCAGACCGCCGATCAGCGGGCCCGCGGCCATGGAGATGCCGACGACGGCGCCCCAGACGCCGATGGCGCGGGCCCGCTCGCGAGGGTCGGTGAACGTGTTGGTGATGATCGACATGGCGACGGGGTTGAGCATCGAGCCGCCGACCGCCTGGAGCATCCGGAAGACGATCAGCCAGCCCAGGCTCGGCGCGAGCGAGCAGAGCACCGATCCGGCGGTGAAGAGCACCAGCCCGACGGTGAACACCCTGCGGCGCCCGATCCGGTCCGCTGTGGAACCGGCCAGCATCAGCAGCGAGGCCAGGACCAGCGTGTACGCGTCGATCGTCCACTGCATCCCGGAGACGGAGGCGCCCAGATCGCGGCGCATCGCGGGCAGGGCCACGTTCAGCACGGTGGTGTCCAGGCTGACGATGAGCAGGCTCATGCAGCAGACGGCGAGGACGAGCAGGCGCCCCCTGGGGCTCAAGTCGCGCATGATGCCGATAGTACGCCTAACTAAAGAAATGCGAAGAGCGGCGCGGCTGCGCGACAATGGGGGGATGACCACGCTCCCCCCGCCTCTCGCGATCGGCCCGCACACCGTGCAGCCCCCGGTGGTGCTCGCGCCGATGGCAGGCATCACCAACGCCCCGTTCCGTACCCTGTGCCGCGAGTTCTCGGGCGGCAAGGGGCTGTTCGTGAGCGAGATGATCACGACCCGGGCCCTGGTCGAGCGCAACGAGAAGACCATGCAGTTGATCCACTTCGACGAGACCGAGAAGCCTCGCTCGATCCAGCTGTACGGGGTCGACCCCGTGACGGTCGGCAAGGCGGTCCGCATGATCGTCGAAGAGGACCGCGCCGACCACATCGACCTCAACTTCGGCTGCCCGGTCCCCAAGGTCACCCGCAAGGGTGGCGGCTCGGCCCTCCCGTACAAGCGCAACCTGCTGCGCGCGATCCTGCGCGAGGCCGTCGCCGGCGCCGGCGACCTCCCCGTCACGATGAAGATGCGCAAGGGCATCAACGACGAGCACCTCACCTATCTCGACGCCGGCCGGATCGCCGTCGAGGAGGGCGTCACCGCCATAGCCCTGCACGGCCGCACCACCGCCCAGCACTACGGCGGCACCGCCGACTGGGAGGCCATCGCGCGGCTCAAGGAGCACGTGCCGGAGATCCCGGTGCTCGGCAACGGCGACATCTGGTGCGCCGAGGACGCGCTGCGCATGGTCCGCGAGACCGGCTGCGACGGCGTGGTCGTGGGGCGCGGCTGCCTGGGGCGGCCGTGGCTCTTCAACGACCTGGTGGCGGCCTTCGAGGGGCGGCCCGAGGACTTCTACAAGCCCACGCTGCGGGAGGTCGGGCAGACCATGCTCCGCCACGCCGAGCTGCTGGGGGAGTGGATCGGCGACGAGGCGCGCGGGGTGATCGACTTCCGTAAGCACGTGGCCTGGTACACCAAGGGCTTCTCGGTGGGCTCGGAGATGCGGCAGAAGCTCGCCGTCACCTCCTCCCTGGCCGAACTGGACGCTCATCTGAGCGAGCTCGATCTGGACCAGCCGTGGCCCGAGAGCGCGGACGGTCCGCGCGGCCGGACGTCCGGAAACAACCGGGTTGTCCTGCCCGAGGGCTGGTTGAAGGATCCCTACGACTGTGCGGGCGTGAGCGAGGAAGCCGAACTGGACACGTCCGGAGGCTGAGAAATGGCTGGCAAAACGTGCCAGTAGCGGCGTGACATACGCCACGCATGGGTGAGGTTTCGCTCAGATGAGCGGAATGGTCACGGGTAAGACTTTCAAAGGGTGGCACTGGGTGCCACCCTTTGTTCGTTCAAGTGTTGAACGCAAATGTATCGATGATCGCTCATCCGAGCGTGAACAGGCCGCTGTGAGCCCCTCACCCTTCGGGAGGTGAAGACTCTTCGTATGTTCTGGCTACTCGCCAGTTACATTCGATCTGCTGGCGGGTGGGTGGTTACGGCCACATGACGACCAAGTGGACGTACCCATAAGCCTTCGATCTGGGTATGTTCCTGGCCGTCAGGGCAGCCACCGAGCCTCGAGGAGTCGAGACCCGTGTCGGAAAACAAAGATCAGAAGTTCGTCTACGACTTCACCGAGGGCAACCGCGACCTCAAGGACCTTCTCGGTGGCAAGGGTGCCAACCTCGCCGAGATGACCAACCTGGGTCTGCCGGTCCCTCCCGGCTTCACCATCACCACCGAGGCCTGCAAGGTCTACCTCGAGAGCGGCGAGGCCCCGGCCGAGCTGCGCGACGAGGTCGGCGTGCACCTCGCCGCCCTTGAGGCGAAGATGGGCAAGAAGCTCGGCCAGTCGGACGACCCGCTGCTGGTCTCCGTACGCTCCGGTGCCAAGTTCTCGATGCCCGGCATGATGGACACCGTCCTCAACATCGGCCTCTCCGACGCGTCCGTGACCGGCCTCGCCACCCAGGCCGGTGACGCGCGCTTCGCGTGGGACTCGTACCGCCGCCTCATCCAGATGTTCGGCAAGACCGTCCTCGGCGTGGAGGGCGAGCTCTTCGAGGACGCCCTCGACGAGGCCAAGGCCGCCAAGAAGGTCACCGTCGACACCGACCTCGACGCCGCCGACCTCAAGAAGCTGGTCACGCGCTTCAAGAAGATCGTCGCGAAGGAGGCCGGCCGCGAGTTCCCGCAGGACGCCCGCGAGCAGATGGACCTCGCCGTCGAGGCGGTCTTCAACTCCTGGAACACCGACCGCGCCAAGCTCTACCGCCGCCAGGAGCGCATCCCGAGCGACCTGGGCACCGCGGTCAACATCTGCTCCATGGTCTTCGGCAACCTCGGTCCCGACTCGGGCACCGGCGTCGCCTTCACCCGCGACCCGGCCAGCGGCCACGCGGGCGTCTACGGCGACTACCTCCAGAACGCCCAGGGCGAGGACGTGGTCGCGGGCATCCGCAACACCGTGCCGCTCGCGGACCTGGAGGCCATCGACAAGGCCTCGTACGACCAGCTCATGACGATCATGACGAAGCTGGAGACCCACTACAAGGATCTCTGCGACATCGAGTTCACCATCGAGCGCGGCCAGCTGTGGATGCTCCAGACCCGTGTCGGCAAGCGCACCGCCGGCGCCGCCTTCCGCATCGCGACCCAGCTGGTGGACCAGGGCCTGATCACCGAGGCCGAGGCGCTCCAGCGCGTCAACGGCGCGCAGCTGGCCCAGCTGATGTTCCCGCGCTTCGACGAGGACTCCAAGACCCAGCTGCTCGGCCGTGGCATCGCCGCCTCCCCGGGCGCGGCCGTCGGCAAGGCCGTCTTCGACTCGTACACGGCCGTCAAGTGGTCCCGTTCCGGCGAGAAGGTCATCCTGATCCGCCGCGAGACCAACCCCGACGACCTGGACGGCATGATCGCCGCCGAGGGCATCCTGACCTCGCGCGGCGGCAAGACCTCGCACGCCGCCGTCGTCGCCCGCGGCATGGGCAAGACCTGCGTCTGCGGCGCCGAGGACCTCGAAGTGGACACCAAGCGCCGCCGCATGACGGTCGGCGGGCAGGTCATCGAAGAGGGCGACGTCGTCTCCGTCGACGGCTCCACCGGCAAGGTGTACCTCGGTGAGGTACCCGTCGTACCGTCCCCGGTCGTCGAGTACTTCGAGGGCCGCATGCACGCCGGAGCCGACGACGCCGACGAGCTCGTCGGCGCCGTGCACCGGATCATGGCGTACGCGGACCGCGTCCGCCGGCTGCGCGTGCGCGCCAACGCCGACAACGCCGAGGACGCGCTGCGCGCCCGCCGCTTCGGGGCCCAGGGCATCGGCCTGTGCCGCACCGAGCACATGTTCCTGGGCGAGCGCCGCGAGATGGTCGAGCGCCTGATCCTCGCGGACACCGACAAGGAGCGCGAGGAGGCACTGAGTGCCCTCCTGCCGCTCCAGAAGAAGGACTTCGTCGAGCTGTTCGAGGCGATGGACGGGCTGCCCGTCACCGTCCGCCTCCTCGACCCGCCGCTGCACGAGTTCCTGCCCGACATCACCGAGCTGTCGGTCCGCGTCGCCCTCGCCGAGTCCCGCAAGGACCACAACGAGAACGACCTGCGCCTGCTCCAGGCCGTGCACAAGCTGCACGAGCAGAACCCGATGCTGGGTCTGCGCGGTGTCCGCCTCGGTCTGGTCATCCCCGGCCTGTTCGCCATGCAGGTCCGGGCGATCGCCGAGGCCGCCGCCGAGCGCAAGAACGCCAAGGGCGACCCGCGCGCCGAGATCATGGTCCCGCTCGTGGGCACGGTCCAGGAGCTGGAGATCGTCCGCGAGGAGGCCGACCGGGTCATCGCCGAGGTGGAGGCCGCCACCGGCACCCACCTCAAGCTGACCATCGGCACGATGATCGAGCTGCCGCGCGCCGCGCTGACCGCCGGCCAGATCGCCGAGGCCGCGCAGTTCTTCTCCTTCGGTACGAACGACCTGACCCAGACGGTGTGGGGCTTCTCCCGCGACGACGTCGAGGCCAGCTTCTTCACCGCGTACCTGGAGAAGGGCATCTTCGGGGTCTCCCCCTTCGAGACCATCGACCGGGACGGCGTCGGCTCGCTGGTCCGCAGCGCGGTCGAGGCCGGCCGGGCCACCCGCCCCGACCTCAAGCTCGGCGTCTGCGGAGAGCACGGCGGCGACCCCGAGTCCGTCCACTTCTTCCACGAGGTCGGCCTGGACTACGTCTCCTGCTCGCCGTTCCGGATTCCGGTCGCGCGCCTGGAGGCCGGCCGCGCCGCCGCCGAGGCGAAGGGCAGCGACAGCCGCTGACCGCCCCCAGACCCTCTTGTGAGGGTCCTCTGGACTGCGCCTGCCCCCGGGATCCCTGACACCCGGCGGCAGGCGCGCCTATTTCCCGGCCGTTCCGGGCCGGGCCCGGCCGGTCAATATTGGTTCAATGTTGTTCCACATGCCTTTAACGGCAGCAGGCGGTGGACGGATCCCCACCCGTCCACCGCCTGCCGCCAATCCGCCGGACACGTCGGCGCTTCCCGGTGCGACCGACCGCCAGGCCCCGCAAAGCCCCCCACGGCCTTCGCGGAGCGTTTCGGTCGCGCCGGAGTGTGCCCGGCGGAGTACAGGATTTCGGTTGTCACGCCCCCGCCGAAAGGGGTTTCAACTGTGGCTGAAAGGCCATGGTGACCACGTGTGACGGCGTGCATACTCATGGGGCGGGGGGATTGCGGTTGCACAGGTGGGGGTTCGGTGCTGCGTATCCATTTCACTGGAGTGGACCTCGCTCGCGTAAGGATGGCAGGTCGTCCCGATGCGTTGTGGGAAACGATTCTGAGTTTTCACCGTTTAAGAGACCGGCGAGATACCCGGCTCTTCGGTGAATGGCGTACGGAAACCCGGAGCAGGTTGAATGGTGAAACACGACTGCTGGGCGCGCTGATACCGAGCCGCGGCTATTTCCCCGATTTCCTGACCCCCGTGGAGGGTCAGTACGGATGGGACGTGGGCCTCGACGCCCTGCGCGGGATACGCCCCGAGCGGATGCGCCGGGAGCTCGCCATCCTGGGCCGGGGCACGGGAGCGGGCTCCGGCATGGCCGCGGCCTTCGGCATGCCCGCGGCGGCGGGCCACGGCGCGCGCTCAGGGGCGGGCGCCGGGCCCGGCTGGGGCTCGGCCGCGGGTATGGGCGGTACGGGCGGTACGAGCGCGGGTGCGGACGCCGACGCCCCCGTCCCGCGCCGGCTGCGGGACTTCATGGAGGGTGCCACCGCGCACCTGCCCCGGCTGCTGGGCGAACTGCGCGGCTACCACCGGGCGGCCGTGGAGCCCTACTGGACCCACATCCAGGCCCAGATCGAAGCCGAGCGGGCCGCCCGCGGCCGGGCGCTGCTCGACGGCGGAGCGGACGAGCTGCTCGCCTCGCTGCCGTCCATGCTGCGCTGGCGGGCTCCGGTCCTGGAGTGCGACTACCCCGTGGACCGTGACGTACGGCTACGGGGGCGCGGGCTGCTGCTCCAGCCGTCCTTCTTCTGCCGGCGCACGGCGGTGACCCTGCACGACCCGGAGCTGCCGCCGGTGCTGGTCTACCCGGCCGCGGCCCAGCTGGCTTCGTCCCAGCCCGGCGGGGAGGCGGCCCGCCCGGCGGAGGAGCAGCGCCGCTACCGCCAGCTCACCCTGGGCAAGCTCGTCGGGCACACCCGCTCGGTGGTCCTCCAGGCCATCGGCGACGGAGCCACCACCAGCGAGCTGGCCCGCCGTGCCGGGGTCTCGCTGGCCTCCGCGAGCCAGCACGCCGGGGTGATGCGGGAGGCCGGCCTGGTGACCACCCTGCGCCGGGGCAACGCCGTCCTGCACACGGTCACGCCGCTCGGGGCGGCGCTCCTCAAGGGGGCGTGAGCGCCGCATAGGGCGAGTACTCCAGGGGAAGTACTCCAGGGCAAGTGATCGAACGCTCGCCCCGGCTATCGAATTCATGTGCGTTGAATTCCGAGCGCCGGGGCGTGCTTTTCGCCGCCGTCTGGCCTGATGTGACCTATCGCGGGACTTTCTCCCCTGGGGCGGCTTCGGCTTGGGGGAGGATGGTGGAGCAATGAACCACTTCGCCGCCGACTCCGACATCTCCGGCCGCGCCGACCTCGACGTCGTGCTGCGCCGGTTCTACACGGCCGCCTTCGCCGACCCGGGGATCGGGCCGTTCTTCACCGAGATCGCCGGCACCGACCTCGACGTGCACCTGCCCCGGATCACCGACTTCTGGGAGCGGGCCCTGTTCCGCAGCGCCGACTACCGGCGCAACGCCTTCGCCCCGCACGCCGGCCTCCACTCGGCCCGCGAGCTGACCGCCGCGGACTTCGGCCGCTGGGTGCAGCTGTGGCGCGCCACGATCGACGGACTGCACGACGGCCCGAACGCGGAGCGCGCCAAGGCGATGGGCGAGCGGATCGCGCTGACCATGCACAAGCGGCTGAACGGCGCCGAGGCCCCCCTGGAGAGCGCGGACGGGCTCGGCTTCGTCCCGCTGGCCGCCCTGGAGCTGGGTCTGACCCCCGCCTGACGGTCGCCCGGCACCCGAAGGCACCCACCCTGACCTGCGATTTCAGGGAATCTCAAAAAAGATTCGCGGGGAGCGATGAGTTTCCCCGAGGTCTCCGGTCTACCTCTCGAAAGCAACGGAAACACCCTGAGAGAAGAGAGACCGCGATGTCCTCCACCATGATCTTCGTCAACCTGCCGGTCAAGGACCTGGAGGCCACCAAGACCTTCTGGAGCAAGCTCGGTTACGGCTTCAACGCCCAGTTCACCGACGAGAACTGCGCCTCGATGCCCATCACCGACTCGATCGTGGCCATGTTCCTGACCGAGGCCCGGTACAAGGACTTCACCCACAAGGCCATCGTGGACGCGACCACGACCTCCGAGGTGCTGCTGTGTCTGAGCGCCGAGAGCCGCACCGCGGTCGACGAGCTGGTGGACGGCGCCCTGGGGGCCGGGGCCACCGAGCCCCGCCCGGCCCAGGACCACGGGGTCATGTACGGCCGGGCCTTCGACGACCTCGACGGTCACACCTGGGAGATCATGTGGATGGACCCGTCGATGATCCAGGCCTGAGCCCCACCGGCCCCACCAGCCCCACCAGTCTCACAAGCCTCACGCCGAGGTCGCGGCGGTCCGCACCGGGTAGGTCCGGACCGCCACCTCCTCGTCGTCCAGGCAGCGCCCCGACTCCAGGTCGAAGCGCTGCTTGAGCAGCGGGGAGGCCACGAAGGCCCGGCCGGCCGCCGAGCCGACCAGCCCGCGCGAGAGCACGTACGCCCCGGTGAAGGGGTCCCGGTTGCCGATCGCGTACGGGCGCCCCTTGCGGTCGACGAACACCGCGGCCTGGCTTCCGTCCGGCAGCAGGGCCGCGACCCCGCGCCCGGGGACCAGGGCGGACAGCTCGCACACCGTCAGCCAGCCCTCGTCCACCTGCAGTTCGACGGTCATCGGGTGCCTCCTACGGGCTCCAGGGTGAGGATCGCCAGGTCGGGCTTGACCTGGTCGCGCTCGGGGACGAACTTCACGGTCGGGTCGGGGGCGCCGGGCGCGTTGACGAAGGAGACGAACCGGCGCAGCCGCTCCGGGTCCTCCAGCGTCTCGGCCCACTCGTCGCGGTAGTGCGCCACGTGGTCCGCCATCAGCGACTCCAGCTCCGCGCACAGCCCCAGCGAGTCCTTCACGACCACGTCCCGCAGGTGGTCCAGGCCGCCCTCCAGCCGCTCCAGCCAGGTGGAGGTGCGCTCCAGCCGGTCGGCGGTGCGGATGTAGAACATCAGGAACCGGTCGATGAGCCGGACCAGTTCGGCGTCCGACAGGTCCTGGGCCAGCAGATCGGCGTGGCGCGGGGTGGCTCCGCCGTTGCCGCCGACGTAGAGGTTCCAGCCGTTCGCCGTGGCGATGACCCCGAAGTCCTTGCTCTGCGCCTCCGCGCACTCGCGGGCGCAGCCGGAGACCGCCGACTTCAGCTTGTGCGGGGCGCGCAGCCCCCGGTAGCGCAGCTCCAGGTCGATGGCCATGCGCACGGAGTCCTGGACCCCGTAGCGGCACCAGGTCTGGCCCACGCAGGACTTCACCGTCCGCAGGGCCTTCCCGTACGCGTGCCCGGATTCGAATCCGGCTTCGACGAGCCGGGCCCAGATGCGGGGGAGCTGGTCCACGCTGGCGCCGAAGAGGTCGATGCGCTGACCGCCGGTGATCTTCGTGTAGAGGCCGAAGTCGCGGGCCACCTCGCCGATCACGATGAGCTTGTCCGGGGTGATCTCGCCGCCGGGGATGCGCGGGACGACCGAGTACGAGCCGTTGCGCTGCATGTTCGCGAGGAAGTGGTCGTTGGTGTCCTGGAGGGCGGCCTGCCCCCGGTCCAGGACGTAGCCGCTGGCGCCCAGGGTGGGGGCGAGCGAGGCGATGATCGAGCCGAAGGCCGGCTTGCAGACCTCGCAGCCCTCGCCGCCGCGGGCGCCCTCGCGGCCGTGGCTGTCGAGGAGCTGCTCGTACGAGGTCACGCGCAGGGTCCGGACGATCTCGTAGAGCTCGGCACGGGTGAAGGGGAAGCAGCCGCACAGCCCCTTGTCGGCGGCGGCCGGCAGCAGCTGGCCGATCACCTTGAGGCAACTGCCGCAGCCGGTGCCCGCCTTGGTGCACTTCTTCACCTCGGGCAGGGTGGTGTACGCGGTGATGGCCTTCTTGGTGACGTTGTGGCAGGAGCAGATCACCGCGTGGTCGGGGAGCGAGGCCGGGCCGAGCGCCACGGGCGCGCCCGCCCCGGCGGGCAGCACCAACTGCTCGGGGGCCACGGGTGGCACGGAGCCGGTGAGCGGGCGCAGCAGGCCGTAGGAGTCGGCGTCGCCGACCAGGACCCCGCCGAGCAGGACGCCTTCGGCGGAGACGACCACCTTCTTGTAGACGCCGGAGCGGGAGTCGGAGTAGACGACGTCGAGGCTGCCCTCGGTCGCGCCGTGCGCGTCGCCGAAGGAGGCCACGTCCACGCCGAGCAGCTTGAGCTTGGTGGAGAGGTCGGCCCCGGTGAACTCCTTCTCCCGGCCCAGCAGGTCCTCGGCGGCCGTCTCGGCCATCTCGTAGCCGGGGGCGACCAGTCCGTAGACGCGGCCGTCGGCGGCCAGCGCGCACTCGCCGATGGCGTAGATCTGCGGGTCCGAGGTGCGGCAGTGGGCATCGACCGCGATGCCGCCGCGCTCGCCGACGCCCAGGCCCGCGTCGCGGGCGAGCTGGTCGCGGGGGCGGACGCCCGCGGAGAAGACGACCAGGTCGGTGGCGACCGTGGATCCGTCGGACAGCTTCATGCCGCTGACCGAGCCGTCCTCGCCCGTCACCACCTCCTGGGTGCCGACGCCCGTGTGGACGGTGAGTCCCATGTTCTCGATGGTGCGCAGCAGCGCCGCGCCGCCGCCCTCGTCGACCTGTACGGGCATCAGCCGGGGCGCGAACTCCACGACACGGGTGGCCAGTCCGAGCCCCTTGAGCGCGCCGGCGGCCTCCAGTCCGAGCAGGCCGCCGCCGACCACGGCGCCGGTGGTCCGGGTCTTGGCGTACTCCTCGATCGCGAGGAGGTCCTCGATCGTGCGGTACACGAAACAGCCCGGGGCGTCCTTGCCGGGGACGGGCGGCACGAAGGGGTAGCTGCCGGTCGCGAGCACGAGCACGTCGTACGGGAACACCCGCCCCGAGCGGGAGGTGACGGTGCGGGCGTCCCGGTCGATGGTCTCGGCGGGGTCGTCGAGGTGCAGGGCGATCCCGTGTTCCGCCATGAACCCGGCCGGGGTCATCGACAGCTCCTCCGGGGTGCTGCCGGAGAAGTACGAGGTCAGGTGCACCCGGTCGTAGGCGGGCCGGGGCTCCTCGCAGAGCACGGTGATCCGGTGCGTGGCGGTGGCGCCGCGCTCGGCGAGTGCCTCCAGGTAGCGCTGGCCGACCATGCCGTGGCCGATGAGCACGATGGCGGGGGTGGGCGTGGGCGTGGCTGCGGCCATGATCAGGAGCCTCCGTCGTCGGTGAGCAGGTGGAACAGGTCGGTCAAGGACTCGCTGTCCTCCCAGCTGCGGGCGAGGGCGCCCACGCTGGAGAGTTCGCCGAGCAGGACCCCGCCGACGAGGCGGTCGCCGCGGACGACGACCTTGCGGTAGGTGCGGCGGGTGGCGTCGGTGAGCCGGACCACGTCGTCGCCGGGGAGCGGGGTGGTCTCGCCGAAGGCGGCGAGATCGAGGGGGTGGTCGCCGCCGGCGGTGAGGGTGAGGCGGGTCAGCGCGCGGGTTCCGCCGTAGGCGGGTTGCGTGGTGATGCCCTGTCCGGTGCCGAGGAGCACGCCCGCGAGGGCGTCGGCCTGCTCCAGGGCGGGGCCGGCCAGGCCGTAGACGCGGCCCGCGTGCTCGGCGCAGTCGCCGATGGCGTGGATGCGGGCGTCGCTGGTGCGGAGCTCGTCGTCGACGAGGATGCCGGTGCCGACGTCGAGACCGGCGGCTTGGGCGAGGCCCGTGCGGGGGCGGACGCCGCAGGCGAGGACGACGAGGTCGGCGTCTAGGCGGTAGCCGTCGGCGAGCTCTACGCCGGTGACCCTGCGGGGGGTTCCGGGCTCTGCCCGGACCCTCCCCCAGCTACCGCCGGGGGTGCCCCCTGCCTCAAACGCCGGCGGGGCTGGATTTTGGCTGGTGTCAGCCGTCGACAGGCCACGCACTCGGCATTCCGTGTGGATCTCCACGCCCAGGCCGGTCAGGTGCGTCCGCAGCAGCGCGGACGCCTCCGCGTCGAGCTGGCGTTCCATCAGGCGCTCGCCCTGCTGGGCCAGGACCACCTGGGCGCCGCGTTCGGCCAGGGCGCGGGCCGCCGAGACGCCGAGGAGGCCGCCGCCGATCACCACCGCGCGCACGCCGGGACGTACGGCCGCGGACAGGGCCAGGCAGTCGTCCATGGTGCGGAACGCGTGGACCCCCTGGGGGAGTTCCCGCCCTTCCGGTTCGAACAGGCCGCGCAGGGCGGGGAGCACCGGGTTCGAGCCCGTGGCCAGGACCAGGGTGGAGTACGGCTCGACCGTTCCGTCGTCGCAGTGCACCACCTGCTCCGCCCGGTCGATCCGGACCGCCCGCACCCCTCGGCGCAGCGCCGGGCCGGGGGCCGGGAGCGCGATCACTTCCGGTGCGTACCGGCCCGCCAGGACCTCCGCCAGCAGCACCCGGTTGTAGGGGGAGTGACTTTCCTCCCCGAGGACGGTCACTCCCGCGCCGAGCCGCGCGGCGACCCGCAGGCCCGCGAGCCCGCCGCCGATCACCACCACACGCTGCTGTTCCGAGGTCATGACACGAGCGTGCGCGGCCGCTGTTTCCCCGCCGCATCGTCGTTGTTACCCGCACGGAACGCCGACCTCAGCGTCCGGGTTAAGGGCCCGTGAGGCGTTCCTCAAGGCCGCCTTAAGGATCACCGGGAGGGCCGGAGAGCCGCCCGGAGCGCCCTTAGCGTGGCCCGTATGCGAGATGCGGCGGCACGGGTCAAGGGCGGGATGCTCGGCGGGGCGGGGGCCGTGACCCTGCTGTGGGCCGCGCAGGTGCACCCCTCGGCCCGGCTCGACGCCCTGTTCGCGACCGCCGCCCACCTGTCCGGCCTGCTCGCCGGGTACGGGGTCCTCGTGCTGCTGTTCCTGATGGCCCGGGTCCCCGCCGTCGAGCACGGGGTCGGCGCCGACCGGCTCGCCCGCTGGCACGCGCTGGGCGGCCGCCACGTCCTCCTGCTCTGCTTCGGGCACGGGCTCCTCGCCCTGTGCGGGTACACCGTCCACGAGGGGATCGACGTCCTCTCCGCCGTCCGGGGCCTGCTCGGCTACCCGGCCCTGGCCGCCGCGGCTGCCGGGGCCGTCCTGCTGGCCGCCGTCGGCGTCACCTCCGCCCGCTCCGTACGCCGCCGCGTCCCGCACGAAACCTGGCGCGGGGTGCACCTGCTGGTCTACCTGGCCGCCGCCCTCGCCTTCGGGCACCAGCTCGCCGGGCCCGACCTGGCCCTCGTCGCCTGGTTCTGGGCCCTCGCCCACACCGTCGTCGCCGTCCTGCTCGTCTGGTACCGCGCGGTGGTCCCCGTACGCCAGGCCCTGCGGCACGCACTGCGCGTCGCCGAGGTCCGCGTCGAGGGGCCCGGGGTGGTCTCCGTCGTCGTCTACGGGGAGCACCTCGCGGAACTGCGCGCCGAGCCGGGGCAGTTCCTGCGCTGGCGGTTCCTCCAGCGGCGGCTGTGGCACACCGCGCTGCCGTTCTCGCTGTCGGCGCCGGTCCGCGGGGACACCCTGCGCATCACCGTGAAGGCCCTCGGCGGCCACTCCCGCCGGATCCGCCGGCTGCGCCCCGGCACCCGGGTCATCGCCACCGGCCCCTTCGGGGCGCTCACCGCCGCCCGGCGGACCCGGCCCAAGGTGCTGCTGATCGCCGGCGGGGTCGGGATCACCCCGATGCGGGCCCTGTTCGAGACGCTGCCCGGCGGGCCCGGGGACATCACCCTGCTCTACCGGGCCGGGGCCGAGGAGCAGCTCGTCCTGCGCTCCGAGCTGGAGGCCATCGCCGCCGACCGGCGGGCCGGGCTGCACTACCTGCTGGGGCGTTCGGACGAAGCCTACGATCCGCTGGCTCCGCGGGCGTTGCTCGCGCTGGTCCCGGATCTGGCGGAGCACGACGTGTACCTGTGCGGGCCGCCGGGGATGGCGGACGCCACCCAGGCCGCGTTGCTGCGGGCCGGGGTGCCGGCGGGGCGGATCCACTCCGAGTGCTTCAGCCTCTGAGCCGCCGCTTCAGATCCGGATCCCGCTTCCGATCCTGCTTCCGAGAGGTCGCCGCACCATGCGTCACCCGTTGCACGTCGCCCTGCCCGTGTCCGTTGCCGCTGCGCGGGGCTTGTCCCCTACCCGCCCTTCGCCCGTTCCCCGGGGCTCCGCCCCGGACCCCGGTCCTCAAACGCCGGACGGGCTGAAAGGGTCCCCGGGCTCCGCCCCGGACCCCGGTCCTCAATCGCCGGACGGGCTGAAAGCACGGCACCGTCGGCCCCGTAGTCCGCTGGCCTCCGTATCGCCCGCTCGGCGACTGGCGGCCGGGCTCGGGGTGGCCAGTGTGGTGGCCGCGAGCTTGCTGACGGTGGTGGTGGATCCGGCGGCTCCGGTTGCCCCGGACCGGGCGCCTGCCAGGCAAAGCTCAACCTTTGCGCAAGTTTCCGGGGATTGATGGCCAGTGCACCCAACGGCTCCATAGGGTCGGGGCCGTGCCTGACATATCGACAACCATGATCATCGTCCTGTGCGCGGCCGCCGCGGCGGCCGGCTGGATCGACGCGGTCGTGGGCGGTGGCGGCCTGCTGCTCCTGCCCGCCCTGCTGCTCGGTCTGCCGAGCGCCCACCCCGCCACCGTCCTCGGCACCAACAAGGCCGTGGCCATCGTCGGCACCTCGGGCGCGGCCGTCACCTATCTGCGCAGCACCAAAGTGGACGTGAAGCTCGCCGTCCGCATCGGGCTGGCCGCCCTCATGGGCTCGATGGGCGGAGCCGCCCTGGCCGGCGGGATCAGCAAGGACGCGCTGCGCCCGCTGATCATGGCCGTCCTGGTGGTGGTCGCGGGCTTCGTGGTCTTCCGCCCCGCCTTCGGCACCGCCCCCGGCGCCACCCCGGTCAGTCGTCAGCGCGTGCTGCTGGCCATCGCCCTGGCCGGTCTGGGCATCGGGTTCTACGACGGACTCATCGGCCCCGGCACCGGCACCTTCCTGGTGCTGGCCCTGACCGCGCTCCTCCACCTCGACCTGGTCACCGCCTCCGCCACCGCGAAGATCGTCAACGTGTGTACCAACGCCGGGGCGCTCGCGATGTTCGCCTATCAGGGCATGGTCCTGTGGCAGCTGGCCGCGCTGATGGCGGTGTTCAACCTCGCCGGTGCCATGGTCGGCGCCCGGATGGCGCTGAAGAACGGGAGCGGATTCGTCCGCGGGGTCCTGCTGACGGTGGTCGGGGCCCTGGTCGTCAAGTTGGGTCTCGAACAATGGGGCTGACCTGGGCGTAAGGCCGTAAGGTTCCGCTCGTGTCCCACCTTGAGATATCCGACCTGATCACCGTCACCGACCCGCTCAGCGGGGCACGGCTGCCGGTGCGCCGGGGCGACGTGGTCCGCCGGCTCCAGGAGGCGGGGGACCCGCGCGGGGCCCGGATCGCCGCCGGGCTGCCGGCCGGCCCCGACGACGTGCTCGACCCGCTCGCCGTCGACCGCCTGATGATCGGCGTCCACACGGAGATGCAGCGGCTCAGCGAGGAACTGCGCATCGGCGAACGGCTCGTCCAGGTGCTCGGGCCGTTGTTCGAGGCCATCCGCGAGGTCGCCGGCCGCCGCGGTCGGTTCCGGCTCGTCGACATCGGCTCCGGGCTCGGCTACCTCGTCCGCTGGCTCGCGGCCACCGGCGCCCTGGGGCCGAACGTCGAACTGATCGGCGTCGACCTCGACGCCGCGCTGGTCGCCGAGGCCGACCGGCTGGCCCGCGCCGAGGGGCTCGACTGCCGGTTCGTCCACGGCAACGCCTTCGACCTCCCGGAGGTGGCCACCGTCTACGTCTCCACCGGGGTGCTGCACCACTTCCGCGGCCCGGCGCTCGCGGACTTCTTCGAGGCGCAGGCCGACTCGCAGGCGCTCGCCTTCTGCCACTTCGACATCGCGGCCACCAAGCTGGCACCCGTCGGAGCCTGGATGTTCCACCGCGCCCGGATGCGCCATCCGCTCGGCCGCCACGACGGAGTCGTCTCCGCCCTGCGCGCCCACTCGGACGACACCCTGCTGCGCGCCGCGACCGTACCGGGCATCCGGCCGCTGCTCTACGAACCCCGGGGCCTGTCCAACCCCTTCTGCACCACCCTGCGCCCTGTCATCGGCATCCGGCCGTACCTGGAGGACCCGCTGCGGCAGGCCCTCGGCAGCGCCTCCCGCCGGCTCGTGGGCGCGGAGCGGCTGAGCCCGGTCGGGGCCGCGCGGTGAACCCGGTCCTGCCGCTCGTCGCCCTCGGCCTCGTCGACGCGGCGTTCAGCGGTTTCCGCGCTTTCGCCGGCCGCGACGCCCGGATCCGCAAGCACCGCGCCGTCGCCCGCGCGGCGCTGCGCGGCCTGGCGGTCGGCGCCGTCCTGCTGCTGGCCCCCGCGCTCACGGCCGGGGCCGTGCTGCTGGCCGCCGAGGATCCGGACCGGGCGTACGGGACCCTGGCCGACGGCGGTGCCGGCTTCCTCGTCCCGCTCGGGGTCTACGCGGCCGCCGTCGCGTTCTCGCTCTTCGCCTACTTGGCCCTGCCCTTCCGGGCCGGCACCCTCGCCGTGGTCGTCGGGCTCGGCCCGCTGACCCTGGCACGGCCGCTGTGCGTGGCCGTCGCCTGCGCCGGAGCGCTCGTCGCCGGGGGCGGCTGGAGCTCGCTCCTGGTGGGCGCCGTCGCGAGCGCGGCCGTCCTGTGCGTGGAGCCGCTCGTCCACCGCCGCTGGTACGCGCGGCCGTACGGGTACGACGCCTGACGCGGTACTAGTACGTGCCCGTGAGGTGGGCGAAGACGACCACGTTGCCCTGGTAGCCGGTGCGCGGGGAGAAGCCGCCGCCGCAGGTGATGACGCGGAGCTCGGCGCGCGGCGAAGGCCCGTACACGCGCGCGTCGGGAAAGGCCTTGGCGTCGTAGACCTCCACCGCGTGGACGGTGAACACGGCCGTACGCCCATCGGCGCGGGCCACCTCGATCAGGGCCCCGCGGCGCAGCGCGCCGAGGCGGTAGAAGACCGCCGGGCCGGCGGCGTCGTCCACGTGTCCCGCGACGACCGCGGTGCCCGTGGCCCCCGGGGTGGTCCCGTCGCGGTACCAGCCGGCCAGGTCCCGGCGGGCGGGCGGCGGCACTTCGAGGCTGCCGTCGGGCCGCAGGCCGAGCCCCGTGAGCGGGGCGTCCACCCGGATGGACGGGATCCGGATCCGGGTGGGCGGGGAACCGGGGAGCGCGGAGATGGACCCGGGGTACTGCGCCTGGGCGCTCAGCGCCTCGCCGGGGGAGGGCAGCGGGGGCCGGACCTGCTCGGCGGAGCCGCTGCCGACGAGCCAGGCGCCGATACAGGCGGCGAGCGCGAGGAGCCCGCCGCGGCGGGCTCGGCCTGCTTCCATACGGGCCCCTAGGTCGTCTCTTTCGCCGTCGGCGCCTCGGTGACTGTCCGTCGCCCGACCCCGCGAACGGGGGGGACCTCGCGGGGCGGGCGACGGGGGGCGGTACCGGTCGGACCGCGGCCGGAGCCGCGGTGGGCGTCCGTCAGCTCTGCGTGCCGCTCGCCCGGCGACGCAGGAGCCAGATACCGCCGACGGCGGTGGCGGCCAGCACTGCCGCTCCCGCCGTGATCTTGGCGGGGTCGGTGGTGGTGGTCGTGCCACCGCCCACCCCGGTACGGACGTGGCCCTGCGGGCCGCGGTCGTGTTCGGTGACGACCAGGTCGCCGGTGGCGAACTTGCCGTTCGCGCAGGTGGCGCCGATGCCGTAGGTGCCCGGGTGGACGGAGTGGCCGATCTGGAACTGCCCCGTGACCACCTCCTTGTGGGTCCCCGGGGTCAGCTTGAAGCGGCCGCCGCCGACGGTGGAGGCATCGCCCTCGGCGTGGCTGCCGGGGCCGCAGGCGCTGGTGTTCACCGTGATGGTGGTGCCGGGGGAAGCGGACTTGGGCCACACCTCCAGCGGGGCGAAGTCCCCGGGCGCGAAGGCCGCCATCCCCAGGTCCGCGGCGGCGACCGCGCCCGCCACCGGGCCGGCGAACGCGAGAGCGGTCAGCGCGGTGGCGGTGAGCACGTGGGCGGTGCGTCGGCGCATGGCGGGTCTCCTGTGGACACGGGGTCGTGTTCCCGAGGTAACCGTCGGTGGCGGCCGGGCGCCTGCTGATGCCTTGTCAGATTCGCCGCAGGCCGTCTTCCGGCGAGCCGTTTGCGCAGCTCAACGCCTGCGAGGCGGCCATCCGTGTACCTCCGCGCCATCCGTGTACCTCCGCGCCGTCCGGGTGACCGAGGTCTGCCCGGATCGCCCCCTCGGCGGAGTTCTACGCCGGGGGCAGGGTGACCGTGGCCGAGGCGCCCGTGGGGGTGGTGTTCGCGAGGGTGACCCGGGCTCCGATGACCTGGGCCTGGCCCAGGGCGATGGTCAGGCCGAGCCCCGTGCCCCGGCCGCGCTCGGCGGCGCCCGTCTGGAACCGCTGGGGCCCGTCGCGGAGCAGGTGCTCGGGGAAGCCCGGGCCCCGGTCGAGGACCGTCACCGTGTTCCCCGCCACCGTCACGGTGATCGAGGACCCGCCGTGCCGGTGGGCGTTGACCAGCAGGTTCGTCAGGATGCGTTCCAGCCGCCGGACGTCCGTGCGCACGTGGCTCCCGCCGTCCGCGCCCCGCACCACCGCCGCCACCCCCGAACGCCGGGTGATCGACTCCACCAGCGGCCCCAGCGGGTGGATGTCCAGCTGGGCCTCCTCCCGGTCCGCGTCCAGCCGGGCCACCTCCAGGAGGTCCTCCGTCAGCGTCCGCAGCGCCGCGACCCGGTCGCGCACCAGCTCCGTGGGCCGTCCCGGAGGCAGCAGTTCGGCGGCCGTGTGCAGTCCGGTCAGAGGGGTCCGCAGCTCGTGCGCCACGTCGGCGGTGAACTGCTGCTCCGCCACCAGCCGCCGCTGCAGGCTCGCCGCCATCGTGTCCACGGCCGAGGACAGCTCCGCCACCTCGTTGCGCGTCCCGGGCACCCCCGAGGGCCCGATCCGTGCGTCCAGTTCGCCCGCGCTGATCCGCCGGGCCGTCTCGGCCGCCGACCGCAGGTCCTTGCTGAGCCGGCTCGCGAGCAGCGATCCACCGAACGCCGCGAGGGTGACCACCGCGGCTCCGGAGGCCGCCAACTGCTGGTCGAGATCGCGCAGTTCCTGCTGGTCCGCGGCGAGTGACTGGCGTACGGAGAGCACTTGGTCGCCGCCGACCGGCCGGGCGGCCCATACGGCCGGGTGGGGTCCGTCCAGGTCGAGGTAGGTGGTGCGCTCCCCGGCGAGGGCCGCCCGGCGCAGTGGCTCGGGGAGCCCGGGGCAGTCGATCCGGGCGTCGGCCTCGCCGACCTTGTCGAAGTCCAGCTCGCCCGTGAGCTCGTAGACCTGCCGTACGCGCACCAGTTGTGCGGTGGCGCTCTGCCGGGCGGCCTCGGCGACCTGGCGGGCGCGGGCCTCGTGGATCAGGATGCCGATGGTGACGGCGACGAGCGCGCAGCCGACGGCGAGCAGCGCGGAGATCTTCCAGCGCAGGCCGAGGGCGAAGACGAGCCGGCGGCAGCGGATCAGGGCCGGCCTCACCGCGGGTCACTCCCCTTCCCGGTGCCGGAGGCGGGCGGCCGCTGCGTCGGGCACTCACCGGGGTCGGCGGTGGGGTTGCCGAAGCGCTTCTCGTCGCTGACCACGACCATCCGTACGCCGTCCCAGTGATAGCGGACGACGTGCGCGGAACCGTCGTCGTCCGTGGTGCGGACCAGCAGGTCGGTGCCCACGGTCTCGGGGCTCAGCCGGCGTCCGCTGGTGCGCAGGATCGGCAGGATCTTCCCGTCGACCTCGGTGTACACGGCGAGTATCGAGCGGCCGGTCTCGGTGTCCACGGCGACGATCAGCTCGGGCTTCCCGTTCCCGGTCAGGTCGTTGAACCGGGGCGGCCGGAGTCCGGGGCGGCCGGGGGTGGCGATGTCCTTCTTGTCGGCGAAGGACTTCATCGGCCGGTCCGCTTTCAGGACGGCCCGCACGTCGATCTTCTCGATCCCCTCCGGACCCACCGTGGGCGCGCCGTCGAGCGGCGTCGGCGGGGGTGCCTGGCTGGACACGGCCGCGCCGCCCGCCTTCGGGGATTCCCCGGTCCACATCGGCCACAGCGGCTTCGCCTGCGGCTGGGCCGAGACCGGCGGCGCGGGCTCGCCCCGGCCGAGGCCGCCCGGTGCGGCGCAGCCGCCGAGGCCGGCGCAGAGCAGGGCGGCGGCGAGGCTGCGGCGGGTCAGTCGAGACATGGGGGGCCAGAACCGTGAGGGGGAGGGGAGGGAGGAGACTGACGGTAGACGGCGCCGGTCACGGGCGCCGGGAGGTTGTGTAACAGCGGTGCGTACGGGGGCCTCCGGCGGGACAAGTCGGGACTTTCGGCCCGTCGGGCACGTGCCGGACTGTCCAGTGTGAGCCGAGGGAGGGCTGTATGGCATCGGTCGACCGGCCGGAGGACCAGGGCGAAAGGATGAGCCCGGAGGAGCTGCCCTTCTTCGTCTACGGGACCCTGCGGCCCGGCGAGGTCAACCACGACCTCTTCCTGCGCGGCCGCACGGCCGCCGAGGAGCCCGCCCGCCTCCCGGACGCGGCGCTGTACGAGGGCCCCGGCTACCCGTACGCCGTCGACCGCCCCGGCTCCGCCATAGCCGGGGAGCTGATCACCCCGGATCCGCGGGCGTACGGGGAACTCCTGGCCGCGCTGGACCTGCTGGAGGAGTACAAGGGCCCGGGGAGCCCCGGCAACGTCTACGACCGCTTCGCCCGCGAGGCCCTGCGCCCCGACGGCACCAGGGTCCGCGCCTGGGTCTACCTGGCGGCCCCGCCCCTGGCCCGCCGGCTGGCGGACTCCGGTACGGAGATCCCCGGCGGCGACTGGCTGCGCCGCCGCTAGGCCGTCTCTACAGGCCTTCCGCGCCCCGGTTGCGCAGCCGCTGGCCGTACTGCTGGAGGACCCACAGCTCCTCCTGGACCGCCGCCAGCTGCTCCGGCGAGCCCTGGTGGCCGAGGCGGGCCATCGTGCCCTGGATCTCGTGCACCCGGCGGTCCACGGCGCGCAGCCGGACCGTGACCAGCTGCTCGCCGGCGTAGATCTCGTCCACCGTCTTGCGCATGATGACCTCGACCGCGAGCTCGGTGACCATCGCGCGGACGGTGTCGTTCGGTGCGGCCTTGCGGACCAGGGCCAGGTAGTCGTCACCCGCCGACGAAGCGCCGCCGGCGTCCTGGATGGCCTGGCGGACCGCCGCGTACGGCGGGGCCGTGAACTCGTCGATCCCGTAGGCGTCGAAGGCCGGGGAGACCAGAGCCGGTCGCTGGAGTGCCAGCTTGAGCAGTTCCCGCTCGGTGCGGGCGGCCGGGCTGCGTAGGTTCAGCGCGGGGCCCGCAGGTGCGGCGGCGGGCGCGGGGATGTCCTCGTACGCGCGGCCGGACGGGCCGCCCCGGCCCTGCTGGGGCTGATTGCCGCGCTCCCGGGCCCAACGGTCGAGCTGGGCGATCCGCTTGACCACGAACTGCTCGTCCCGCATGCCCAGCATGCCCGCCAGCTGGACCGCCGACTCGTGCTGGATCCCGACGTTCTTGATCTTCTTGATGATCGGGGCGGCCTCGTCCAGCGCGGCCGACCGCCCCGCCGGGTTCTCCAGGTTGTGCCGGGCCACGATGTGCTTGAGCGCGAACTCGAACAGCGGGGTCCGGGCCTCGACCAGCGCGGCCACGGCCGCGTCGCCCTGCGCGAGGCGCAGGTCGCAGGGGTCCATGCCGCCCGGGGCGATGGTGATGGAGGTCTCGGCGGCGAACTTCTGGTCGTCCTCGAACGCGCGCAGCGCGGCCTTCTGCCCGGCGGCGTCCCCGTCGAAGGTGAAGATCACCTCGGCGGTCGCGTTGTCCATCAGCAGGCGGCGCAGGATCTTGATGTGGTCCCCGCCGAAGGCCGTGCCACAGGTGGCGATCGCGGTCGTGACCCCGGCCAGGTGGCAGGCCATCACGTCGGTGTAGCCCTCGACCACGACGGCCCGGGAGGTCTTCGCGATCTCCTTCTTGGCCAGGTCGATGCCGTAGAGCACCTGGGACTTCTTGTAGATCGAGGTCTCGGGCGTGTTCAGGTACTTGGGGCCGTTGTCGTCCTCGCGCAGCTTGCGCGCGCCGAAGCCGACCACCTCGCCGCTGATGTCGCGGATGGGCCACATCAGGCGCCCGCGGAAGCGGTCGATGGGCTTTCCGCTGCGGCTGTCCTGGGCCAGGCCGGAGGTGATCAGTTCCTTGTCGGTGAAGCCCTTGCCGCGCAGGAAGCGGGTCAGGTGGTCCCAGCCGGCGGGGCTGTAGCCCACGCTGAAGTGCGCGGCCGCGGCCTGGTCGAAGCCGCGCTCGGCCAGGAACTTGCGGCCGATCTCCGCCTCGGCGCTGCCCAGCTGCTCCATGTAGAAGAGGGCGGCGGCCTTGTGCGCCTCGACCAGCCGGATGCGCTCCCCGCGGCCGCTGGTGCCGGCGGTGTAGCCGCCCTCCTCGTACCGCAGGGTGATCCCGGCCAGGCCGGCCAGGCGCTCGACCGCTTCCGAGAAGGAGAGGTGGTCGATCTTCATGACGAAGTCGAGGGTGTCCCCGCCCGCCTGGCAGCCGAAGCAGTGGTAGAAGCCCTTGCTGGGGCTGACCTGGAAGGACGGGGACTTCTCGTCGTGGAACGGGCAGAGGCCCTTGAGGTTGCCGCCGCCGGCGTTGCGCAGCTGGAGGTACTCGGAGACCACGGCGTCGATGGGGACCGCGTCCCGTACCGCCTTCACGTCGTCGTCGTTGATCCGTCCTGCCACGCGGCAAGTCTACGGCCGGGAACCGGCAATCCCGTCAGGCCCCCTCCACCGGTACCAGGGAGGAAAGCGGAACCGTGGGGTCCGCCAGCCGCTCGCGGTCTACGGGCACCTTCGACCTGATCAGGGCCTGGATGTGCTCGGTGACGTCCCACACGTTCACGTTCATCCCGGCCAGGACCCGCCCGTCCGACAGCCAGAAGGCGATGAACTCCCGCTTGCCCACGTCCCCGCGGATCAGCACCTGGTCGTAGCCGCCCACCGGGGCGTACCCCGAGTACTCCAGGCCCACGTCGTACTGGTCCGAGAAGAAGTACGGGACCCGGTCGTAGCTGACCTCCTGCCCCAGCATCGCCCGCGCGGCGGCCGGACCCCCGTTCAGGGCGTTCGCCCAGTGCTCGACCCGCAGTCGGGTCCCCAGCATCGGATGGTGGGCCGCGGCCACGTCCCCGACGGCGAAGATGTCCGGGTCCGAGGTGCGCAGCGAGGCGTCCACGGCGATCCCGCCGCCGTGCTCCCGGTCCACCAGGGCCAGTCCCGAGGTCTCCGCGAGGGCCGTGCGCGGCGCGGCCCCGATCGCCGCCAGCACCGCGTGCGCCGGGTGCTCCTCCCCGTCGTCGGTGCGGGCCGCCAGCACCATCCCGTCGTGCCCGACGATCTCGGTCAGCCGGGCCCCGAAGTGGAACCGGACCCCGTGCGAGGCGTGCAGGTCGGCGAAGAGCCGGCCGATCTCCGGACCGAGCACCGCGTGCAGCGGGGTCGCCTCCGGCTCGATCACCGTGACCTCGGCCCCGTACCCGCGGGCCGCCGCGGCGACCTCCAGGCCGATCCAGCCGGCGCCCGCGATCAGCAGGTGCCCGTTGTCGCGGCCGAGCCCGGCCAGCGCCCCCCGCAGCCGTTCGGCGTGCGCGAGGCGGCGCAGGTGGTGCACCCCGACCAGCCCGGTGCCCGGGATGTCCAGCCGGCGCGGCTCGGCGCCGGTGGCCAGCAGGAGCTTGTCGTAGGGCAGCGCCGTGCCGTCGCCGAGGACCACCTTCTTGGCGTCCCGGTCGAGCTGGACCGCCGGCTGGCCGAGGTGCAGCTCGATGTCGGAGGCCGCGTACCAGGAGGGCTCGTGGACGAAGACGCTCTCGCGCTCCTCCTTGCCCGCCAGGTATCCCTTGGAGAGCGGTGGCCGCTCGTAGGGATGGTCGCGCTCGTCGCCGATGAGGATCACCCGCCCCGTGAACCCCTCGGACCTCAGCGTCTCGGCCGCCTTAGCTCCGGCAAGCCCTGCGCCGACGATGACGAATGTCCGGTGTGCGTCGACCACCTGATGCCTCCTCATAACCTCTACGCCACATGCGACCACATGCGAGCGTCCCGCACTGAGCCTGCCGCGTGAAGGGGCAGTGGCCCGATCGGCTCACCCTTCGGCGCGTCGCGTGCGGATCGTGAGCCGGGCGTGCAGGGAGCGCGCGGCCGCGTCCGTGAGCGCCGCGATCTGGTCGACGACCGCGCGTTTGCGGGCCCTGTCGTCCGGCGCCGCGTCGAAGAGGGCCCGGAACTGCGGGTCCAGGCCCTCCGGCGCGCGGGCGCTCAGCGCCTCCGCGAGCTCGGCCAGGACGATCCGCTGATCGGCGCGGATCCGCTCCTGCTCGTCGCGCTGCATGACGTACAGGTCGGCGACCGCCTTGAGGACGGCGCACTCGTTGCGCGCCTCGCGCGGGACCACCAGCTCCGCCCCGTACCGGGTCAGGCGACCGGTGCCGTACGCCTGCCGGGTGGCCCCCTCGGCGGCCAGGCAGAAGCGGCCGATCAGCTGGCTCGTGGCGTCCTTCAGCCGGGCCTGGGCCACGGCCGAGCCGTCGTACCCGTGCGGCCACCAGTCCTGCTCCATCAGCCGGTCCAGCGCCTCGCGCAGCTCCTCCGGCTCGGTGTCGGCCGGCACGTACCGGCCGATGGCAACCCGCCAGATCGCGGTGCGCTCGGGCTCGGCGAAGAGCAGGTTCGGGTCGAGGTGGCCGGCGTGCAGGCCGTCCTCGAAGTCGTGGACCGAGTACGCCACGTCGTCGGCCCAGTCCATGACCTGCGCCTCGAAGCACTTGCGGTCGGCGGGCGCGCCACGGCGCAGCCACGCGAAGACCGGCAGGTCGTCCTCGTACGCGCCGAACTTCACCGAACCGGGGTCGGTGGGGTGGTCCCCGCGCGCCCAGGGGTACTTGGTGGCGGCGTCCAGACAGGCCCGGGTGAGGTTCAGCCCGACGCTGACCAGCTCGCCGCTTTCCGGATCGGGGACGAACCGCTTGGGCTCCAGCCGGGTCAGAAGGCGCAGGGACTGGGCGTTGCCCTCGAAGCCGCCGCAGTCCTTGGCGAACTCGTTGAGGGCTTCCTCGCCGTTGTGGCCGAAAGGTGGGTGTCCCATGTCGTGCGAGAGGCAGGCGGCCTCGACCAGATCGGGATCGCAGCCGAGCGCGGCGCCGAGCTCACGGCCGACCTGGGCGCATTCCAGGGAATGCGTCAGGCGCGTACGGGGACTCGCGTCCCAGTCGTACGAGCGCGTACCGGGGGTGACCACCTGGGTCTTCCCGGCGAGCCGGCGCAGCGCGGCGGAGTGCAGCACGCGGGCGCGGTCGCGCTGGAAGGCGGTCCGGCCCGGCCGTTTGTCGGGCTCGGCGGCCCAGCGCTCGGTGTCGGCGGAATCGTAGGGCGGACGAGCGGACGCGGTGGTGCCTTCCAAGCCTTCCATGCTCCGACGGTAACCGGAGTCACCGACAAGAGGAGCAATCCGAGCAATCCGAACCAACACGCCCTTTACGCGGTGGCCAGTTCCAGCGGTCCGCTCCGCTCTCCGCACCGCTCCTCGTACCGCTCCTCGTGCCGCGCTACGAGGGCTTCGTCGTAGCGCTGGAGCACCAGGCGGGCCAGCGCCGGATGATCGCCCAGCGGGGCGGCGGCCGCTCCCGGCGCGGCGGCGGCGCTCGCCGAGGCGAACCGCCCGGGGGCGGTGAAGTACGAGGCCACAGCGGGCCGGTGGCAGCCCCGCGCGGCCAGGGCTCGTACCGCCTCGGCCACGGTGGGCGCGGCGGCCGAGGCGTAGGCCGCCACCACGGGCACCCCGCCGAGCCGTTCGGACAGCAGGGCGGCCGTGGCCCGCGTATCGGCCGCGGAATCGGGGTCGCGCGATCCGGCGGCGGCCAGCACCACCGCCGACCCGGCGGTCCAGCCGGCCTCCACGAGCCGCTCGAAGAGGGCTTCGACCAGCAGCGGATGAGGGCCGAGGGGGGCCGCCACCCGGGTCCGCAGGTGCCCGGCGCGGGCGGCCGCGGCCGGCAGGTCCCGCTTGACGTGGGTTCCGCGCCCCAGCAGCAGCGGCACGAGCACGGCCGCTCCGGTGGCCCGTTCGAGCGTGTGGTCGAGCAGTGGCCGGTTCAGCTCGATGTGCCCGAGCCGGACACGGAGGCGCGGGCGGAGCTCGCGGACCCGTTCGAGCAGTGCTTCGACGGCGGGGAGGGCGCGTGGGTCACGGCTGCCGTGGGCCACGGCGACGAGGGTGGGCTGCATGGGAGGACTCCGTGGTGTCGGGGGCGCAGGCCGCTGAGCTGCGTGCCGAGCTGGGCGGTGATCCGGGTCAGGAGCTCCGCCGTGGTGGCGGGCTGAAGCGGAAGGGACTCGGGAGGGTGCGCCGGCTCCGTCATGAACCGATCCTGCGCTCCGCACGTTGCCGGTGCGTTGCGCCGGGGTGACGGGTGTTTGCCGGCTGCTCACAGGGGAGGTGCCCGGCGGGTGTGGGCAACCGCCGGATCTTCCTCCGCGTCCTGAGCTGTGGAACGGGCACCGGGGAACCACGGGGGGACGGGCATGCGCGGGATCGGGACACGGCTGACGGGGCGGCTGCGGATGCGGCTGCGGCCGGGGCTGAGACCGGAGCTGCGGCCGGGGGCGCTGCTGCCCCGGACCGTACGGGCCCGGCGGCGGGCCGTGCGGCTGGTGATGGCCGGCTGCGTGCTGGCGCTGCTGCCCTCCGCGTGGACCCACGCCACCGCCGCGCCCCGGCTGCGGACCACCGCCGACGCGCCCGCCGCCGAGGTGGCGGTGGTCTTCGGGGCCGGGCTGTGGAAGGGCGGCCGCCCGACCCCGTACCTCGCGAACCGGCTCGACGCCGCCGTCGAGCTCTACCGCGCGGGGAAGGTCAAGGTGGTCCTCGTCACCGGGGACAACAGTCGCACCGAGTACGACGAGCCCGACGCGATGCGCACGTACCTGACCGGCCACGGCGTGCCCGACGGTCGGATCGTCAGCGATTTCGCGGGATTCGACACCTGGGACTCCTGCGTCCGGGCCAAGGAGATCTTCGGGGTCCACCGGGCGGTGCTCATCAGCCAGGGCTTCCACATCCGCCGGGCGGTCGCCCTGTGCGAGGCCGCGGGCGTGGACTCGTACGGGGTCGGCGTGGACGACGCGCACGACGTGACCTGGTACTACGGCGGCACCCGCGAGGTGTTCGCGGCGGGCAAGGCGGCGCTGGACGCGGTGTTCAAGCCGGATCCGAAGTTCCTGGGTCCGAAGGAGGAGGGGGTGTCGCGGGCCCTGGCCGCTCTGGCAGACTGACGCCACTGTCGGCATATGCCGATTAGTCATATGGCTGTTCGTCTCATGTGTCAGGGGTCGTGGATACCGTGGCTGTAGTGGATCTGAGTGACAAGGCCGTCGTCATCACCGGCGGGGCCCGCGGCCTCGGCGCGGCGGCCGCGCAGGCCGTCGTGGACGGCGGCGGCAAGGTGCTGATCACCGACGTCCTGGAGGCGGAGGGCGCCGAGACGGCGGCGAAGCTCGGCGACTCGGCGCGCTTCCTCAAGCATGACGTGACGAGCGAGTCCGACTGGCGGGCCGCGCTGGAGTACGCCGTCGCCGAGTTCGGCCGCATCGACGGCCTGGTCAACAACGCCGGCATCTCCACCGGCCAGTTCCTGGAGCACGAGAGCGTCGAGCACTTCCGCCGGGTCGTCGAGATCAACCTGGTCGGCGTCTTCATCGGCATCAAGGCCGCGATCCCGCTGATGCGCGCGAACGGCGGCGGCTCCATCGTCAACATCTCCTCCGCCGCCGGCCTCACCGGCCTCGCGCTGACCGCCGGGTACGGGGCCTCGAAGTGGGGCGTGCGCGGACTGTCGAAGATCGGCGCGGTCGAGCTCGCCGAGTCCCGGATCCGCGTCAACTCGGTCCACCCCGGCATGACGCTGACCCCGATGACGGCCCCGATCGGCATCGAGGCGGGCGAGGGCAACTACCCCGGCGCCCCGCTGGGCCGCGTCGGCCTCCCCGAGGAGATCGCCGCCGCCGTCGCCTTCCTCCTCTCGGACGCCGCGGGCTACATGACCGGCGCGGAGCTGGCCGTGGACGGCGGCTGGACGGCCGGCCTCACGGTCAAGTACCTCACCGGGCAGTGATGACCTCACCGGGTGGGATGACCTCACCGGGCAGCGGGGCCCGCGCTGAGGTGCCCGTACAGGAGGCGTAACCGGGCGCGGCGGCGGGCGTAACACCCACGTCGCATGGTGAGGCGCATGCACACCCCGGGAGCCGCACCGGCCGATACCGCCGTCACCGCCGTCACCGAAGGCGCCGAAGTCACCGCCGTCACCGCCACGCACTGCCCGTACTGCGCGCTGCAGTGCGGGATGAACCTCCGCCCCGATGCGGGCGGAGCGACAGTGACGGTGGAGGAGCGCGCGGACTTCCCCGTGAACCGGGGCGCGCTGTGCGGCAAGGGCCGCACCGCCCCCGCCGTGCTCTCCTCCCGGGTGCGCCTGACCGAGCCGCTCGTCCGCACCCACGCCGGGCGGCTGGAGCCGGCCACCTGGGAGGAGGCCCTCGACGCGGTCGCCGAGGGCCTGGCCCGTACGCGCAGGGCGTACGGGGCCGACGCGGTCGGGGTGTTCGGCGGAGGCGGGCTGACCAACGAGAAGGCCTACGCCCTCGGGAAGTTCGCCCGGGTCGCCCTGCGGACCTCGCAGATCGACTACAACGGCCGGTTCTGCATGTCCTCGGCCGCCGCCGCGCACCAGCGGGCCTTCGGACTCGACCGGGGGCTGCCCTTCCCGCTGGAGGACGTCCCCCGGACCGGCTGCGTCATCCTCGTCGGCTCCAACCCCGCCGAGACCATGCCGCCCGCCCTGCGGTTCTTCCGGGAACTCCGCGAGAACGGCGGAACGTTGATCGTGGTGGATCCGCGCCGCACGCGGACCGCCGAACAGGCCGACCTGCACCTGGCCCCGCGCCCCGGCACGGACCTGGCACTGGCCCTCGGCCTGCTCCACCTCGTCGTCGCGGGTGGCCACACGGACGAGGAGTTCATCTCCTCCCGCACCACCGGCTGGGAGGAGGCCCGCGCCGGCGCGATGGCGCACTGGCCGGAGCTGGTCGAGCGGATCACGGGCGTGCCCGTGCCCAAGCTCCGCGAAGCGGTGCGGATGTTCTGCGCCCCCGAATCCGCCATGGTCCTCACCGCCCGCGGCCCCGAGCAGCAGTCCAAGGGCACCGACACCGTCGGCGCCTGGATCAACCTCTGCCTCGCCACGGGCCGCGCGGGCCGCCCGCTCTCCGGCTACGGGTGCCTCACCGGGCAGGGCAACGGCCAGGGCGGCCGCGAACACGGCCAGAAGGCCGACCAACTCCCCGGCTACCGCAAACTCACCGACCCGGCGGCCCGCGCGCACGTGGCCGGGGTCTGGGGCATCGACCCCGCCGACCTCCCCGGCCCCGGCCGCAGCGCCTACGAACTCCTCGACGCCCTCGGCACGGACGTCAAGGCCCTGCTCCTCATGGGCTCCAACCCGGTGGTCTCCGCCCCCCGCGCCGCCCACATCGAGGACCGCATCCGCTCCCTGGACTTCCTGGCCGTCGCGGACGTGGTCCTGTCGGAGACCGCGGCCCTCGCGGACGTGGTCCTCCCCGTCACCCAGTGGGCCGAGGAGACCGGCACCACCACCAACCTGGAGGGCAGGGTCCTGCTCCGCCGCCGGGCCCTGACCCCGCCCCCGGGCGTCCGCTCCGACCTGGAGGTCCTGCACGGACTGGCCGCCCGGCTGGGCCTGCCGAAGGCCTTCCCGGTCTCCCCGGAGGAGGTCTTCGAGGAACTGCGCCGCGCCTCGGCGGGCGGCCCGGCCGACTATGCGGGCATCAGCTACGCCCGCATCGAAGCCGAACAGGGCGTCTTCTGGCCCTGCCCGGCCCCGGACCACCCGGGCACCGAGCGCCTCTTCCTCGACCGCTTCGCCACCGAGGACGGCCGGGCCCGCTTCGTCCCCGTCGTCCACCGCGACTCCGCCGAGGTCCCGGACGCCGAGTACCCCCTCCTCCTCACCACCGGCCGGGTGGTCTCCCAGTACCAGTCGGGCGCGCAGACCCGCCGGGTGGACGAGCTCAACGAAGCCGCCCCCGGCCCCTTCGTGGAACTCCACCCCCGCCTCGCGGCCCGCATCGGCGCGGTCGACGGAGCCCTCCTGGCGGTCACCTCCCGCCGCGGCCGCGCGGTGGCCCCGGCCCGCATCACCGACACCATCCGCGTGGACACGGTCTTCATGCCCTTCCACTGGCCGGGCGAGGGCCGCGCCAACACCCTGACCAACCCGGCCCTGGACCCCGTGTCCCGGATGCCGGAATTCAAGGTCTGCGCGGTCCGGGTGGAAGCCCTCGCCCCTCCTCAGGCCTCGGCGGACTGATCCCGGGGCTCCTCCTCGTACTCCTCGTACTCCTCGTCGTACTGCGCATCGAACTCCTCGAAGCCCTCGACGCTTTCGAGCCACTGCCTGACCCGTTCGCTCTGCCGGGTCCGGAAGGTCGGATAGATGGCCGCGAACAGCCGGTTGGTGTAGTCCGTGCTCTGGCCCGCGCCCGACAGGTGCGGGTACTCGGCGGCGAAGTGCCGCCACTCCCTGTCGACCCTCGGCCCGCGGACGACGTCCTGGAGGTCCGGCTCCCGGTCCACCGTGATCGGCCACGCCTCTGCCGCCCGGAACACCTCGATCAGCAGCTCGTACGGCAGCTCGTACCGCTCGGCGAGCAGCACCGCGTCGTACAGGTCCTTGCCCTGCGGGTTCTGGTCGGTGACGAGCCACAGCAGTTTCCAGGCCAGGGAGAGGGCGGGCGAGGCCGCCAGTACGGTCGCCCCGCAGGCGAGTTCGACCCGCTCCGGTGCGACGGCCAGTTTCTCGTTGAAGACGAAGTCCAGCTGTACCTGTCCGGCCGGCAGCCCCGGCACGGACCACGGCAGCACCATCCGCCGCCCGGGTACCCGGTCGTACGTCCAGATGTCCTCGATCACCGCTCCCGACGCATCGATCCCGGACCGCCCGTCGGCCGCCTCCGCGATGCCGTCCAGCATGCGCGCGCTGAACGGGCTCTCCATCGCCAGGGTCTGCGGCACCACCACGAAGTCCAGGTCGCCGGGCTCCCGCGCCTCCTCCCCGAACCAGTCGGTGAGCAGCACGCTGCCCCGCAGGACGAGCGAGTCCACCCACTCGGACTCGGAGACCGCCAGCAGTACGGAGTCCATGGCGGCCCGCCGGGCCCGCGTCCAGGCGGCGGTCCGCTCCGGGTCCTCGAAGACCGGATCGCCGGCGCGGTAGCCCCGCCGGAAGTGGCTCAGCGCGGGATCGAAGAGCGCCTGCTGGCGCAGGTCGTCCCCGGCCAGCGGCAGGAAGGTGCGGGGCAGTTCCTTCTCGGCCCGGGTGGCCTCGTCCAGTGGTTCCCGGGGCAGCTCGATGGGCTGCCAGCCGAACTCGCTCCATGTGGTCATCGCGGTCCCTCCCCGATCCATCCGTCGTCCACCGACATGTCGCTGTCGTACAGCACGAACTCCCGCTCCTCCGAGTGGATTTCGTACCCGGCACCCGCCAGGTCCGCGATCAGCGCGTCGCAGGCCCGGGCGGCTCCCGCCGGGCCCGCCGCGCCCGCGCACCGCTGCGTCACGAAGCGTTCGTGGCGCCCTCCGGCAAGGGGCCGGCGGGCGTTCCACGACACGTGCGCCCCGTGCGGGATCACGAGGGCCTCCAGGGCGGCGCGGTCGTAGCCGGTCGGGAGCAGGAGTTTGACGTGGTGCTCGAAGTAGCCGCCGCCCGGGCCCGGCCGGTCCGTGGTCCACGGGACGGTCTCCACCTTGACCCGGACCGGGTCGAAGCCGGCCGCCCGCAGGGCGGGGACGAGTTGCTCGTGGCCGTCGCGGTCCGGCAGCGTCAGCATCGGCTGCGAGACCATCCGGCCCCGGGCCAGCAGGATGTGGGTGACCTTCAACTCCCGCGCCCCGGACCACGCTTCGAGCCGGGCCAGTTCCGCCGGACCCGGGCAGCGCACCGTGACATGGGTTTCGTACACAGACATGGAAGTGATCTTCTCGGACATGCGTCCGATCCGCATCGGGGTTCTGGTCCGGGGGTAACCATCCGTTACGCGCTGGACCCAGAAAGTACTCGCACGCCCCTCGTGGCAGCGATGTGTCGTACGCCACACTGAGGTCCGGTGCCCCCGTCCTCGGAGCCCTGTGGAGGTCGCCCCCGTGCAGACCCAGAGCCTGACCGTCAGCGTGAGCCCGCCCGGAAACGCCGCCGCGGAAACCGAAGCCGCCGCCGGCGAAGAGCCCGAGGCGGACGCCGTGGACGAGGAGGAGCCCGAGGTCCGTGAGCTGGCCGAGCAGGTGCCCGCGCAGCGCAAGCGCACGGGTGAGGGCTCCGGCGGAGCGGGCCCGTCCGCGGACCTGTTCCGCCAGTACCTGCGCGAGATAGGCCGCATCCCGCTGCTGACCGCGGTCGAGGAGGTCGACCTCGCGCGGCGCGTCGAAGCGGGGCTGTTCGCGGAGGAGAAGCTCGGCAGCGGAGCGCGGCTCGACCTCCAGCTCACGCTCGACCTGGACAAACTCGTCGTCATGGGCCGCATGGCCAAGCGCCGCCTCATCGAGTCGAACCTGCGGCTCGTCGTCTCCGTGGCCAAGCGCTACGTGGGCCGCGGGCTCACCATGCTCGACCTGGTCCAGGAGGGGAACCTCGGACTGATCCGGGCCGTTGAGAAGTTCGACTACGCCCGCGGGTACAAGTTCTCCACCTACGCCACCTGGTGGATCCGACAGGCGATGTCCCGGGCCCTCGCCGACCAGGCCCGCACCATCCGCGTGCCGGTCCATGTGGTCGAGCTGATCAACCGCGTCGTCCGCGTCCAGCGCCGCATGCTCCAGGAGCGCGGGTACGAACCCACCGCCGAAGAGGTCGCCGCCCACCTGGAGCTGACCCCCGAGCGGGTCCTGGAGGTGCTGCGCCTCGCCCAGGAGCCGGTCTCGCTGCACGCGCCCGTGGGTGAGGAGGACGATGTCGCGCTCGGCGACCTCATCGAGGACGGCGACGCCGCCTCGCCCGTGGAATCGGCCGCGTTCTTCCTGCTCCGCGAGCACCTGGAAGCGGTCCTCTCCACCCTCGGCGAGCGGGAGCGCAAGGTCGTCCAGCTGCGCTACGGGCTCGCCGACGGCCGCCCGCGCACCCTGGAGGAGATCGGCCGGATCTTCGGCGTGACCCGCGAGCGGATCCGCCAGATCGAGTCCAAGACCCTCAACAAGCTCCGCGACCACGCCTTCGCCGACCAGCTCCGGGGATATCTGGACTGAAACGGGCCGGGGCGCAACGGGCAGGGGGCGCAACGGGAAAGGGGCGCCCCGAAGGACGCCCCCACCCCGAACCGGCCCCCGTCAGTCGACCTCGGCCACCGCCTGGGCGAACTGCGCGGCGTAGAGCCGTGCGTACGCGCCGCCCGAGCCCAGCAGCTCCTCGTGGGTGCCCTGTTCGACGATCGAGCCGCTCTCCATCACGAGGATGAGGTCCGCGTCGCGGATCGTGGACAGGCGGTGTGCGATCACGAAGGAGGTACGGCCGTCCGCGAGGCGGGCCATCGCCTTCTGGATCAGCACCTCGGTACGGGTGTCGACGGAGCTCGTCGCCTCGTCGAGCACCAGGATCACCGGATCGGACAGGAACGCCCGCGCGATGGTGATCAGCTGCTTCTCGCCCGCGCTGACGCCCGCGCCCTCGTCGTCCAGCACCGTGTCGTAGCCCTCGGGCAGGGTGCGGATGAACCGGTCCGCGTGCGCCGCCCGCGCGGCCTCCTCGATCTCGGCGCGCGTCACCTTGCGCGAGGCACCGTAGGCGATGTTCTCCGCGATGGTGCCGCCGAACAGCCAGGTGTCCTGGAGGACCATGCCGATACCGCTGCGCAGTTCCTCGCGGGTCATCTTCGCGATGTCCACGCCGTCGAGGGCGATCCGGCCGCCTGTGACCTCGTAGAACCGCATCAGGAGGTTGACCAGGGTGGTCTTGCCGGCGCCGGTCGGGCCGACGATCGCGACCGTGTGGCCCGGGTGGACGGTGAGCGAGAGGTCCTCGATCAGCGGCTTGTCCAGCTCGTAGCGGAAGGCGACCTTGTCGAAGGTGACCTGTCCGCGCAGGGTCTCCGGGCGCTCCGCGACCTCGGCGTCCGGCTCCTGCTCCTCCGCGTCCAGCAGCTCGTAGACCCGCTCCGCGGAGGCGATGCCGGACTGCACCAGGTTCGCCATCGAGGCGACCTGGCTCAGCGGCAGCGAGAACTGCCGCGAGTACTGGATGAAGGCCTGCACGTCACCGATCGACAGGGTGCCGGAAGCGACCCGCAGACCGCCGACCACCGCGACGAGCACGTAGTTGATGTTCGAGATGAACATCATCACGGGCTGCATGATCCCGGTGACCAGCTGCGCCTTGAACGAGGCCTTGTAGAGCGCCTCGTTCTGTTCGGCGAAGAGGGCCGCGGACTCCTGCTGCCGGCCGAAGACCTTGACCAGCGTGTGGCCCGAGTACATCTCCTCGACGTGCGCGTTCAGGGCGCCCGTGGACTTCCACTGCGCCACGAACTGCGGCTGCGACTTCTTCCCGATCTTCGCGGCCGCGTAGCCCGAGACCGGGATGGTCACCAGTGCGACCAGCGCCAGCACCGGGGAGATCCAGAACATCATCGCCAGCACGCCGACGATCGTCAGCAGCGAGTTCATCAGCTGCCCCATCGTCTGCTGGAGCGTCTGGCCGATGTTGTCGATGTCGTTCGTGGCCCGGCTGAGCACCTCGCCGCGCTTCTGCTTGTCGAAGTAGGACAGCGGCAGCCGCGACAGCTTCGCCTGCAGCTCCTCGCGCATCCGGTACACGGTGCCGTTCTGGATGTGGTTCGACAGCCGTGTCGCGACCAGCATCAGCAGGCCGGCGAGCGTGAAGACGGCCAGCGCCCACAGCGCGACCGCCCCGACCGCACCGAAGTCCACGCCCTTGCCCGGGGTGAAGTCGGTGCCGGACAGCATGTCCGCCGTGCCGCCGTTGCCCTTGGCCCGTATCCCCGCCAGGGCCTGCTCCTTGGTGAGCCGGGGATCCATGTTCTTGCCGATGATCCCCGCGAAGACCAGGTCGGTGGCCTTGCCGAGGATCTTCGGACCGGTCACCGAAGCGGCGACGGAGCCGACGACCGCGATGACCATGCCCCACAGCTTGGCCCGGTCACGTGCCAGCTCGCGCAGCAGCCGCTTGCCCGAGCCCTTGAAGTCCATGGACCGCGTCGTCGGCGGTCCCATCATCATTCGTCCTCCGGGCCCGCTCATGCGGCCTCCGCCTCCGTCAGCTGGGAGAGCACGATCTCCCGGTAGGTCTCATTGCCGGCCATCAGCTCGTGATGGCGTCCCTCGCCCACGACCTGCCCCTCGTCGAGGACGATGATCCGGTCGGCGTCGCGGATCGTGGAGACCCGCTGGGCGACGATGACCACGGTCGCGTCCTCGGTCTCGCGGGCGAGCGCGGAGCGCAGCGCCGCGTCCGTCGCGTAGTCCAGGGCCGAGAAGGAATCGTCGAAGAGGTAGATCTCCGGGCGCTGTACGAGCGTGCGCGCGATCGCGAGCCGCTGGCGCTGACCACCGGAGACATTGGTTCCGCCCTGGGCGATGGGCGCGTCCAGCCCGCCCTCCAGCTCGGACACGAAGCCCTTGGCCTGGGCCACCTCCAGCGCGTGCCACAGCTCTTCGTCGGTGGCGTCGGGGCGCCCGTAGCGCAGGTTGGTGGCGACCGTTCCGGAGAACAGGTACGGCTTCTGCGGCACCATGCCGACCGTCTTCGCCAGCAGCACCGGGTCGAGGCGGCGTACGTCCTCGCCGTCCACGAGGACTTCGCCGCCGGTCGCGTCGAACAGCCGGGGGACCAGTCCCAGCAGCGTGGACTTGCCGCTGCCCGTGGAGCCGATCACGGCGGTGGTCTCGCCGGGCCTGGCCACCAGGTCGACCCCGCGCAGGACGGCGGACTCGGCGCCCGGGTAGCGGAAGTCGGCGCCGCGCAGCTCCAGGCGGCCGTGGCTCAGCAGCTTGCGGACGGGGTCGGTGGGCGGGACCACGCTGGAGTCGGTGTCCAGGACCTCCTGGACGCGCTCGGCGCAGACCTCGGCGCGCGGCACCATCATGAACATGAAGGTGGCCATCATCACGGACATGACGATCTGCATCAGGTAGGAGAGGAAGGCCGTCAGCTGGCCGATCTGCATGCCGCCGCTGTCGATGCGCATCGCGCCGAACCAGATGACGGCGACGCTGGAGATGTTCACGACCAGGATGACGGTCGGGAACATCAGCGCGAGCAGCTTGCCGGCCGCCAGCGAGACGCCGGTGAGGTCGGCGTTGGCCTCGCGGAAGCGGTCCTTCTCGTAGTCGTCGCGGATGAAGGCACGGATCACCCGGTTGCCGGTGATCTGCTCGCGCAGGACCCGGTTCACGGTGTCCAGGCGCGTCTGCATCTTCCGGAACAGCGGCCGCGTCTTCAGCACGATCGCGCCGACCGACAGGCCGAGGACGGGGACGACGGCGAGCAGGACGCCCGACAGCTTCACGTCGAGCGAGAGCGCCATGAAGATGCCGCCGACGCACATGATCGGAGCCGAGACCATCAGGGTGAAGGTCATCAGTACGAGCATCTGGATCTGCTGCACGTCGTTCGTCGTACGGGTGATCAGCGACGGGGCGCCGAAGTGGCCGAGCTCGCGCGCGGAGAAGCTCTGCACGCGGTCGAAGACGCCGGCCCTGAGGTCGCGGCCGAAGGCGGCGGCGGTGCGGGCGCCGAAGTAGACGGCGCTGGCGTTGCAGACGAGCTGCACGAGCGAGACACCGAGCATCAGGGCGCCGAAGCGCAGGATGTAGCCGGTGTCGCCGTGGACGACACCGTTGTCAATGATGTCGGCGTTCAGTGTGGGCAGGTAGAGGCTCGCGCTGGTCTGCAGCAGTTGCAGCAGGACCAGCGCGGCGATCGGTTTCCGGTACGGACCGAGGTGGGTCCGCAGAAGTCGTATGAGCACGCGCAGGCTCCGGTCGGCATATCGAGGGGGTTCACCCCATCTTCGGCCAACCGGGTGCCCGATCCCCACCTGTTTTCGCAAAGCCAGGCCAAAAGGAGTAGACCGGGCCCCCGCAGGACCTAGGCCGGGGTGGGAGGGATCCGGGGCTAGAAGGCGCCCGGGTGGATCTGCTCCCGCGTCGCGATGTACTGCTGGCGAGCGCCCTGCCAGGCGGGGTACTCCTCGTCCGGTTCGAAGACCTGCGCGGCCGGCGCGGGCCACACGGGCGGGGTGTGCGGGGCCAGCGTGCCGCGTGCGACGCCCAGCGCCCACGCCGCCTGACGGGCCGCGCCCAGGGCCGCGTAGTCCGCCGGCGCGGGTACGACGATCTGCGTGCCGAACAGCCCCGGCGCGAAGGCCTGGACGGCCGGCAGCCCGGCCGCCGCGCCCAGTAGGAACACCCGGCGGATCTCCACCCCGCGGCTGCGCAGCACGTCGAGCGCGTCCACCAGTCCGCACAGCATGCCCTCGAAGGAGGCCCGCGCCAGGTGCTCGGGCTTCATGGAGTCCCGGCGCAGCCCCGACAGGGTCCCGGCGGACTGCGGCAGGTTCGGCGTCCGCTCGCCCTCCAGGTACGGCAGGAGTACGAGTCCGTGGGCGCCCGGGGTCGACTTCAGCGCGAGCTCGCTCAGCCCGTCCAGATCGGTGCCCAGCAGCTCGGCGGTGCCGCGCAGGGCCCGTACCGCGTTGGAGACGTTCACCACGGGCAGGTGCATCCCGGTGGCGTCCGCGAGCGAGGTGATCAGCCCGCCCGGCTCCGACAGCGCCTCGTGGTGCACCGCCATCACCGACCCGGACGCGCCCAGCGAGACCACCGCGTCGCCGGGGCCCATGCCGAGCCCGAGCGCGGCGGCCATGGTCTCGCCGGTCCCGGCGGAGATCAGCAGCCCCTCGGGCGTGGTCCCGGCGGCTTCGCAGGGGCCGAGCACCTCGGGCAGCAGCGCCCGGTGTCCGAGCGCCAGCTCGACGAGGTCGGGGCGCCAGGAGCCGGTGGCCGCCGACCAGTACCCGGTGCCGGAAGCGCCGCCCCGGTCGGTGGTCCGCCGGGCCGGGCGGCCCAGCAGCTGCCACACCAGCCAGTCGTGGGGGGACATCACCACGGCGACCCGGCGGGCGGCCTCGGGCTCGGTACGGGCCAGCCAGGCGAGCTTCGCGAGCGGCTGCGCCGCATGGGGGACGGAGCCGACGGCTTCGGCCCAGGCCTGGCGTCCGCCGAGCGAGTCGATGAGATCGGCGGCGGCGACCTGGCCGCGCTTGTCGTTGCCCACCAGGGCGGAGCGGACGAGGCCGCCCTGCGCGTCCAGCGGCAGCACGGCGTGCTGCTGGGCGGAGACCCCGATGGCCTCCACGCCTTCGAGGAGCCCGCCGCCGGCGGCCTCACCGAGCGAGAGCAGCCAGGCCTGCGGGTCCGTCTCGTGCGGTACGGCTTCGCCGGTGGGCTGCGGATGGGGGGCGTACCCCTGGCGCAGCACGGCGCCCGTCTCGGTGTCACAGACGACGATGCGAGTGAAGGCGGAAGAACTGTCCAGCCCGGCGACTATCCCCATGCGGAGAATTCTGCCGCACGTACGGGCGAACTCCGCCGCCCCGAACCCCGGGGGGGGGCGCGCGCGGGCCCGGCGGGGGGGGGGCGGGGGGGTGGGGGCGCTGTGGGGGTGGGGGGCGTGGAGGGACGCTGCTCGGCGGCGCAGGCGCCCCGCCCACGGG
>NZ_JBHYVM010000023.1:65843-133497 GCF_042750105.1 Streptomyces sp. NPDC059443 | reverse complement strand
CCTCAAACGCCGGCGGGGCTGGATTCCGCCCGGCGGGGGAGTTTGAGGCGCGGGGCCCGGGGCGCAGCCCACGGGGGCCCGGGGCGCAGCCCCGGCAGTGGGCCGCGCGCGGCCGCCGGGTCCGGGCGAGCCCGGGCCGCCTCATTCCAGCCCCGTCGGCGTTCGAGGCGGGGGGTCTGGGGCGCAGCCCCAGGACGGGGGCCCGGGGCGCAGCCCCCGGGACGGGGCTCGGGGGTAAGCCGAGGGGGTGGGTTCCGGGGCGCCCGCAGGTGGCCCGGGCGGCGAAACCAGCGGCGCGTATTGGCACTCCGCTTGACCGAGTGCTAATCGCCGGAATAGTCTCGCGTCTGGCACTCGCCCCTGGTGAGTGCCAACACAGCGACAGGCAGGTCCGGCTCCCGCGACGACGGATCGACCTGGTCGCCACCTCAGACAGTTAACCCCGGATCTCCGAAGGGGGAGGTCAGATCGTGACGACCACCAGCTCCAAGGTTGCCATCAAGCCGCTCGAGGACCGCATTGTGGTCCAGCCGCTCGACGCCGAGCAGACCACGGCCTCTGGCCTGGTCATCCCGGACACCGCGAAGGAGAAGCCCCAGGAGGGCGTCGTCCTTGCCGTGGGCCCGGGTCGCTTCGAGGACGGCCAGCGTCTCCCGCTGGACGTCACCGTCGGCGACGTCGTCCTGTACTCCAAGTACGGCGGCACCGAAGTGAAGTACAACGGCGAGGAGTACCTCGTCCTCTCGGCCCGCGACGTGCTCGCGATCGTCGAGAAGTAATCACTTCTCCAGTTTTGCTTTGAGCTACGCCCCTGGTCACCCCTGCTGATGCCGGGCGGCGAGGGGCGTAGTTCGTTCTGGGTAAGGCGGTCGCGGTGAGCGGCCGAGGATCGCAACGAGAGGGCTGAACCGCTCCCATGCCGAAGATTCTTAAGTTTGACGAGGACGCCCGTCGCGCCCTTGAGCGCGGCGTCAACAAGCTGGCCGACACGGTCAAGGTGACGATCGGCCCCAAGGGCCGCAACGTCGTCATCGACAAGAAGTTCGGCGCTCCCACCATCACCAACGACGGTGTCACCATCGCCCGCGAGGTCGAGCTGGACGACCCGTACGAGAACCTGGGCGCGCAGCTCGTGAAGGAGGTGGCGACCAAGACCAACGATGTTGCGGGTGACGGCACCACCACCGCCACCGTGCTGGCCCAGGCGCTGGTCCGCGAGGGTCTGCGCAACGTCGCCGCGGGTGCCTCCCCGGCCGCCCTCAAGAAGGGCATCGACCTCGCGGTCAAGGCCGTGTCCGAGGAGCTCCTCGCGACCGCCCGCCCGATCGAGGACAAGTCCGACATCGCCGCCGTGGCCTCGCTCTCCGCGCAGGACGCCCAGATCGGCGAGCTCATCGCCGAGGCGATGGACAAGGTCGGCAAGGACGGTGTCATCACCGTCGAGGAGTCCAACGCCTTCGGCGTGGAGCTCGAGTTCACCGAGGGCATGGCCTTCGACAAGGGCTACCTCTCCCCGTACATGGTCTCCGACCAGGAGCGTATGGAGGCCGTCCTCGACGACCCGTACATCCTGATCAACCAGGGCAAGATCTCCTCCATCCAGGACCTCCTGCCGCTGCTGGAGAAGGTCATCCAGTCCGGTGCCTCCAAGCCGCTGCTGATCATCGCCGAGGACGTCGAGGGCGAGGCGCTCTCCACCCTCGTCGTCAACAAGATCCGTGGCACCTTCAACGCCGTCGCCGTCAAGGCGCCCGGCTTCGGTGACCGTCGCAAGGCGATGCTCCAGGACATGGCCACCCTCACCGGTGCCACCGTCATCGCCGAGGAGGTCGGCCTCAAGCTCGACCAGGCCGGTCTGGACGTACTCGGTTCCGCGCGCCGCGTGACCATCACCAAGGACGGCACCACCATCGTCGACGGTGGCGGCAGCTCCGAGGAAGTCCTCGGCCGCGTCAACCAGATCAAGGCCGAGATCGAGTCCACCGACTCGGACTGGGACCGCGAGAAGCTGCAGGAGCGCCTGGCGAAGCTCGCCGGCGGCGTCTGCGTCATCAAGGTCGGCGCCGCCACCGAGGTGGAGCTCAAGGAGCGCAAGCACCGTCTCGAGGACGCCATCTCGGCGACCCGCGCCGCGGTCGAGGAGGGCATCGTCTCCGGCGGTGGCTCCGCGCTCGTCCACGCCGTCAAGGTCCTGGAGGGCAACCTCGGCCTGACCGGCGACGAGGCCACCGGTGTCGCGGTCGTGCGCCGCGCCGCCGTCGAGCCGCTGCGCTGGATCGCCGAGAACGCGGGCCTGGAGGGCTACGTCATCACGGCGAAGGTTGCCGAGCTCGACAAGGGCCAGGGCTTCAACGCCGCCACCGGCGAGTACGGCGACCTGGTCAAGGCCGGCGTCATCGACCCGGTCAAGGTCACCCGCTCCGCGCTGGAGAACGCCGCTTCCATCGCCTCCCTGCTGCTCACGACCGAGACCCTGGTCGTCGAGAAGCCGGCTGACGACGAGGCCGACGCCGGTCACGGCCACGGTCACGGCCACAGCCACTGACCTCGTCAGAGGTGGGTTGAACAAAGCCCCGGAAAAGCCCCGGTCGCCTTCGGCGGCCGGGGCTTTTCCCGTTCCCTGGGGCATGGGCGACGGGGTGCTACATCCCCATCGTCATCCCCATCTGGCGCATCAGGCCCGGGGCGTCGTAGTACCACCAGTCCTCGGCGATCTGGCCGTTCGAGATGCGACAGGTCGTACAGCCCGACATGCTGACTTCCTTGCCTGTCGGTGCGACCCCCATGAACTCGCCCTTGTGGGTGCCCCTCCAGTCCCAGAGCGTGGTGACGCAGTCCCCTTCGGCGACCTGGCGGGTCATGTCGAAGGTGAAGTCGAAGGCGTCCCGCCACATTCCGACGGTCTTGCGCAGGCCCTCCCGGCCGTTGCCCGTGTCCCCGCTCTGCATCATGTCGTGGGTGACGTAGTCGGCCGCTACGCACTCCTCGATGACGTCGAAGTTGCCCTTGCCCGTGACCTCTTCGAACATCCGGTTCACGACGAGCTTGTTGAGGTACTCGTCGCGGACGACTTCGAGGTTCATGAACTTCGGCATGCCCTCGCACAGGGCCACCATCTCCTGGAACATCCTGTCCGTCTCCGGCAGGTGGGAGTTCCTCATGGCCTCTTCGTACGAGGGGAATTCGACCAGGTCGACGTAGTGGTTCTTGGAGTCGCGGTCCCTGCCGATCATCGTGTGGGTGACCGTGCGCCGACCGCTCGCCTGCTCGGCCCAGCGGTCGATGAGGGCGTTCATCTCGTCGAACCGCGTGGTTTCGTAATCGATTACTTGTACGAATGTCATCGCGTCGCCTCCCATGCTGGATGGACACATCCAGTTTAGGGAGAATCCACCCATATGCCGCGTTTACCGGCAGGTCGCCGCAGCCGGGTCACTGAGGCCCGTACTTACGGCCCGTGCGCGAGGAGACCCCGCCCAGCAGCCCGCGGGGCGTCAGCTTCACCACGCCCATCAGCGCCTTGTACCGGGGGTCCGGGATCGACACGGTCTTGCCCCGCGCCAGGTCGGCCAGGGCCGCGGCCACCAGCTTGTCGGCGTCGAGCCACATCCAGCCGGGGATGTTGTCCGTGCCCATGCCGGCGCGCTCGTGGAACTCGGTCCGCACGAAGCCGGGGCACAGCGCCATCAGTCGTACGCCCGAACCTGTCAGGTCCTTCGCCGCGCCCTGGGTGAACTGCACGACCCAGGCCTTGCTCGCCCCGTAGGTGCCGCGCGGCAGGAAGGCGGCCACCGAAGCCACGTTGATCACGCCGCCGCGTCCGCGCGAGCGCATCGGCTCCGTCGCCGCCGAGGTCAGCCGCAGCACGGCCTCGACGTGGACCTTCAGCATGGTCAGCTCGTCGGCCATGGACACTTCGAGGTAGCGGCCCTTGTTGCCGAAGCCCGCGTTGTTGACCAGCAGGTCCACCGGGTGCTTGCGGTCGCCGAGCCGTTTCTCGACGGTGCCGATGCCCTCCTCGGTGGAGAGGTCGGCGACCAGCACCTCGGCCTCGATGCCGTGCCGGTCGTGCAGTTCGGTGGCCTGCTCGCCGAGCCGTTTCTTGTCCCGGGCCACCAGGACGAGGTTGTGTCCCTGGGCGGCGAGCCGCCGGGCGAAGGCGGCGCCGATGCCCGCCGTGGATCCCGTAATCAACGCAGTCGTCATACGGGCAACCTAGCCGCCCGCGGGGCCGATTCCGGTCCGCGGCCCCTGTTCCCGCGCATGGGCCAGGGCCTTGTCCCGCGCCGAGGGCTCCAGTGCGTCACCCGCCGCCAGGACGCGCGGCAGGAGCGCCCGCTCGGTGGTGAAGGCGCGGAACCAGAACTCCACCGTCACCTCGTGGTCCGGGCGGTACAGCACCTCGATGGAGTCGCCGGGGGAGACCGAGCCCTCCTCGATCACCCGCAGGTACGCGCCCGGCCGGGCCTCCTGGGTGAACCGCTTGACCCAGGACCTCTCGCCGAGCGCCCCCTGGAAGGTCCGGCACGGGATGCGGGCCGAGGCCACTTCCAGGACCAGGCCGGAGCCGACCCGCCAGCGTTCGCCGAGCAGCGCGCCGTTCACGTCGACACCGGAGGTGGTGAAGTTCTCGGCGAAGATCCCGCCGGGCAGCTCGCGGTCGAGCTCGCGCTCCCACCAGTCCAGGTCCTCGCGGGCGTACGCGTACACCGCCTGGTGGTCGCCGCCGTGATGGCGCAGGTCGCAGACGGCGTCCCCCTCGACCCCGCTCGCCGCGACGCCCTTGGGGCCCGGCGCGAAGACCCGTACGGGGCCGGGGGCGGGGAGCTTTCCGTGGCCGGTCAGCCCGCCCTCCGTGTCGGTGTAGTCGACGGCCGTCGCGCGGCCGAGGTTCACGGAGATGAGATGCATGGACTCACGCTAGCCCAAGCGTCTCAAAGCGTCACGAGGTTATTCGCTCCGTCGTCAAAGTAGCCCTTATGCTCGAAGGGTGATCGAGGCACGTCATCTCCGAGTTCTGCGCGCTGTCGCCGGAACCGGGTCCTTCTCCGCCGCCGCCCGCGAGCTCGGCTGCACCCAGCCGGCCGTCTCCCAGCAGATGAAGGCGCTGGAACAGTCCGCGGGCACCCCGCTGCTGATCCGCACCGGGCGCGAAATGCGCCTCACCCAAGCCGGTGAGGCGCTGGTCCGGCATGCCGCCGGCATCCTCGCCGGGCTGACCGCCGCCGAGGAGGAGGTCGCGGCCATCGCCGGACTGCGCGCGGGCCGGGTCCGGCTCGTCTCCTTCCCGAGCGGCAGCTCCACACTGGTGCCCACCGCGCTGGCGGCGATGCGCGCAGCGCACCCGGGTACCCGGATCTCGCTGGTGGAGGCCGAGCCGCCGCGCTCGGTCGAGATGCTGCGCGAGGGCGACTGCGATCTCGCGCTGGCCTTCCGCTACGGCCAGGCCGCGGGATCGGCGGCCGAATGGGAGGACCTCGTGGTCCGGCCGCTGCTGACCGACCGGCTCATCGGACTGGTCCCGGACGGGCACCGGCTGGCGGGCGCCGGGCGGGTGGGCATGGCGGAGCTGGCCGACGAGCCCTGGATCGCGGGCTGTCCGCGCTGCCGCCGCCATCTGGTGGAGGTGTGCGAGGGCGTCGGATTCACCCCGCGCATCGATTTCGCCACCGACGACTATCCGGCCGTGGTCGGCCTGGTCGGGGCCGGGCTCGGGGTCGCGGTGCTGCCGGAGCTCGCGGTGGAGTCCGTACGGGCCAAGGGCGTGAGCACGCTCGTCGTGGAACCGGCCGTCGAGCGGGAGGTCGTGGCGCTGACCCTGCCCGACCTGGCCCGGGTGCCGGCGGTGGCCGCGACCCTGGCCGAGCTGGAGCGTGCCGCGCGGCGCTGAAGGCGGGCCGCCCCGCGGCACGCCTGGGCGTGCCGCGGGGTGGAAGGAAACGTTACTTCGGGCGTTTCGCGTGACCCGCTCAGTGCGGAGCGATCGGCCCGATCGCGGTCGGGATGGCGGTCGTCGCGGGGATCAGACGATGGCGTGCACGGCCCATCAGCTCTTCGCGTTCGTCCTCGGTCAAGCCGCCCCACACCCCGTAGGGCTCGCGGACGGCTAGTGCGTGCGCGGCGCATTCCGAACGCACCGGGCATCGCATGCAGACCTCTTTAGCCGAGGCCTCGCGCGCGCTCCTGGCCGCGCCCCGCTCGCCTTCCGGGTGGAAGAAGAGGGAGCTGTCGACCCCGCGGCAGGCAGCCAGCAGCTGCCAGTCCCAGAGGTCGGCGTTCGGTCCGGGGAGGCGGGAGAAATCTGCCATTGGTAGTCCTCTTGGTGCCGGTACTGAGGCGGATACGGTCCATGTCTCCACACCTACTGTCGTAGTAGATGTAAATATGACTCATTGGGAATCTAGCCTCAGACATGCGCCAAACGGAAGGAAAGCCGCCAAATAGGGCATACCGTCATCTGGAGGACACGCGGCGAGTGGTGCCCGCCTCGTGTTCGCTTCCTCACGTAGAGTGCCGAAGGTGTCCGTCCGACCCGTAACTCTTTCGAGTGACCATCGTTGAGAGTGCGAAGGCGGTTGAACCAAGAAGTTCTCGGACAGGTGTCCGGGAGCATCGACCGCACAGGTGACGATACGTACCAGCCTGGAGGCTCAAGGTGACGCGCATCAGCAGCTGCGGAGGGCGGTCATGACATCCGTCCTCGTCTGCGACGACTCCCCGCTTGCCCGAGAGGCGCTCCGTCGCGCGGTTGCCACCGTGCCCGGCGTCGAGCGTGTGACGACGGCTGCCAACGGCGAGGAAGTCCTCCGCCGCTGGGGTGCCGACCGTTCCGATCTGATTCTGATGGATGTACGGATGCCCGGGCTCGGCGGTGTGGAGACGGTTCGCCGGCTGCTCTCGGCCGACCCCGGCGCCCGCATCATCATGCTGACGGTCGCCGAAGACCTGGACGGCGTGGCCCTCGCGGTCGCCGCCGGGGCCCGGGGCTACCTGCACAAGGACGCCTCGCGCGCCGAACTGCGGGCCACGGTCACCCAGGCCCTCGCCGACCCGACCTGGAGGCTGGCCCCGCGCCGGCTCCGCTCGGCCGAGATGGGCGCCGCGCCCACGCTCACCGCGCGCGAGATCCAGGTGCTGGAGGGCATGAGCCACGGCCGGTCCAACGCGGAGATCGGGCGCGAGCTCTTCCTCTCCGAGGACACGGTCAAGACGCACGCCCGCCGGCTGTTCAAGAAGCTGGGCGCCTCGGACCGGGCGCACGCCGTGGCCCTCGGATTCCGCTGGGGCCTGGTCCGCTGACCGCACGACCGCCGGCCCTCACCGGCCGGCGGCGCCGCGGCCGGGCCGCCCGGCCCGCCCGGGTCGCGAAACTCCCGCCTCCCGTCCCGCCGAACCCTGGTGCGAACCCGGGATTGGCGGGGCACAATCCGAGGGACGCCGCTTCGTGCGCGATGCCGCATGCTTGAGGGTGTGGCGCATCCTTGGAGATGTCGCCTCGGGGACGATTCGGCCGAGCGGGAGGGGAGGGCCAGAGCATGAGTTCCGGTGCATCCACCCCGCATAACGCTTCGGCGCACAACACGGGCCGCAGTGCCGCGAATACTCCGGCGCCAAGGCACCATGGATCGATGCGCGACGACGAGGCCCAGGGATCCCCCGCGGCCACCGGTCCCACCGGGGCCGCCAGAGGCGGCGGTGACGGCACCGTCACCGCGCTCGTGCGCCGTGCGGTCGAGGGTGACGAGCAGGCCACGCACGACCTCCTGGCCTTCGTGCACCCCCTGGCCATCCGCTATTGCCGCACCCGGCTCTCGCGGCTTCCTGGTGACGCTCGTCACTTCGTGGAGGACCTGGCCCAGGAAGTCTGCGTCGCCGTCCTGATGGCCCTGCCGCGCTACCGCGACACCGGCCGTCCCTTCGAGGCCTTCGTCTTCGCCATCGCCGCGCACAAGGTCGCCGATCTGCAGCGGGCCGCCATGCGGCACCCCGGCAGCACGGCCGTGCCCTCCGACGAGATGCCGGAGCGTCCCGACGACTCGCTGGGCCCGGAGGAGCGCGCGCTGCTGAGCAGCGACGCCGCCTGGGCCAAGAAGCTGCTGGCCAACCTTCCGGAGAACCAGCGCGAGCTCCTCGTGCTGCGCGTCGCCGTCGGGCTGACCGCCGAAGAGACCGGGCAGATGCTCGGCATGTCCCCCGGAGCGGTACGAGTGGCCCAGCACCGGGCGCTCAGCCGCCTCCGCGCGCTCGCAGAGCAGTAGACCGGGCAATCGAGCAGTGGGCCGGGCCGCGGAACGATCAGCGCCTTGTCGCCCGGTTCGTCAGTTCTTGCGGCGTATCTTGTCGTAGGAAACGACGAACCTTGGGCTTGACCTTGGTCGTGGAATGAGACGCGTCGGGATCCCGTTAGCATGGACATCCGCGCTGAGCAAGACCATATGGGAAGGTGTCATGACTGTGAACGCCGACGGAGTGCCCGACAAATTCGCCACACTCGGCCTCACGTATGACGACGTGCTGCTGCTGCCCGGCGCCTCGGACATGTCGCCGGACGCGATCGACACCTCCTCCCTGATCTCCCGCAACGTCCGGGTGAACGTCCCGCTGCTCTCCGCCGCCATGGACAAGGTCACCGAGGCCCGGATGGCCATCGCGATGGCCCGCCAGGGCGGCGTCGGCGTCCTGCACCGCAACCTCTCCATCGCCGACCAGGCCAACCAGGTCGACCTGGTCAAGCGCTCCGAGTCCGGCATGGTCACCGACCCGATCACGGTGCACCCGGACGCGACGCTGCGCGAGGCCGACGAGCTCTGCGCGAAGTTCCGCATCTCCGGCGTCCCGGTCACCGACCCGGCCGGCAAGCTGCTCGGCATCGTCACCAACCGCGACATGGCCTTCGAGTCGGACCGCAGCCGCCAGGTGCGCGAGGTCATGACCCCGATGCCGCTGGTCACGGGCAAGGTCGGCATCACCGGCGTGGACGCCATGGAGCTGCTGCGCCGCCACAAGATCGAGAAGCTGCCGCTCGTCGACGAGGCCGGCATCCTCAAGGGCCTCATCACGGTCAAGGACTTCGTCAAGGCCGAGAAGTACCCGAACGCCGCCAAGGACAAGGACGGCCGGCTGCTCGTCGGCGCCGCCGTCGGCGTCGCGGGCGACGCGTACGACCGTGCCCAGGCCCTGATCGAGGCGGGCGCCGACTTCATCGTCGTCGACACCGCCCACGGCCACTCCCGCCTCGTCGGCGACATGGTCTCCAAGATCAAGTCGAACTCGACGGTCGACGTCATCGGCGGCAACATCGCCACCCGCGACGGCGCCCAGGCGCTCATCGACGCCGGCTGCGACGGCATCAAGGTCGGCGTCGGCCCCGGCTCGATCTGCACCACCCGCGTCGTCGCCGGCATCGGCGTCCCGCAGGTCACCGCGATCTACGAAGCCGCGCTCGCCGCCAAGGCGGCCGGTGTCCCGGTCATCGGCGACGGCGGCCTCCAGTACTCCGGCGACATCGCGAAGGCCCTCGTGGCGGGCGCCGACACGGTGATGCTCGGCTCGCTGCTCGCGGGCTGCGAGGAGTCCCCGGGCGAGCTGCTCTTCATCAACGGCAAGCAGTTCAAGTCGTACCGCGGCATGGGCTCGCTCGGCGCGATGCAGTCCCGCGGCGACCGCAAGTCCTTCTCCAAGGACCGCTACTTCCAGGAGGGCGTGGGCGGCGACGACAAGCTCATCCCCGAGGGCATCGAGGGCCAGGTCCCGTACCGCGGCCCGCTCTCCGCGGTCGTGCACCAGCTCGTCGGCGGCCTGCGCCAGTCGATGTTCTACGTCGGCGGCCGCACGGTTCCCGAGCTCCAGGACCGCGGCCGCTTCGTCCGCATCACGTCGGCGGGGCTCAAGGAGAGCCACCCGCACGACATCCAGATGACGGTCGAGGCACCGAACTACTCCCGCAAGGGCTGATCGGAGCAGTACCGGAGGGGCGGGCCCGCACGGGTCCGCCCCTCCGGCGTGCCCGGCCCAACGAGGTGCCGCAGTCGTCCGTACAGCGGTCACCGGAACGCGAGCCCCCGGGGTTCGGGGATACTGGACGGGCAGACCCAGAGGAAAGGCCACCACACGTGACTGAGATCGAGATCGGGCGCGGCAAGCGCGGCCGCCGGGCGTACGCGTTCGATGACATCGCCATCGTCCCCAGCCGCCGGACCCGGGACCCGAAGGAGGTCTCGATCGCCTGGCAGATCGACGCCTACCGCTTCGAGCTCCCGTTCCTGGCCGCTCCCATGGACTCGGTCGTCTCCCCGCAGACCGCCATCCGCATCGGCGAGCTCGGCGGCCTCGGCGTGCTGAACCTCGAAGGCCTGTGGACCCGGTACGAGGACCCGCAGCCGCTGCTCGACGAGATCGCGGAGCTGGACGAGGCGTCCGCCACCCGCCGTCTCCAGGAGATCTACTCCGCTCCCATCCAGGCGGACCTGATCCGGCAGCGGATCAAGGAGGTGCGCGACTCGGGCGTCGTCACCGCCGCCGCGCTCTCCCCGCAGCGCACGGCCGAGTTCTCCAAGGCCGTCGTCGACGCGGGCGTGGACATCTTCGTGATCCGCGGCACCACCGTGTCGGCGGAGCACGTCTCCGGCGCCGCCGAGCCGCTGAACCTCAAGCAGTTCATCTACGAGCTCGACGTCCCGGTCATCGTGGGCGGCTGCGCCACCTACACCGCGGCCCTGCACCTGATGCGCACCGGCGCGGCCGGTGTCCTGGTCGGCTTCGGCGGCGGCGCCGCGCACACCACGCGCAACGTGCTCGGCATCCAGGTCCCGATGGCCACCGCCGTCGCGGACGTGGCCGCGGCCCGCCGCGACTACATGGACGAGTCCGGCGGCCGCTACGTGCACGTCATCGCCGACGGCGGCGTGGGCTGGTCCGGCGACATCCCGAAGGCCGTCGCCTGTGGCGCCGACGCCGTGATGATGGGCTCCCCGCTGGCCCGTGCCACCGACGCGCCCGGCAAGGGCAACCACTGGGGCATGGAGGCCGTCCACGAGGACGTGCCGCGCGGCAAGAAGGTCGACCTCGGTACGGTCGGCACCACCGAGGAGATCCTCACCGGCCCGTCGCACACCCCGGACGGCTCGATGAACCTCTTCGGCGCGCTGCGCCGCTCGATGGCCACCACCGGCTACAGCGAGCTCAAGGAGTTCCAGCGGGTCGAGGTCACGATCGCGGACTCGCAGCACAGCCGCTGACCGTTCTCACGCACGCACGCCGGAGGGGGGGGGGGGCCCCCCCGGGGGGGGGGCCCCCCCCGCCCCCGCGCGGGGGGGGGGGGGGGCGGGGGGGGGGGGGGGGGGGGGGGGGGGGGGGGCGCCGGCCGGGCCCCCCCGCGGCCCGCCCGCCGCCCGCCCCCCGCGGGCCCCCCGGCCGGCGGCCGCCCGCCGCCGCCGGCCCCCCCCCCCCCCCCCCGCCGCGTCGCGGTCAGTTCTTGCCCTTCAGGCGGCGGTTGAGGCAGATGGTCCAGGGGATCAGGGAGATGCCCGCGACGATCAGCCACTTGAAGAGGAACCGGGCGTTGTCCGGGGCGATCTTCGAGTGTGCGTCGCCCATGGTGATGGCGAGGAGGAGCACCGAGGCGCCGGTGACGATCCCGGGGACGCCGAGCACCCACAGGAGGACGGTGAACCACGTGTCGGGTCGGGGCGGGGGCTGCGGGGCGGGGGTCCGCGGGGCGCCGGGGCGCGGGGTGCGGGGCGGCATCGCGAGGACCGCGGAGGGCGGGACGGCCGCGTCGAGCGGGGCCAGGTCGGCCGGGGCGATCCCGAACCTGGACGGGTCGATAGTGAGGGTGAACCCGTCGTGGCCGACCAGGTGGCGGCCTCCGTCCGGGTAGACCTGCATCAGCGAGCACTCGGCGTAGCGGACGGTGATCCGGCTCCGCGCCGTGGTCAGCGTGACCCCGTCGTCGGCGACGGTGAGGGTCGCGCCGGTCTCCGCCACGGCCGGGTACGCCCGCCCGGAGACGGCCTCCTCGGATCCGGTGGGCGCGGACGCCAGCCCCGCCCCGTCGTCCAGGCTCCCGCGGGGCGCCCGGACCAGGGCGCCGGCCCACAGGGCCCGCGCGGCCTCGTGCAGGGCGGCTACGGTGACCGCCTCGATCTCGGCCCGCTCCTCGGCGAGGGTGCGGTGGCGGCGGCGCAGCAGCAGGTCCATGGCCCGAGCGGGGAGCCGGGCCGCGGCGAGCCCGGGGGTGTCGAGCCGCGCGAGCGCGGATGCCCGTACGGCCTCCAGGGCGGAGGGCTCGATCCTGGTGTCCCGCAGCTTCGCGAGGGCGTCCACGAAGGCGCCGGCCATCGCGTCCTGGTGCTGCGGGAGCCCTTCGGCACGGGCGACGACGGTCGCGGAGTCGGCGTCGCGCGGGGAGTAGCCGGCCGTCACGGCGTAGGCGTACCCGTTCTCCTGACGCAGTTCCCGCAGCAGCTCCCTGCCGAGGACCTCCGTGAACAGGCGCGCGGCGGTGGAGCGCGGCAGTACGGAGGTCAGCACCACGGAGCCGTCGTCGCCGCCGAAGCGGGCGGGCAGGGCGGGCAGGGCCGAGGCGGCGGCGGGCACGGGGCGGAGGTCACCGGCGGGGAGGGTGAGGTCGAGGCCTTCGAGGCCTTCGAGGCCTTCGAGGCCTTCAGGGCCTTCGGGGACGGAGCCGGCGGTGATCCACAGGACGGCGTTCCCGGCCGTGAACCGGGTACGGGCCCAGTCGCGCACCTGCTCGCCGGTGAGGTGCGGGAGCCCGGTCGCGGCGTAGCCGGTGAGGCCGAAGCCGCGGGAACCGTAGCGCCACTGGGCGGAGCGGCCGGCGGGGCCGGGGGCCCGCTCGGCCGCCTCGGCGCGCAGGATCTCCTTCACGGTCTCCAGCCGCTGCGTCCGCAGGTCGCGCAGAGAGGCGCAGATGCCGTTCAGGTGGGCCACGACTTCGGCGGGGGTGCCGGTGATCTGGAAGCGGGTGAAGGTGGAGGCGGGCACGGGGGCGCCGTCGTCGGGCGGGTCGCCCGGCCCGAGGCGGTCCAGGGCGAGGCGCTCGACGAGGCGGGTGATGCCGCTGGTGGCGAGGGTCTCGTCGGCGCGGCCGACACGGAAGATCAGCCCGGCGGTGAGGGGGCCGGGGCGGGGGGCGAGGACGGTGCGGATGCCGTTCACCGTGGTGGTGACGGTGCCGTGCGCGTCCGCGCTCGTATCGGTGGCGGACCCGGACCCGGACCCGGACTCGTACTCGGGGCGCGTTTCGGTGGTCATCGTGACGTCCCTCAGCCCTTGGCCAGGGCGATCTCGCGGTGGCGGGCCGGCCCGGTGTTACGGGCTCGGCCGCCGGGGCGGGGGAGCGGCGGACTGCCTCAGTCGTTGAGCTTCCTGACGAGGCTGAACGCGACGACGCCGCTGACGGCGAGGAAGGCGTAGTCGACGATTTCGGCGCCTTGCTGCCAGGCGTCGTTGATGCCGCTGACGCCCAGGGTGTCGATGACGTCGCCCAGGCCGGTGTGGGCCGACTTGGCGACGAAGAGCGCGACGAAGAACAGCTGGCCGAGGTAGACGGAGCCGAGCGAGAACACGGCGGCGACCACGGGCAGGACAGGGTTGCGGCCACCGACCTTGGCGGCGGCGAAGCCGACGATCAGGCCGACGCCGACCGCGGCGTAGCTGAACTGCCGTTCCAGGGCGTTCATGATGCCGCCGTACGCCGCGGCGGCGGCCAGGGCGGCGACGAGCGCGGCGACGATGCCGAGGGCCACGTTGCCGGTGCGGGCCGGGGCCGGGGCCGGGGCCGGGGCCGGGGCCAGGAACGAGGCGCCGCTCTGGGCCGGGAAGCCGGCCGCGACCGGGGGCGCCGGTACGGCGTCGGGCGCGGGTGCGGGCGCGGGCGTCGCGGCGTCGGGCGCGGGCGGCTGGATCTGGCTCATGGAGAAATCCCCCCCAGGGATTTTCGGGCGCACGGGAAAATCGCATGTCTGTGCACGGGACGTATGCGCGAGATAAGTCGCCGCAGGCTAGCAGCCGCCTGAGACGTCGAAGGAGGGGATTTCGGCCGTCGCGGGCCTTGGTGGCGGCCGTGGTGGCGGCCGTGCTGGCGGTGGGCTACAGCCGGTGTGCGGCGCCCGGCGGGCTGGCGCCGCGGGTGTCCAGCAGCAACTGCGCCTTCACCGCCAGCCCTTGAAGGTCGTACGTGCGGTGGTGCTGGAGCAGGATCGTCAGATCGGCGTTGGCCGCGGCCTCGTACAGCGATTCGGCGCGGGGGACGGGCTGGTCCCTGACGCGCCATCCGCCGATGTACGGATCGTGGTAGCTGATCAGCGCCCCGAGGTCGAGGAGGCGGCTGGCGATCTCGCGGGCCGGGGAGCCCTCCTGGTCGGCGAGGTCCGGCTTGTACGTGACGCCCAGCAGGAGGACCCGGGCCCCGCGGGCGGACTTCCCGTGCTCGTTCAGCAGGGTGGCGCTGCGCTGGATGACGTACTGCGGCATCCGGTTGTTGATCTCCTGCGCCAGGCCGACCATCCGCAGCGGGTGGCCCGGGGTGCGGGTGGTGTGGGGGAGGTAGTTGGGGTCGAGGGGGACGCCGTGGCCGCCGACCCCGGGGCCGGGGCGGAAGGCCTGGAACCCGTACGGCTTGGTCTCGGCGCACCGGATCACGTCCCACAGGTCCACGCCGAGGTCGTGGCAGAGGACCGCCATCTCGTTCATGAGGGCGATGTTGACGTGCCGGTAGTTGGTTTCGAGGAGCTGTACGGTCTCGGCCTCGCGCAGGCCGCGGGCGCGGACCACCTTGTCGGTGAGGCGGGCGTAGAAGGCGTGCGCCGACTCGGTGCAGGCGGGAGTGAGGCCGCCGATGACCTTGGGGGTGTTGGAGATGCCGTGCGTGCGGTTGCCCGGGTCGAGGCGGCTGGGGGAGTAGGCCAGGTGGAAGTCCCGGCCGGCGCGCAGCCGGGAGCCCGATTCGAGGATCGGGCGAAGGTACTCCTCGGTGACGCCCGGATGGGCGGCCGATTCGAGGATCACGGTGGTGTGGGGGCGCAGCCGGGCGGCGAGCGTACGGCCCGCCTCGCCGACCGCGGAGAGGTCGAGTGCCCGGTCCGCGCCGAGCTGGGTGGGGGCGCAGATGACGGCGGTGCGGACCCGGCCGAGCTCTACGGGGTTGGTGGTGACCCGGAAGCCGGCCGCCGACATGCGGCGGATCTCGGCGGCGGTGAGGGTGGAGTCCGTCGCCGGACCGCTGTCGTAGCCGACCGTCTCGATCCCGGCGGCCACGGCTGCCTGGGCGAGCGGGAGACCGAGATGGCCGAGTCCGATGACGGCGAGATCTGCGGGCATGGGGGTGCCGTCCCTTCCCTTCCCTGACATGCATGAGGGGGCGGAGCGCGCAAGTCCTGTGGAGGAGGAGAGCTGGCGCAATGTCAGACTAGGCGTATATATGACAGATATGTCGCATTCCAGGGTGGTGGTCGCCGTCGTGTTATCCACGGGCGGTGGCTGATGTGGATGCGGACGGTCAGAATCGTGAACGGGCGATGTGAGCGGGATCACCCACAACGGGTGGGATGACCCCATCGGGCGGGCAGGGCGGCCCGAGCAACGGGAGGCAGGCGGCTGTGAGCACGACAGGGACAGGGACAGGGACAGGCACTGGCGCAGGGGTGCTGGGGCCGGCCCAGCGCGCCGAGGCGCTCGCCGCGATGGCCGAGCGGGAGCTGGACGTACTGGTGGTCGGCGCGGGCGTGGTGGGGGCCGGTACCGCCCTCGACGCCGTGACCCGGGGGCTGGCGACCGGGCTGGTGGAGGCGCGGGACTGGGCCTCGGGCACGTCCAGCCGCTCCAGCAAGCTCATCCACGGTGGGCTCAGATACCTGGAGATGCTCGACTTCGGCCTCGTGCGGGAGGCACTGAAGGAGCGCGGCCTGCTGCTGGGGCGCCTCGCCCCGCACCTGGTGAAGCCGGTGCCGTTCCTCTACCCCTTGCAGCACAAGGGCTGGGAGCGGTTCTACGCCGGCTCCGGGGTCGCCCTGTACGACGCCATGTCGCTCTCCAGCGGCCACGGGCGCGGGCTGCCGACGCACCGCCACCTCTCGCGCAGGCGCGCCCTGCGGATCGCCCCGGCGCTGCGCAAGGACGCGCTGGTCGGAGCCCTGCAGTACTACGACGCCCAGATGGACGACGCGCGGTACGTGGCGACGCTGGTGCGGACGGCCGCCGTGTACGGGGCGCAGTGCGCCAACCGGGCGAGGGTCGTCGGCTTCCTGCGCGAGGGCGAGCGGGTCGTCGGCGCGCGGGTGCAGGACGTGGAGGGCGGCGGGGAGTACGAGATCCGCGCGAAGCAGATCGTCAATGCGACGGGGGTGTGGACGGACGACACCCAGGCGTTGATCGGGGAGCGCGGGCAGTTCCACGTACGGGCGTCGAAGGGCATCCACCTGGTCGTCCCGAAGGACCGGATCCACTCCTCGACCGGGTTGATCCTGCGGACGGAGAAGTCCGTGCTGTTCGTCATCCCGTGGGGCCGGCACTGGATCGTGGGCACCACGGACACCGACTGGGACCTGGACAAGGCGCACCCGGCGGCGTCGAGCGCCGACATCGACTACCTGCTGGAGCACGTGAACTCGGTGCTGGCGGTGCCGCTCACCCGGGACGACGTCCAGGGGGTCTACGCCGGCCTGCGGCCGCTGCTGGCCGGGGAGTCGGACGCGACGAGCAAGCTCTCGCGCGAGCACACGGTGGCACATCCGGTGCCGGGGCTGGTGGTGGTCGCGGGCGGCAAGTACACGACGTACCGGGTGATGGCCAAGGACGCGGTGGACGAGGCCGTGCACGGCCTGGACCAGCGGGTCGCGGAATGCGTGACGGAGGACGTGCCGCTGGTCGGCGCGGAGGGGTACCGGGCGCTCTGGAACGGGCGGGCGCGGATCGCGGCGCGGACGGGGCTCCACGTGGTGCGGGTGGAGCACCTGTTGAACCGGTACGGATCGCTGACGGAGGAACTGCTGTCGCTGATCGCGGCGGACGCGTCGCTGGGGGAGCCGCTGACGGGCGCCGACGACTACCTCCGTGCCGAAGTGGTCTACGCGGCCTCGCACGAGGGCGCGCGCCACCTCGACGACGTGCTGACGCGGCGGACGCGGATCTCGATCGAGACGTTCGACCGGGGGACGAGATCGGCGCGGGAGTGCGCGGAGTTGATGGCTCCCGTACTGGGGTGGGACAAGCAGCAGATCGAGAAGGAAGTGGAGCACTACGAAAAGCGGGTACAGGCGGAGCGGGAATCGCAGCGTCAGCCGGACGACCAGACGGCGGACGCGGCGAGGCTGGGGGCGCCGGACATCGTCCCGTTGTAACTCCGCAATGTGGAGGGGGGAACCACGGACCCGGGGCTCCCGTCCGTTGCGGAGTAAGGGACAATGAGGGTTCTGCCGGGGCGGGTTACCGGGGAACCCGGCCACTGCCGGGACAACCGGAGCAGACGGCACGATCGCAGAGGGGACGCATGTCGAAGCCGGAGCACACCGAGTCGCCGGAGCCGTCTGTCGGGACGGGATCGCCGGTGTCTCCGGCAGCCGATCACGCGGACGAGAAGCCTCTGGGCCCGAAGCCCCCCGCCGCGAGGCGCGGCGGCACGGCCCGGGCCGGGACCAAGGCCGCGCCGGCGGCCGTGGAGACGGAGCCGGCGGAGCCGGCTGACCGGGCGGAGCCGAGCGAGTCGGCGGAGCCGCAGGACGCGAAGCCCGCTGCGGCGAAGCCGGAGTTGCGGAAGGCCGCGGCCGCGAAGGCACCCGTCGCGGCGGAGCCCGCGGACGCGAAGCCCGTGGCGGCGGAGCCTGCCGACGCGAAGCCCGTGGACGCGAAGCCCGTGGACGCGAAGCCCGCGGACGCGAAGCCTGCTGGTGCTGAGGTGGCGGCCGCGAAGGCGGAGCCCGAGGATGCCAAGCCCGCTGGTGGGGCCGGCGTTCCGATGGCGAAGCCGGCCGCGCTGAGCAAGGCCGACGAGGTGGCCGCGGCCGTCAAGGCGGCCGCGGTCAAGGCGGGGCAGGGCGCTCAGGACGAGGGGCGGCTGCTCGCGGGCCGCTACCGGCTCAGTGACGTCCTCGGCAAGGGCGGCATGGGCACGGTCTGGCGCGCCAAGGACGAGACCCTCGGCCGCACGGTCGCCGTCAAGGAACTCCGCTTCGGCACCGGCGTGGACGAGGACGAGAAGCGCCGCCTCATCACCCGCACCCTGCGCGAGGCCAAGGCCATCGCGCGGATCCGCAGCGGTGGAGCAGTGACCGTCTACGACGTCGTCGACGAGGACGGCCGGCCGTGGATCGTCATGGAGCTCATCGAGGGTCCCTCCCTCGCCGAGTTCATCCGGGAGAACGGTCCCCTCACCCCCCGCCGCGCCGCCGAAGTCGGCCTCGCCGTCCTCGACGTACTGCGCGCCGCGCACCGCCAGGGCATCCTGCACCGGGACGTGAAGCCCTCCAACGTGCTCCTCGCCGACCACGGCAACGGCCGCGTCATCCTCACCGACTTCGGCATCGCCCAGGTCGAGGGCGACCCGTCCGTCACCTCCACCGGCATGCTCGTCGGCGCGCCCTCGTACATCTCCCCCGAGCGAGCCCGCGGCCAGCGCCCCGGTCCGCCGGCCGACATGTGGTCGCTCGGCGGTCTGCTGTACGCCTCGGTCGAGGGGACGCCCCCGTACGACAAGGGCTCGGCCCTCGCCACCCTCACCGCCGTCATGACCGAGCCGGTCGACCCGCCGAAGAACGCCGGTCCGCTGACCGAGGTCATCTACGGACTCCTCGTCAAGGACCCCGCCCACCGGCTCGACGACGCCCGCGCGCGGGCGATGCTCACCGCCGTGATCGAAGCGCCCGAGGCACCGGCCCCCGTAGCGGCGCCGAGCGCCGAGGAAACCCGTCAGATATCGCTCGCCGAGGCCCAGGAGGCCGCGGAGAGGGCGAATGCCGAGAAGGCGGCGAAGGCCGCCGAGAAGGCCGAGAAGAAGGAGCGCGAGCGCCGGGAGCGGGAGCAGCGCGAGCGCGCCCGCGCGGCGCTGAAGTCGGCCCGCAAGGCGGCCGCGGTCGTCACCGCCACCGCCGCGACGGCCGCCGAGCCCCCGGCCCCGCGCCCCGCGCCCGTCCCGGCGCCGCTCACCGACGTCATGCCGCGCCGCACCATCGCGCTCGCGATAGCCGGCGTGGTCGTCGTGCTCGCGGTCATCGGGTCGCTCATCGCGTACGCCTTCAGCGGTGACGAGAAGGGCGGTGCGAAGAACGAGGGCAAGGGCGGCAAGCAGCCGGCCGCCTCCAGCCCGGCGACCGGATCGTCACCGGCGCCCACCCCCTCGCCGAAGTCCGGGCAGCCGGGCACCAGCGCCAACGGCGGTGCGGGCTCGCCGAGCCCGGACGCGGGGACCGGCGCTGGTACGGGGACGGGTACGGGGTCCGGTACCGGTACGACCAGCAGTGGTCAGGGGCAGGGGACGACGCCCGGGGGTGCCGGGGGCTCACTCCCGTCCGGGTACGCCATGGTGACGGAGCCGGGACTGCACTTCGCGATGGCGATGCCCCAGGGCTTCAAGCAGACCGACACGATCGGCAACAACGACGGCGCGATATACAGCCGCGACGGCGGTTTCCCGCGCATCCAGGTCGACTTCACCGACAAGCCGGGACAGGACGCCCGCGCCGCGTGGCTGGAGCTGGCCCCGGCCGTGGCGAAGAGCAGCCCGAACTACAAGCTGCTGCGCGTCGACGTGGTGGACTACCGGGGCTACCCGACCGTCGCGGACTGGGAGTTCGAGCGGGACCAGAAGGGCACGAGGGTCCGCGTGCTCGACCGCGGGTTCAGGATGGACGCGAAGCACGGCTACGCGATCATGATCAGCTGCGCCGCCGATCAGTGGGACGCCGCGGAGTGCGCGCAGATGCGTAAGACGGCGTTCGAGACGTTCCAGCCGCTGGGCTGACACGGGCCTCCGGGGTGTCCCGGGGTCTCTCAGGTGGGCCGGGCTGTCTCGGGGCGAGCCTTGTCAGGGCCGGGACGCGAGCGGCCCGGGCGACGTATCGTGGCAGCCGGGCCACGGGGACGGGTCCACAGCTCTCGGGGGAGGCGAAGTGGAGGACTACGCGGGCCGGATCCTGGCCGACCGCTACCGCCTGCCGGTGCCGCCGTCCGACGAGTACGAACTGATAGAGACCCGGGCCTTCGACACGCGCAGCGGCCAGGAAGTCCTCGTACGACAGGTGCCGTTGCCGGAGGTCGTGGACGCGGAGCTGCTGGACGGCGCGCGGGGCGGTCCGGCCGACGCGGGCGCGGTGCGGCGGGCCCGGGCTTCGGGCGAACTGCCCGCCGTGCGCAGGGCCATCGCGGCGGCGCAGGCGGCGGCGTCCGTGCCGGACCATCCCCGGCTGGACCAGGTCTTCGACGTGTTCGCGGAGGGCGGGTCGCTGTGGATAGTGAGCGAACTCGTACCGGCCAGACCGCTGGCGGCGCTGATCGCCGACGAACCGCTGAGCCCGTACCGGGCGGCGGAGGTGGCGGCGGACGTGCTGACCGCGCTGCGGGTGCTGCACGCGCACGGGTGGACCCACCGGAACATCACCATGCGGACGGTCCTGATCTGCGAGGACGGCCGGGTCGTCCTGACCGGGCTGGCGGCGGGGGCCGCGGAGGACGCGCTGTGCGGGTACGAGCCGGTCCCGTCGCCGGATTCCGAGGGCTTCGCCGGCACGGGCTCCCTCGCGGGGCCGACGGCTGACCCGGGGGGCGGCGGGTACGGCTCCGTGCCGGACGCCGCCGGTTCCGGGACCGGGGGCGGAGCGGCGGTTCCGGAGAGCGGCGGGAGGGCCGAGTACGCGCCCATCGTGGCTCCCGGGTACGACACCGGGCCGCGGTACAACGACCACATCAGCCCCGGGGCCGCCGGGGAGCGGCCCGACCCGAAGGCCGCGGCCCGGGCCGGGGCCATCGCCGCGTACCGAGCCGGTGCGCAGGCCGCGGCGCGGATCACCGAGCAGCGCAGGGCCGGTGCGCAGCCCGCACTGGAGGCCGGTTCGGAGGTCGACGCGGCGGCCACGGCGGCCACGGCGGCCGCGGCGGCCGCGGCGGAGCCGAGGCCGGAGGGGTCGAAGCTGCCGCGGGGGTACTCGTACCCGTACGGGGGCCCCGAGAGCGGGGCGGCCTGGCACGGTGCCACCCCGCGCAACCGGGCCCTGCCCCCCGCGGAAGCGGAGCCGCCGACCCCGCCGACCCCGCCGGTCCGTCCCGCGCTTCCCGCGCAACTCGCGCTTCCCCGGGGCTACCGCCAGGCGGAGGCCCCGGAGGGTGCCACCGATCCCGCGCACCCCGGTCCGCCCCGGCCGTCCGACGAGGCCCACGGGTACGGCAGCGCCCCGGCCACGGCTCCGGTCAGCGCCCCGGCCGGCGGCCAGGTGAAAGCCCCGGCACCGCAGGCCGGGGGATGGGGCAGCGGGCCCAGGAGCGGGCTCGATGCCGAGCGGGCCCGGCAGACGCGGATGGCCGTGGTCGGGGCCGTCACCGAGCGGTGGTCGCCCGAGCAGGCGCAGGCCGTGCACGGGCCGTGGCAGCTGGCCGCACCCGTCGGGCCGGCCACTGACCTCTGGGGGCTGGGCGCGCTGCTGTACCGGGCGGTGCAGGGCCACGCCCCGTACCCCGAGGACAGCGTCGCCGAGCTCGTGGAGATGGTCTGCGCCGAGCCGCCCGCCTTCGCCGAGGAGTGCGGCCCGCTGCGGCCCGTCGTGGAGTCCCTGCTGCGTCAGGACCCGACCGAGCGGCCCGACTTCGAGGAGCTCCGCGGCTGGCTGCGCTCCCTCGTGCGCTCCGCGCCCGAGCCCGAGGCCGGCTTCGCCATGCTGCTCCCGATGCCGGAGCCGGATCCCGCGAGGCTGCCCGTCGTACGGCGGCGGGCCGAGCTGCACGGCCGCCACCGCAGCGCCGAACACCCCCACAAGCCGCGTGCGCTGGGGCGTTCCCTGCTGCTCGGGATCCTCGTCCTGCTCGCCGGGGCCGTGGCCTACGCCATGTTCTTCATGCCCCGCTCCGCCGATCCGCAGGCGGGGCAGAAGGCCGCCGGGGTCAAACCCCCCGCCACCTCGGGGCAGAGCCCGGGGCGGACGCCGGGCCAGGGCCAGGGCCAGGGCCAGGGCCCGAGCCCGGGGACCGGTGCGCCCCGGCCCTCCGCCAGCCCGCCCGAGTCCAAGCCCGCAGCCCAGACCAACGCTCCCGCCCCGGCCGGGTACACCACCCAGCAGGACGCCGAGCACTTCGAGATCACCGTCCCGAACGGCTGGGAGCGGCGCGGAATCAACGAGTCCGGACAGGTGCGCTACATCGACGGGGACTTCGCCCTCACCATCGTCCCCGGCCGGGACAAGGTCGAGGGCAACCCGGACCCGGCCACGTACCAGAAGGACAAGGAGTCCGAGCTGGCTCCGTACCGCTCCTCCACCTGGTCCAGCGTCAGCGACATCCGCTCCACGAAGGTCGGCAACCAGCTCCGCGTCACCGGCCGGTACACGTGGATCGACGGCAACGGCCGCTCCGTCGTGGCCCGCAACTTCGTCGTCGCGCTCGGAGGTTCGTACCACATCGTCCTGGTCACGGGCCCGCTCGATCAGGAGGGCAAGGTTACGGAGGCCTTCGAGCAGGCGACGGCCAGTTACAAATCCGGAGGCTGAGGGGCTCCTGACGAGCCATTAGTACGGCGATTGCGTCACAGTGCGGCCGCACCACGGCCGAGAGGTTCCGGCAGCGACCGCACGCTCCGTAGTCTGACCGGAAGTGCACAGAGCGGCGGCGGAGATTCGTGGAACAGCAGACAGGCGCGGGCGCGTTGCTCGCGGGCCGGTACCGGCTCGTGGAGCCCATCGGCAGGGGCGGCATGGGCAAGGTCTGGCGTGCGCACGACGAGCTGCTGCACAGGACCGTCGCCGTCAAGGAACTGACGGCGGGCCTGTACGTCGCCCAGGCCGACCGGGAAGTCATGCACGCCCGGACGCAGAAGGAGGCCCGGGCCGCGGCCCGGATCCAGCATCCGGCCGTGGTCACCGTCCACGACGTGCTGGAACACGACGACCGGCCGTGGATCGTCATGGAGTACATCGACGGCCCCTCCCTCGCGGACTCGGCGAAGACGGCCGGGCGGATCGAGCCCCGGGAGGCGGCCCGGATCGGGCTGCACGTGCTGCGCGCCCTGCGGGCCGCGCACGCGGTCGGCGTACTGCACCGGGACGTGAAGCCCGGCAACGTCATGCTCGCCAAGGACGGGCGGGTGATGCTCACGGACTTCGGGATCGCCGCGATCGAGGGCGACTCCTCCATCACGCGCACCGGTGAACTCGTCGGCTCCATCGACTACCTGGCCCCCGAGCGGGTCACGGGCGGGCCCCCGGACCCGGCCTCCGACCTGTGGGCGCTCGGCGCGACGCTGTACACGGCGGTCGAGGCCCGTTCGCCGTTCCGCCGTACGTCGCCCATCTCCAGCCTCCAGGCCGTGGTGAACGACGAGCTGCCGGCCCCGACCCACGCGGGCCCGCTCGCCGCGGTCATCACGGCGCTGCTGCGCAAGGACCCGGCGCACCGGCCGTCGGCCGCCGATGTGGAGCAGATGCTGCTGGAGGCGATGGAGGGCCGCGAGCCGAAGGCGGCGCAGGCGTACGTGCCCACGCGCGCGGTCGGCTTCGAGGAGCTGGCCTCCGTCCGCAACGAGCCCGCGGACACGGCCGCGCTGCCCTCCGAGGCGCACCCGCCGGGGACCGGGCCGGGAGCCCAGGGCCACGGCCAGGGGCAGGGCCACGGCCAGGGGCAGAGCCACGGCCCGGGCCACGGCCAGACCCAGGTCCAGGGCGGGCCCGGCCCCGCCGTCGGCCGCCTCCGGCGTGCGGCGGTCGTCGCCCTGGTGGCCGCGCTGCTCGGCGGCGCGGGGGTCTTCGGGGTGCTGAAGTACACCGGAGGCACGAGCGCCGACGGAGCCGGCCCGGGCCCGGCCAAGAGCGCGGGCGCGTCCGGCAAGTCGTCCGGGGCCGACGACGCCAAGGGCCAGAAGGTAGCGGTCCCGCCGGCGGGCTGGCACAAGGCGGAGGACCCGGAGGGCTTCTCGCTCTTCGTCCCGGACGGCTGGACGCGGCGGATGGACGGCGGTCAGATCGACTACACGCCGGACGGCGGAAAGCACTTCATCCGGCTCGCCGTGAACCCGAAGCCGGAGTTCGACAACCCGTACATGCACCTGCTGGACCTGGAGAAGCAGCTGGCCAAGCGCTCCGACTACGTGCGCGTGACCCTGCACCAGAACACGTTCCGGGGGCAGGTCAAGTCCGGCCTGTGGGAGTTCGGCTGGACGGAGAAGACCGGCGCGTTCACCGGTCCCCGGCACGCGATCGAGCAGATGTACTACGGGCCGGACGGCACCGAGTACGCGATGTACATGTCGAGTCCGGCCGCCGACTGGCAGACGACCCGGGCGCAGTTCGACACCGTGCTCGAAGGCTGGCAGCCGGCGTCCGCGGGCTGAGTCCGCGGGCTGAGTCCGCCCGGGGCCGCGCGGCCCCGCTCGGCCCCCGGCCCCGCGTTTCCGCCATCCTGCCAGCGATCACTGGCGGAAATGGCAAAATCCGGTTACCGGCGGGTACCCAAAGCACCCCCGGGCGCAATACGCTCACCCGCATGACGGACACGCAGGCCCCGGCCCTCCGCAGCGCCCCGCAGCCCACCAACCCGGTCGCCCCCGCCCCGGCCGGCGCCCGCGGCGCCGCCGACGTGGTGACCCCCGAACTGGTCGCCCGGCTGACCCGGGGAGTGGCCGGCTCCGGCCGCACCGCCAACCACAGCCCCTTCACGGGCGACAAGCTCGCGGACCTCCCCGAGGCCACCCCCGAGGAGGTGGCGGAGGCCTTCGCCCGGGCCCGCGCCGCGCAGCCCGCCTGGGCCGCCGTGCCGGTCCGCGCGCGCGCCGCCGTACTGCTGCGCTTCCACGACCTGGTCCTGTCGCGCCAGGCCGAGGTGCTCGACCTGATCCAGCTGGAGACCGGCAAGGCCCGGCTGCACGCCCACGAAGAGGTCCAGGCCGTCACGGTCGCCGCGCGCCACTACGGCCGCCGGGCCCCCTCGTACCTGCGCCCCAAGGGCCACACGGGCGCCATGCCCACCCTCACCAAGGTCACCGAGCTGCGCCAGCCGCGCGGGGTCATCGGCCAGATCGCCCCCTGGAACTACCCCTTCGAGCTGTCCATCGGCGACGCCCTGCCCGCGTTCGTCGCGGGCAACGCCGTCGTGATGAAGCCCGACACGGAGACCGCGCTCACGGCCCTGTGGGCCCGCGATCTGATGATCGAGGCGGGGCTCCCGGCGGAGGTGTTCCAGATCGTCCTCGGCGAGGGCCCGGTCGTCGGCCCCGAGGTGGTCCGCCACGCCGACTACGTTTCGTTCACCGGCTCCACGCGTACCGGCCGAGAGGTCGCCCAGGGCGCGGCCGCCCGCCTGGTCGGGGTCTCCCTCGAACTCGGCGGCAAGAACGCCATGCTCGTCCTGCGCGACGCCGACGTGGAGAAGGCCGCCGCCGGCGCCGTCCGCGCCTGCTTCTCCTCCGCGGGCCAGCTCTGCATCTCCATCGAGCGCCTGTACGTGCACGACTCGATCGCCGACGAGTTCATCGCCCGCTTCGCCGCCCGCACGAAGGCCATGCGCCTGGGCTCCTCCCTCGCCTACGGCGCGGAGATGGGCTCCCTGGCCGGCGAGCGCCAGATGGAAGCCGTACGGCGGCACGTGGACGAGGCCGTGGCCAAGGGCGCCACCCTCGTCGCGGGCGGCGTGGCCCGCCCCGACATCGGCCCGCTCTTCTACGAGCCGACCATCCTCGAAGGCGTCGAGGCCCCCATGGCGGTGTGCGGGGAGGAGACCTTCGGCCCGGTCGTCTCCGTCTACCGCTTCACCGACGAGGACGAGGTGATCGACCGGGCCAACGGGACGGCCTACGGCCTGAACTCCAGCGTCTGGACGAAGGACTCCCGCCGCGGCCACGCCGTCGCCGCCCGCCTGCGCACCGGCACCGTGAACATCAACGAGGGCTACGCCCCCGCCTACGGCAGCGCCGGCGCCCCCATGGGCGGCATGAAGGACTCCGGCCTCGGCCGCCGCCACGGCTCCGAGGGCATCCTCAAGTACACCGAGGCCCAGACCGTCGCCCAGCAGCGGCTGCTGCCGATGGGGCCCTCGCTGGGCATGGACGACGAGAAGTACGCGGAGTTCATGACCCGCAGCCTCAAGGTCCTGAAGGCCCTCCGACTCCGCTAAGGGGCAGCACCGTGTCTGAGTCCTACGACTACGACGTCATCGTCATCGGATCGGGCTTCGGAGGGGCCGTCTCGGCGCTGCGGCTCACCGAGAAGGGCTACCGGGTCGGCGTCCTGGAGGCGGGTCGCCGCTTCACCCGCGAGAGCCTGCCGAAGAACAGCTGGGACATCCGCAACTACCTGTGGGCCCCGGCCCTCGGCCTGTACGGGATCCAGCGCATCCACCTGCTCGGCAACGTGATGGTGCTCGCGGGCGCCGGGGTGGGTGGCGGCTCGCTCAACTACGCCAACACCCTGTACGTGCCGCCGACCCCTTTCTTCGAGGACCGGCAGTGGGCGTCCATCACGGACTGGCACGCGGAACTCGCCCCGTACTACGACCAGGCCAAGCGGATGCTGGGGGTGCGGCTCAACCCGACGATGACCCCCTCCGACGTGCACCTGAAGGCGGCCGCCGCCGCGATGGGCGTCGCCGACTCCTTCCACATGGCCCCGGTCGGCGTCTTCTTCGGGGACGGGGACGACGCCGAGGACCAGGCCGAGGTCCGACCCGGGGACGAGGTCGCCGACCCGTACTTCGGCGGCGCCGGCCCCGCCCGCAAGGCGTGCACCGAGTGCGGCGAGTGCATGACCGGCTGCCGGCACGGCGCGAAGAACACCCTGAACGAGAACTACCTGCACCTCGCCGAGCGGGCCGGCGCCGTCATCCACCCGATGACGACCGTCACCGCCCTCTCCGAGGACCCGGCCGGCGGCCACCGCGTCCGGACCGTCCCCACCGACGGCCGCCGCCGCGGCAGGGCCAAGGTGCTGCGCGCCCGCTACGTGGTCGTCGCGGCGGGCACGTACGGCACCCAGACCCTGCTGCACACGATGAAGGACCTCGGCGAGCTTCCCCGCCTGTCGGACCGGCTCGGGGACCTGACCCGGACCAACTCCGAAGGCCTCGTAGGCGCTCAGACCGATGACCGGCGCTACCGAAAGCGGCACGGCAAGGACCAGCGCGCGGACTTCACCCGGGGCGTGGCCATCACCTCCTCCGTGCACCCCAACGCCGACACGCACATCGAGCCGGTGCGCTACGGCAAGGGCTCCAACGCCATGGGGTTCATGACGATCCTCCAGGTGCCGTACTCCCCGCACCGGGTCCGGGCCTGGTTCGGGCGCACCGCCAAGCACCCGGTGCAGCTCCTGCGCTCGCTCTCCAACCGGCGCTGGTCGGAGCGGACCATCATCGGGCTGGTCATGCAGTCGCTCGACAACTCCCTGACCACCTACCGCAAGCCCGGCGGGCTCGGGAAGGGTCTGCTCACCGCCCGTCAGGGCCACGGAGCGCCCAATCCGGTACAGATCGTCGAGGCCACGCAGGCGGCGACGCTGCTCGCGGAGGAAATCAACGGATTTGCGGGCAGTAACGTCGGCGAGCTGATGGGTACCCCGCTGACGGCCCATTTCCTCGGCGGCTGCCCGATCGGCGCCTCGCCCGAGGAGGGCGTGGTCGACCCGTACCACCGGCTCTACGGGCACCCGGGCATCTCGGTGGTGGACGGCTCGGCGGTCTCCGCGAACCTCGGGGTCAACCCGTCGCTGACCATCACCGCGCAGGCGGAACGGGCCATGTCCTACTGGCCGAACAAGGGCGAGCACGACCCGCGCCCGGAGCAGGGCGCGGCCTACGCCCGCCTGTCGGCAGTGGAACCGGCCCGTCCGGCGGTCCCGAAGGAGGCCTTCGGGGCGCTGCGCCTGCCGTTCCTTGCGGTCCCGGAGATCCCGCCGCGCGCGAAGGCGGCGGAACCCGCGGAGTGAAGACGGCGGGAAATGCGCGGTGGGTACGGCGCTCCCCCTCCGAGCGCCGTACCCACCGAGTACATAAGTGACAGATGTTCAAGCTTGATGGTTGTACCGGAATCCGGGACTCTCGTCTGTGGTGTCCGTCACACGGGGGGTGTGCAACTGCTACCGGTGTTCGATGGTCAAGGGGGCATGAGAAAGTCGCCACCAGCGACTGCGAGGTGACCGACACCGCGGTCACGTGCACGGAGAACCACCTCTGGCCGCACGATTCGACGATCGCGGCGCTGGACGTGAGCGCGGCCAAGGGCGCCAAGCTCGGTACCACCGTCGACCTGACGATGACCGGCACGGCCAAGGGGGCCACCTTCCGGTCGGCCACCACCCGGGTCAAGGTGGGCGGTCCCGACCCCGAGCGCCTCCGCCACGGCCTCTCCCGGCGCGGGCGCGCTGTTCGTGGCGTTCCGCCGCAGGGGCTCCGCGCGGGCGTAGCTCCGAAGGCGCGCGGTTTCGTAGGCGCGCGGTCTCGTAGAACAGAAGAACGGCCGGTCCGGGGCGTCCCCCGGGCCGGCCGTCTTCCTATGGGGTGACCGGACCGCTGTCCCCTGCCGTCCGGTCACGCGAAGGAGCGAGGTCCCACGACGCACGCTCCACAGGGCGTGCGTCTCATCGCTCCAGCGGAGCCACGCGTGGTGTTGCGGTTCCGCGCCTGGCTGGCACGGACACCCGCATCAACGAAGGGCCCCGGGGGCGGTCACGGTCCGGACGGGTGACGAACACGCGTCACGGGAACCCATGGCCTCAGACGCGGCCGCGGCACAGCTCCAGCAGGGTCATGGCGAGCGAGGTGCCGGGCTTGCCGAGGGCGTCGCTCCAGTGGCCCAGCACCTCCATCTCCCGGGACAGGTGCACCCGGCGCCCGCCCGACTCGATCCGGGCCTCCTGGATGACGGTCGAGACGGCCATCCGCTCCTGGATCAGTCCGATGATCCGGTCGTCGAGGGCGTCGATCCGCTCGCGGGAGTCGGCGATCAGCTGCTCGGGGGTGGTGGTGACGCTCATGGTTCTTCTCCTGCTGGTCGTTGGTGATCTTGCCGGCCAGGAGCGGAACGCCAGAGCGCCCCGGTCCTGTCCGGACCGGGGCGCTCTTGGAAGTCAGTGGCTCAAGCGAGCATCACGATGACCCATGGCGACCGGACCGGCCGGTGCCATAGGTAAAGAGGAAGCTCAGCTGCTTGCGCATGGAACGGATTATGGCCCTCTGTGCCGCTCCGGACCAAGCAAGTTCGGATGGTGAGACGAAGAGGCCCATCCGTCCCCCGTTAGAATCGACAAAACAACCCCCTCTTCCGCCGGAAGGCCTGCCCCGTGCCTGAAGCCATCTCCGCCACCCACGACAGCGCTCCGGACACTGTTCTCGTCGTCGACTTCGGTGCCCAGTACGCCCAGCTCATCGCCCGCCGAGTCCGCGAGGCACGGGTCTACTCCGAGATCGTGCCCAGCTCGATGCCCGTGGCCGAGATGCTGGCCAAGGACCCGAAGGCGATCATCCTCTCCGGCGGCCCGTCCTCCGTGTACGAAGAGGGTGCCCCGCGCCTGGACGACGCCCTCGGCCTGTTCGAGTCCGGCGTCCCCGTCTTCGGCATGTGCTACGGCTTCCAGCTCATGGCGACGACCCTCGGCGGCACCGTCGACGCCACCGGCGCGCGCGAGTACGGCCGTACCCCGCTGGCCGTCTCCAAGACCGGCTCCACCCTCTTCGAGGGCACCCCCGAGAGCCAGTCGGTGTGGATGTCCCACGGCGATGCCTGCTCCGCCGCGCCCGAGGGCTTCACCGTCACCGCGTCGACCGACGTCGTGCCGGTCGCGGCCTTCGAGAACGACGAGAAGAAGCTGTACGGCGTGCAGTACCACCCCGAGGTGATGCACTCCACGCACGGCCAGCAGATCCTGGAGCACTTCCTCTACCGGGGCGCGGGCCTGGCCCCCACCTGGACCACCGGGAACATCGTCGAGGAGCAGGTCGCGCTCATCCGCGAGCAGGTCGGCGACAAGCGTGCCATCTGCGGCCTCTCCGGCGGCGTGGACTCGGCCGTGGCGGCGGCGCTCGTACAGAAGGCCATCGGCTCGCAGCTCACCTGCGTCTACGTCGACCACGGCCTGATGCGCAAGGGCGAGACCGAGCAGGTCGAGAAGGACTTCGTCGCCGCGACCGGCGTGCAGCTGAAGGTCGTCGACGCGCAGGAGCGCTTCCTGAACGCGCTGGCCGGGGTCTCCGACCCGGAGACCAAGCGCAAGATCATCGGCCGCGAGTTCATCCGCGTCTTCGAGCAGGCCCAGCTGGAGATCCTCCAGGAGGACGGCCCCGCCGTCGCCTTCCTCGTCCAGGGCACCCTGTACCCGGACGTGGTCGAGTCCGGCGGCGGCACCGGCACCGCGAACATCAAGTCCCACCACAACGTGGGCGGGCTCCCCGACGACATCGAGTTCGAGCTCGTCGAGCCGCTGCGCCAGCTGTTCAAGGACGAGGTCCGGATGGTCGGCCAGGAGCTCGGCCTGCCCGCCGAGATCGTCCAGCGCCAGCCCTTCCCGGGCCCCGGCCTGGGCATCCGCATCGTCGGCGAGGTCACCAAGGAGCGCCTGGACCTGCTGCGCGAGGCCGACGCCATCGCCCGCCACGAGCTCACCGCGGCCGGCCTGGACCGGGAGATCTGGCAGTGCCCGGTCGTCCTGCTCGCGGACGTCCGCAGCGTCGGCGTCCAGGGCGACGGCCGCACCTACGGCCACCCGATCGTGCTGCGCCCCGTCTCCTCCGAGGACGCGATGACCGCGGACTGGACGCGCATGCCGTACGAGGTCCTCGCGCGGATCTCCACCCGCATCACCAACGAGGTGCCGGACGTGAACCGCGTGGTCCTGGACTGCACGAGCAAGCCGCCGGGCACGATCGAGTGGGAGTAGTCCCACCCTTCCGCAGGCCGCGGTTCCAGAAGGACGTGACGAGGCCGCCGCTCCCGGGCAGGGAGCGGCGGCCTCGCCGCATGTATGGCCTCTTCGCCCGGCCGCCGGTACCTTGCGCCGCGACCTTGAAGGAGGGGCCATGGCCGAGCAGCCCGCACGCGAAGGCGCACCCGCATCCACATCCGCGCCCGCACCCGTGCCCGTCGAGCGGCTGGGCTTCGAGATGCCTCCCGCGTTCGCCACCGCCGCCGAGGAGCGCGCGCACCGCAAGGAGCGGCTCGCCGGGGTGCTGCGGCTGCTGGGGCGGCTCGGGTACGAGGACGGGGTGGGCGGGCACGTCACCGTCCGGGACCCGGAGTTCGACGACTGCTACTGGGTGAACCCCTTCGGCCGGCCCTTCGGCGCCCTCGGCGCCGAAGACCTGCTGCTGGTCGACGGGGAGGGCCGGGTCCGCCAGGGGGAGCGCCGGGTCAACCAGCTGGCCTTCGCCGTGCACGCCGCCGTCCACCGGGCCCGGCCCGCCGTGGTGGCCGTCGTACGCACGCAGTCCCCGTACGGCAGGGCGCTCGCCGCCCTCGGTGAACTGCTGGCCCCGATCACCCAGGAGGCCTGCGCCTTCTACGAGGACCACGCACTGCTCGACGAGTACACCGCCGCCGGGGACGCCGGCCGGATCGCGGGCGCCCTGGGCCCGTACAAGGCGCTGGTCCTGCGCAACCACGGGCTGCTCACGGTCGGGGACTCGGTGGAGGCCGCGGCCTGGTGGTTCATCGCGGCGGAGCGGGCCGCACAGGTGCAGCTGATCGCGCGGGCGGCCGGGAAGCCGGTGCTCATCGGCCACCACAGCGCGGTGGCCACACGGGAGCGGTTCGGGTCCGATCTGGCGGCCTGGGTGAGCTGCCAGCCGCTGCTGGAACAGGTGGCGTCAACATCATGAACGGTTAATCACCTGCTCTGACATCGTGCGCAATCCGGAACACTGCCGCAGTGGTGCACAATTCGCAGGCATTGCACCGTAGTTCAGAGAGGCGGCACGTTCGTGGCTGTCCAAGAGATGTCCAGAGGTACTCATACCGCCGCATGCGCCTGCGACGACTGCGCCCGCGAAGGGCACCGGCGCGCTGTCGCCGCGTTCCTGGAGAAGCGCGACGAGTTCGCCGCCGGGCAGGGGCTGCCGGCCGCCGTGGCCCACTCGCTCGGAGCCTCCCGCCAGTGGGTTTCCGACGAGCTGACCCTGTCCGCCCGGACGGTCGCCGACCGGGGGCGGGAAGCCGGGCACTCATGGCTGTACCTGCTCTCGCGGCGGGCCGTGCTCGCCGTGTGGATCGCCGCCGGGGTGCTGCTGCTGGTCCAGGTCGGCACCGCGCTCGGCAACGGCTGGTCCACCGCGCGCACCGCCGCCCTGCTGGCCGCGCTCGTGCTGGCCGCCCTGCTGACCGTGGCGGCCCGCGCGCAGACCCTCCGGGGCGGGCTGCTGGCCCCGCTGGTCGGCGAGGACAACCGGCTCTCCACCTCGAAGGCGGTGCCGAGCGCCTGGCTGGTTCTCACCGCCTTCGGGACGCTGCTCCCCGCACTGCGGCTCGCCGCCTCCGAGCCCGGACCGGAACGTCAGGCGCTGTACGCGGGCCTCGCGCTCGGGCGGGCCCTGCCGCTGCTGGCGGTGCTCGCTCTGACCTCGGCGGTGGCGGTGCTCGTGCGCCGCGTGGTCTCCGTACGGATCATGGGGCAGCGGCTGCAGAAGCTGCCGGCGGACCGTCCGACCGGGGCCGACCTGCTGACGGACGACGCGGGCCGGGGGTCCTTCCCGGACGCCCAGTACGTGCTCGTCTCCACGGTGGTACTGGCCTTCGCGGCGGTGTCCCTGGCCCGCTTCCCGGACCGGCTGCCGCAGCTGCCGTGGGCGTTCGCGCTGCTGGTGGCGCTGTCGGCGGCCGTGTACCTGGCGGCGAAGTACGCCGAGGGCAGCCGCCCGCTGGTGCTGTCGGTGGTGCGCAGGCGCGAGCCCGGGGATCTGGACGGGGCGATCCGTCCCGGGGACGACATCGAGATCCGGGGCGTGGGCTTCGTGCCGCCCGGGGCGCAGACTCCGGAGATGCTCGCCCGGCTGGTGGTACGGGTCGGGGCGGTCCACGTGCACGTGCCGCTGGTCCCGGTGGCGGGCGGATTCACCAACCCCTCCGACGCCGTGCTGACCGTGCCCGTGCCGGCGGAAGTGGAACCCGGCCGCATCGAGATCCAAGTGGTCACCGCCGCAGGAGTGGAATCCAACCGGTGCACGATCGACGTGGCCGAGTGAAGGGGGTACACATGTCGCGTGACCCGAACTGACGTCCCTTCCGCCTCCTCCGCCGACGCTTCCCCCGGGCCGGGCGGCCTGCGCGCACTCGCGGCCCGCCACGCGCTCCTGCCCCTGCGGATCTTCCTCGGCGTGACCTTCGTCTACGCGGGACTGGACAAGCTGACCGACCCCGCGTTCCTCTCCGCCACCGGCGACGGCTCCATCGGCGAGCTGATGCGCGGGGTGCGCGACACCTCCGCGATCCCGGCCCTGGTGGACCTGGCCCTGAAGGCGCCCGTCGGCTTCGCCGTCGCCCTGGCGATCGGGGAACTCCTGGTCGGCCTGGGTGTCCTGGCCGGCCTGCTGACCCGGATCGCGGCCGTCGGCGGGGCGCTGATCTCGCTCAGCCTGTGGCTCACGGTGTCCTGGGCGGTGACCCCGTACTACTACGGCAACGACCTGGTCTATCTGATGGCCTGGCTCCCGCTGATCCTCGCCGGGGCGCCCTACCTGTCGCTGGACTCGGTGATCCGGTCGCGCCTGTCCCTGCGCACGGCATAGGTCACCAGGCCGACCACGGCGGCGAAGGCGAGCCCGCCCAGGGTCATCAGCAGGACGAGGAACCACGGCGGGTCGGCCTCACCGGCTGCGCCGAGCAGATAGAGCACTCCGGCCGCCATCAGGACCAGGCCCGCGATCAGCCGTCCCGGCAGGAACTCATGACGCCGCACGGGCCACCTCCACCTGTCCCACACCCGCGCTCAGGTGCAGCTCGATCGTCCCGCCCGCTTCGGACCCCGGGGCGGGCGGCAGGGTCTCGCGGCGGGTCTCGCCGCCGGACTTGATGCGTATCGCTCCCGGCTTGTCGCCGGGCATCTGGAGGTCGCCCAGCTTGATCGTGGCCTCGGCCCGCGCGGTGACCTCCTTCGGGAGGATCACCTTGAGCCGGCCCGCCTCGATCCGCGCGTCGACGGTCAGTCGGGTGTCCTTGGGGACGTCCAGGTGGCTCAGGTCCAAGGTGGCGATCGCATTGTCCGCCGTGTACCGCGGCGCCACGTCGGCCACCGAGGCCGGCCGCCAGTTGATGTCCTTCCAGTCGGTGCCGATCTCCTTGGGCAGCGCGACCGCCCCGGCCAGCAGCCCGGCCGTGATCACCGAGAGCAGCACGGTGCCGAAGCCGGTACGGCCCTTGACCGAGCTGACCGCGAGACCGAGGCCGAAGACGGCGAGGGCCGAGGCGAAGCCGACCTGGAGCGCATGGCTCATGGTGCTGCCGTCCCAGACCGAGGCGGTGGAGACGCCCGCGGCCAGCACGGCCAGCACGAACACCCGGCCGCCCATGCCACCGCGCGGAGCCCTGCGGACGGGGGCCGCGCCCGGGGCCGCCGCCGGACCCTCCGGGGCTGCCGAGTCGGATTCGTCGGGGCCCCACAGATACCCGGTCGAGCCGACCGGCCCCGTGGTGCCGTCCTTGACCAGCGGGTCCCGCCACCAGGACGGGCCGCCGGGCGCGGGCGGCGCCTGGGTCTCGGGCGGCGCCGGGCTGTGCGCGGTCCGGTGCCCGGTGCGCGTCGCCGCCGGCCACACGAAGTCGGCGCCGGCGGCGGCCCTCTCCTCAGGGGCGGGCGCGAGGTTCTTGCGGTGGCGCTGCGACCAGTACGCCGCGCCGCCCAGCGCCAGGGCGGCCAGGACGGAGAAGACCGCCAGTCCGCCGTTGTCCAGCATCGACAGGAACAGGGCGCAGCCCACCAGTGCGGCGAACACCGCCGTCAGGGTCGAGCCCTCGACCCGGCCCGTCAGCAGCTTCTTCGCCTCGCTGTCCTCCTCGCCCTCCTGGGGCAGCAGCAGCCACGCGAATCCGTAGAAGATCAGACCGACGCCGCCGGTCACCCCGAGGACGCCGAGCACGATCCGGAAGATCACCGGGTCCAGGTCGAAGTACCGGCCCAGCCCTCCGCAGACGCCCGCGAGCACCTTGTCGCGCCTGCTGCGGCGCAGGGGAGGGTGCTCGGCAGGCGGCGGTGCGGCTGCGGCGCTCGCACCGGAACCGGAGCCTGCGTCCGGTGGCGGGGAATCGTGCACTTCGGTCATGCGTCCATGGTGACGGCCCGCCGTCGCCGTGGGCATCCGGATCCACCCTGGCGCAACCCTGATATCCCCCCGAGAGAACTGGGGGGCTGCCCTGATGTCCCGGGCTCCGCGCACGTGTGACCATCGGTGACATGCCCGTAGCAGCCGCCCCCCGCACGCCGTACGCACCCGACTCCGACGAGACGCCGCCGCGCAAGCTCTACCGCAGCGCCGACGGCCGCATGCTCGGTGGTGTCGCGCGCGGCCTCGCCGGGCACCTCGGGTTGCCCGTGATCTGGGTCCGGCTCGCCTTCTTCGGCCTGTTCATGTGGGGCGACGGCCTCGGCGTCCTGCTCTATGCCGCGTTCTGGGTCTTCGTACCGCTCGGAGTCGGCGGCCGCAGCGGCCACCGCTCCTTCTTCGACACCCTCCCCGACGGCACCCGGCGGCTGCGCAAGCCCGAGCGGGGCCAGATCACCGCGCTGATCGCGCTGTGCGTCGGCGCCGGCATCTTCATCTCCAAGGTCCAGGTCGGCGGCGCCTCCGGGCGGTACGTGTGGCCGCTCCTGCTGGTCGGCGCCGGGGTGGTCCTCGTCTGGCGCCAGGCCGACAACGCCCGCCGCGCCCACTGGAACGACGCCGTCGGCCGGCACGCCCGGCTGCTCCAGACCGCCCGTGCGCTCGCGGGAGTGGCCCTGGTCGGCGTCGGCCTGACGGTCTTCATCGTCGTGCGCGGCTCCGCCGCCCAGCTGGGCAACGTACTGACCGCCACCCTCGCCGTCCTCGTCGGCGTCGCCCTCCTCGCCGGTCCCTGGCTGATCCGGATGACCCAGGACCTCTCCGAGGAGCGCCTGATGCGCATCCGCGCCCAGGAGCGCGCCGAGGTCGCCGCACACGTCCACGACTCCGTGCTGCACACCCTCACCCTGATCCAGCGCAACGCCGAGGACGTCGGAGAGGTGCGCCGCCTCGCGCGGGCCCAGGAGCGGGAGCTGCGCAACTGGCTGTACAAGCCCGAGGGCACCGGCAAGGACGAGGCCGAGGAGCCGACGACACTGGCCGAAGCGGTGAAGAAGACCGCCGCCGACGTGGAGGACCACCACGGCGTCCCCATCGAGGTGGTCGTCGTCGGCGACTGCCCCCTCGACGAGAAGCTGGCGGCACAGATGCAGGCCGCGCGCGAGGCGATGGTCAACGCCGCCAAGTACGGTGGCGAGGGCGGCCCCGTCCAGGTGTACGCGGAGGTGGAGGGCCAGACGGTGTTCGTGTCCGTACGGGACCGCGGACCGGGCTTCGACATGGACGCGGTACCGGACGACCGGATGGGCGTACGAGAATCGATCATCGGCCGGATGCAGCGCAACGGCGGGACCGCGCGGCTGCGGTCCGCGCCCGACGGTGGCACGGAAGTCGAGCTGGAAATGGAGAGGGCGGCGAAGGCAGCATGACCGAGGACAACGCGAACGCGACCAACGGTGCGGTAGGCAGGCGGGTCCGGGTGGTGCTCGTCGACGACCACCGGATGTTCCGCACGGGGGTCCAGGCCGAGATCGGCGAGACCGAGCGGACCGGGGTCGAGGTCGTCGGCGAAGCAGCCGACGTGGACCAGGCCGTCACCGTCATCACCGCCACGCGCCCCGAGGTGGTGCTCCTCGACGTGCACCTGCCCGGTGGCGGCGGCGTCGAGGTGCTGCGCCGCTGCGCCCCGCTGATGACGGCCGCCGAGGACCCCGTACGGTTCCTGGCGCTGTCGGTGTCGGACGCCGCCGAGGACGTCATCGGAGTCATCCGGGGCGGCGCGCGCGGCTATGTCACCAAGACGATCACCGGCACCGACCTGGTGAACTCGGTCTTCCGGGTCCAGGACGGGGACGCGGTGTTCTCGCCGCGCCTGGCGGGCTTCGTGCTCGACGCCTTCGCCTCGACGGACGCCCCGCCGGTCGACGAGGACCTGGACCGCCTCACCCAGCGCGAGCGCGAGGTGCTGCGGCTGATCGCGCGCGGATACGCGTACAAGGAGATCGCCAAGCAGCTCTTCATCTCGGTCAAGACGGTCGAATCGCACGTCTCGGCGGTCCTGAGGAAGCTCCAGCTGTCCAACCGTCACGAGCTCACCCGCTGGGCGACGGCCCGACGTCTGGTCTGAGCACATCTGGTCGGAAAACACCTGGTCCGGGCCCATTCGGCCCGGGCGCATGTGATCCACGACGCATGGGCCGGGAGCAACCGGGCGGCCTCGCGCCGCCCTCTTGGGTGGCGTGATGAGTCTGACGGGGACCCCCCTCTTCGTGGCGGCGGTCGTCCTGACCGTGATCGCCGTCGCCCTGCCTCTGGCCGTATGGAGCAAGGTGCGCGGCCCCGCCGTCGTACGCGTCGGCTCGCGCGGCCTGATGGTGCTCTTCGCGCAGGTCACCGCCGTGGCCCTGGTGTTCATCGCGGTGAACCGCGACGCGAACTTCTACGCCTCCTGGGGCGACCTGATGGGCACCGGCAAGTACGTCACCGCCGCCCCCGACCTGGGCCCGGACGGACTCGGCGGGAAGAAGGCCGCCGAGGTCAAGGCGGAGCCGAAGGTGGTCCAGGCGTTCGAGCCGGTCGACGGCCTCGGGGGCCGGGTCAAGAAGACCGAGCTCAACGGCAAGATCTCCGGGGTCAAGGGCGACGTCATGGTGTGGCTCCCGCCGCAGTACGACGACCCCGCCTTCAAGGACAAGAAGTTCCCGGTGGTCGAGCTGATCCCGGGCATACCGGGGACGGGCAAGTCCTGGTTCCAGGGGCTCCACGCACACGAGGTGCTGGAGCCGCTGATGAAGAGCGGCAAGGTGCAGCCGTTCATCCTGGTCTCGCCGCGCGCCATGCTGCTGGGCAACGGCGACACCGGCTGCGCCAACATCCCCGGCAAGGTCAACGCCGACAGCTGGTTCAGCGTCGACGTCCGCAAGATGGTCGTCGACAACTTCCGGGTGTCGGACGAGGCCCGCACCTGGGGCGTGGCCGGATATTCGGCGGGCGCGTACTGCGCCGCCAAGCTGGCGATCCTGCATCCCGACCGCTACAGCGCGGCCGTCTCCCTGTCCGGCTACAACGACCCGGGCCAGGAGCCCACTTCGCTGGTGGCCCAGGACCCGGAGATGCGGCGCACCCACAACCTGAAGAACTTGCTCACGGCCGCGCACACACCGCCGGCGGTCGCGCTGTGGATGTCGGGGGCCGAGCAGGACGGCTACTCGTCGGGCACGGACCTCAAGGCCCTCGCGAAGAACCCGACGGAGGTGCACGCGGAGAAGGTCACCGGCGGGCACAACCTCGAAGCGTGGTCGAAGCAGCTGCCGCAGACCTTCGGCTGGCTGACCACGGTGGTCAAGGCGCCGTAGCGGCCCTCACACGGAGCGGCCATCACCTCGTAGCGGCCCTCACGCCGGGCGGGAGGCGCCGGCCCAGGGCATCGAGTCCACCGGGGCGAGGCGCACCGTGGAGCCGGGGCGCGGGGCGTGGATCATCTGGCCGTTGCCGATGTACATGCCGACGTGGGAGACCCCGGAGTAGAAGAACACCAGGTCGCCGGGGGCCAGCTGGTCGCGGGAGACCCGCTGCCCGGCGTTGATCTGGGTGTAGGTGGTGCGGGGGAGCGACACCCCGGCCGCGCCCCAGGCCGCCTGGGTCAGGCCCGAGCAGTCGTACGAGTCCGGTCCCGTCGCGCCCCATACGTACGGCTTGCCGATCGCCCCGTACGCGAACGCCACCGCGCGGGCCGCGCGGGAACCGTCGGCGGGCGGCGGGGCCGGTGCCGGGGTCCGCGCGCCGGCGGGGGCGGCGCCGGTGCCGGAACGGGCCTCGTAGGCCGCGCGCTCCTCGGCGGTGAGCTTGGCCAGAAGCTGCTGCGCGGCGGTCAGCTTCGCCTCGATCTCGGCCTTGTGGCCGGCGAGTTCGCCCTGTCGGGCGCGCAGATCGGCGAGGCGTCCGGCGGCCTGCTCCTTGAGGTGCCCGACCTCGTCGAGTTTGCGGCGCACCACGGCGATCTCGACGGCCTGGCGGGAGCCGGTGTGCGCGAGGAGGGTGGCCCCGTCCAGGTACTCCTGCGGGCTGGCGGACATCGCCAGCTGGACGGCGGCGCCCAGGGTCCCGCTGCGGTACTGGGTCGCGGCCAGCGAACCGAGCGCGCTGCGGGCGGTGTTGAGCTGATCGGTCTTGCGGGCGGTCTCGTCCTGCAGTCCGGAGAGCGCGCGCTCCGCGTCGTCGGCCTTCTCCTTCGCCCCGTTGTACTGGTCGGTCGCGGCCTCGGCCTCCTCGTAGAGCCGGTCCACCTCGGCCTTGACCTGCGAGGGCGTCGGCTGGGGGTCGGCCTGGGAAGTGCCTTCGAACGCGGTGGCGGTGGCAGCGCCCGCGAGGGCGAGGGTGGCGGCGGTGGTGCGTACGGTGGTCCGTGCGGTGCTGCCGGAAAGCGGGCGCTGCCTGGGCTTTCGATGACTGGCCACGAGGGCCTCACGTCCTTCCTCTCTCGGTGCTTGGAGGAGGACGCTAGACCCGGAGGTAACGGTCGGATGACGAGATGATCGTAAGTGCCCGCATCCGACCGGATCTTGTCGGCCGATGGCCTTCCGTGGTCAGTGCCAGAGGACGGCGATGAAGATATTGACCATGGTCAGTCCGCCGACCGCGCCGAACAGCGCCTTCTCCACCTGCTCCTCGTCACGCTTGACGTAGACGAGCGCCAGGATCACGAAGAGGATCGCGAGCTTCACGCCGATCTTTATGTTGTTGACGGTCCCGCCGTCCATCTCGCGGAAGCCGACGAGCAGCACGCCGGTGACGAGCATGGTCAGCGCGCCGTGCAGCATCGCGGGCACGAAGCGGGCGGTCCCGGCGCTCATCACCTTCATCTGGGTGAGGAAGCCGCCGAGGAGCGAGGCGATCCCGATGATGTGCAGGCCGAGGAAGACATTGATCAGAACGGTCATGCGAAGAGCCTAGGCGGTGGCTATGAGCGGATCGCGGTCAGGCGGGCGAAGACGACGACGTTGCCGTCGTACCCCGTCTTCTTCGAGAAGCCGCCGCCGCAAGTGATCACGCGGAGCTCCGGGGCGCCCTTGGAGCCGTAGACGCGCCGGGCCGGGAACGCGTTCTTGCCGACGACCTCGATGCCGTACACCGTGAACACGGCGGTGCCGCCGTCCTGCCGGTCCACCTCGATGTGCTGGCCCTCCTTGAGCGAGCCGAGGTTGTAGAAGACCGCCGGGCCCTGCTTGTTGTCCACGTGGCCGTCGATCACCGTCGTGCCCTGCGCACCGGGGGCGGGGGAGCCCTCGTACCAGCCGGCCAGGTTCTTGTCCTGCGGCGGCGGGGCCTCCACCCAGCCCTCGGAGTCGAGGCCGACGCGGGTGACGGGGGCGTCTACCTGTACGGAGGGCACCCGGATCCGGGTCGGCGGGGAGGGCTTCAGCGGTGCGGGGGCCGGGGGGAGGCGGCGGGCCGCCTCGTCGTGGACCGGGTCGGTGACCAGCGTGGCGGCGTTCGCGGGCTGGGGCGGTCCGCCGTTCGGGTCGAGGCCGTTGGTGAGGAGGAAGGTGCCGCTGAGGGCGACCACGGCGACGACGCCCCAGCCGCCGCGAGGCTTCGTACGCTCCTGCTGGCGGGGCATGTGATGCGGTCTCCTTCCGGGGGCGGGACGTCTTGGGCCGGGCCCGTCCGGTCGTCAGGTGCGAGTCGGACGGGCCCGGCGGTCAGGAGGCCGTGGGCCGGGGACCTACGGTCAGGCGTTGCCGCCGGCGCGGCGGCGCATGAGGAACACGCCACCGCCGAGCGCACCGGCCAGCAGCGCGGAACCGGCCGCGATCTCGGTGCCGTTCAGGCCGCCGGCGCCGCCGCCGAGGCCGGCCTTGACGCCCTTGGCAGGAGTGGTGGTGCCCGTGCCGGTCGAGTGGCCCGCGACCGTGAGGGTGGTCGTGCCCTTCTCGCCCTTGCAGTCGAAGGTGACCTCGTACTGGGCGCCCGGCTTGGCGTCCGCGTCGACCTTGGCGGTGGCCGGCTTCCCCTCGTTGAGCTCGACCGCGTCGAAGATGCCGGAGGAGACCTTGACCAGGGGCTCCTGGCAGCCGGTGGCGTTCAGGGTGACGGTGCCACCGGGGGCGACGGTGGCGGGGGAGACGGTGAAGCCGAACGACGTGACGTTGGGCGTGGTCCCGCCGTCATTGGCCGAGGCCATCGGCGCGGCGAGCGCGAGAGCGGCGGTGGACAGCAGGGCGACGGATGCGACACGTATCGCACGCATGGTGAATCCTCCGGGTCCCCGAGGTGCAGCCGCGAACTATTTGTCCGCGATAGGCAGGAAATGCCCCTCGATGGCTTGACGCTAGGTCCGGATGGTGGAATCGGCGACTCGAACACTCTTGGCGGAGCAGGCCGAAGGGCGAGCCGACGACGGTCCGTCAACTCGCCCTGATACGGAGGGTGAGCGCCACGCCGGGCGCCCCGCGCGCGGGCTGGCGCTGCGTGACCGACACACCGATGCGTGCCGGTCGTCGCCCAGTTGGTCCTAATTGGGCTCAGTTGGGCTCAGTTGGGGCAGGAGGGTACGGCCGGGGAGCTCGTGGTGCAGTTGTTCGGGTGGTTGAGCGCGATGGTGCTCGCGCTCGAAGCGACCGACCCGGTGTTGTTGTAGACCCCGCCGGCGGCCACCGTGGCCCGGTTGCCGGTCACGAGGGCACTGGTGAGCGTGGTGGACGCCCCGGGGCCGCCGAAGTTGGCGATCCCGCCGCCGAGTCCGGCCGGGCCGCTCGCGGAGTTGTTCGTCAGCGCCGACCGGTCGATCTTCAGGACCGCGTCGTTGGCCACCCCGCCGCCCTTCTCCAGCGCCGTGTTGTCGCTGACGGTGGATCGAGAGATCGTCATGTTCCCGTCGTTGGCGAAGCCGCCGCCGTTGTGCACCGCCGTGTTCTTGTTGATGAAGCTGCTGGTGACCGTCGTGGTCGAGCCGGTGAGGCCGCCGATCCCGCCCGAATAGCCGGCCTTGTTGTTGCTGATGATCGACCCGGACACCGAGAGGATCCCGTCGTTGCGGATGCCGCCGCCGAAGGTCGCGGTCGCGTCCCCGCCGGTGATGATCACGTGGCTGAGGGTGAGGTTGCCGCTCGGCGCGACGACGAGGATCCCGAACGCGGGCGCCGCGGGCGCGCGGGTGATCGTGGCGACGTGGCCCTCGATGGTCACCGCCGCGCTGATCGCCGGCAGCGGCGCGGTCAGCGCGTACGTACAGCCCCCGGCCAGCTCCAGCGAGCCGCCCGAGACGTTGGCGGCGGTGATGGCGCCGGCGAGGGCGCTGGCACTGCAGGCCACGGGCGTGGGGGCCGCGGCCGCGGGCGCGACCGCCGTCGCGACCAGTGCGGCGGCTCCGCACGCGGGCAGCAGGACGCGGGAGAGACGGGCGGCCGGACGGCGGCGGCTCGGGGGCGGGGTCGGGGTCGAGGTCGCGGTCGGGGTCGCGGTCGGGATCAAGGCGGGGCTCCTTCGGGGGAGGGACACGGGAGGGCTCGGGAGAGCTCGCAAGAGCTCTGGAGAGCTCGGGAAAGCTGTCGGGGACTCTGCAGTGGTCCCCGGCAACGACTCCGCAGTGGTCCCCGGCCACGCGCGCCGGAATAACGGCCCCGGTCGCATCCCGCCCGGACGGCGCACCCGCCACGCCGCGCGCGGAGTAGTTAATACGACCGGGTGGCGGGGGGTCTCAGCCCGGCCGGACGGCGCTGTGGACCGGCTGGTAGAAGACCGAGTCCTCGCGGACGTACGCACCCGGGCGCGGGGCGTGGATCATGCGGCCGCCGCCCACGTAGATCCCGACGTGGCTGATGTCCCCGTAGAAGAAGACCAGGTCACCGGGGCGCAGGTCCTTCATCGCGATCCGCGGCGCCGCCTCCGCCTGGTCCCAGGTGGTACGGGGCAGTGTGACGCCCGCCGCGCGCCAGGCGGCCTGGGTCAGCCCGGAGCAGTCGTACGAGTTCGGCCCGGTCGCGCCCCAGACGTACGGCTTCCCGAGCTGGGACCGGGCGAAGGCCACCGCCTCGGCGCCGGCCGCCGACGCGGGGGTGTCGGCGGGCAGGTCCCCCGAGCCCGCTGGGGCCCGTACGCCCTCCACCTGCGCCCGTTCCGGCCGGGTGAGCTTCGCCAGCAGGGTGTTCGCCTCGGCGAGCCGGTCCTGCACCTCCTGCTTGCGCGCCCGTAACTCCTCCTGCGCGCTCTCCAGGTCCGCGACGACCTTGCCCGCCTCCCGGTGCTGCCGGGCCGTCTCCGCCCTGCTCTGCGTGTACTGCGCGAGCAGCGCGTTCTCGCGGTCGCCGAGCCGGTTCAGCAGGTGGGACCGGGTGAAGAAGGCCTGCGGGTCGTCGGCGAGCAGCAGGGCCGTGGTCCCGCCGAGGGAACCGGAGCCGCGGTACCGGTCGGCGGCGTAGCCGCCGAGCAGCCGCCGGGTCTCGTTCAGTTTCTGGGTGGTGCGGGCCACCTGGTCCATCAGCGAGGAGAGCAGGGCCCGCTGCCGTTCGGTCCGCTCGGCCGCCGCGTCGTAGGCCTGGGTGGCGGTGCCCGCCTGCCGGTGCAGCTCGTCCACGCGGGCCCGTACCTCCTCCACCGTGGGGCGGGGCGCGGGGGCCGCCGAGGCGGGGTGGGGGAGGAGCAGGCCCAAGGAGGACAGGGCCGCGGTCGTGACGGCGGCGGCCGGGGCGTTCGGATGTCTTCGGGTGCGCGGCTTGCGGTGGTGGGGGGAGGGGTGGAGCGAGGGGAATCCGTACGAGTGCACGGGCCGGCACCTCCTTCCGGTTGGCGGGGCACGCTAGTCGCGGAGGGGGCGCCTCGGAAGGGTCCGCGCAGGATTCGCGGGGCATATGCCGCCGAATTTCCCGGGCCGGGACCGGCTGTCGGTCCGGCCCTCTAAACTCGGAAGGCGATGAGCAGCCTCTTTGACGACAGCTTCCTGGCCGACCTCTCCCCCTCCGACGAGGTCCCGCCGCCGCCCGAGGAACACGCCGCCCCCGAGCCGGGTGCGGACGATCTCTTCGGGGGCCGGTTCGACATGCCCATGAGCGGGGACGCGTACTACCGGGACGGCGCCCCCAGGCCCGTCATCGACCCGGCGGCGCTCCTCGACGGGCTGAACGCGGAGCAGCGTGCCGCCGTGGTGCACGCGGGTTCCCCGCTGCTCATCGTGGCCGGCGCCGGCTCCGGCAAGACGCGCGTGCTGACGCACCGCATCGGCCACCTGCTGGGCGCGCGCGGGGTCCACCCGGGCCAGATCCTGGCGATCACCTTCACCAACAAGGCCGCCGGCGAGATGAAGGAGCGCGTCGAGGGCCTGGTCGGCCCGCGCGCCAACGCCATGTGGGTCTCCACCTTCCACAGCGCGTGCGTCCGCATCCTGCGCCGCGAGTCCAAGCGGCTCGGTTTCACCTCGTCGTTCTCGATCTACGACGCGGCCGACTCGAAGCGCCTGATGGCGCTCGTCTGCCGCGATCTGGACCTGGACCCGAAGAAGTTCCCGCCGAAGGCCTTCAACGCCAAGATCTCGAACCTGAAGAACGAGCTCATCGACGAGGACGCCTTCGCCGCCCAGGCCGTGGACGGTTTCGAGAAGACCCTTGCCCAGGCGTACGCCATGTACCAGGGGCGGCTGCGCGAGGCGAACGCCCTCGACTTCGACGACATCATCATGACCACGGTCCACCTGCTCCAGGCGTTCCCCGAGGTCGCCGAGCACTATCGGCGCCGCTTCCGGCACGTGCTGGTCGACGAGTACCAGGACACCAACCACGCCCAGTACACGCTCGTGCGCGAACTGGTCGGCACCGGGTACCCGGACCTGCCGCCGGCCGAGCTGTGCGTCGTGGGTGACGCCGACCAGTCGATCTACGCCTTCCGCGGCGCGACCATCCGCAACATCCTCCAGTTCGAAGAGGACTACGCGGACGCCACGACGATCCTGCTGGAGCAGAACTACCGCTCCACGCAGACGATCCTGTCCGCCGCCAACGCGGTCATCGAGCGCAACGAGAACCGCCGCGCGAAGAACCTGTGGACCGAGGCCGGCACGGGCGCGGTGATCACCGGCTACGTCGCGGACACCGAGCACGACGAGGCCCAGTTCATCGCCGACGAGATCGACCGGCTGACGGACGCGGGCGACGCCAAGGCCGGCGACGTCGCGATCTTCTACCGGACGAACGCGCAGTCGCGCGTGTTCGAGGAGATCTTCATCCGCGTCGGACTGCCCTACAAGGTCGTCGGCGGCGTGCGCTTCTACGAGCGCAAGGAGGTCCGGGACGTCCTCGCGTACCTGCGCGTCCTGTCGAACCCCGAGGACAACGTCCCGCTCCGCCGGATCCTGAACGTGCCCAAGCGCGGCATCGGCGAGCGCGCGGAAGCGATGATCGACGCCCTCGCGATGCGCGAGAAGATCACCTTCCCGCAGGCGCTGCGCCGCGTGGACGAGGCCTTCGGCATGGCCGCCCGCTCGACCAATGCCGTCAAGCGCTTCAACGTGCTGATGGAGGAGCTCCGCACGATCGTCGACTCGGGCGCGGGCCCGGCGGTGGTCCTGGAAGCGGTCCTGGAGCGTACGGGCTACCTCGCCGAGCTCCAGTCCTCCACCGACCCGCAGGACGAGACGCGCATCGAGAACCTCCAGGAACTGGCCGCCGTGGCCCTTGAGTTCGAGCAGGCGCGGGAGGCCGCCGCGGCGGAGGCCGCCGAGAACGGCGGACCGCCCGTGGGCCCCGGCACGCTGTCGGAGTTCCTGGAACAGGTAGCGCTGGTCGCCGACTCCGACCAGATCCCGGACGAGGACACCGACGGCAACGGCGTCATCACCCTCATGACCCTGCACACCGCCAAGGGCCTCGAATTCCCGGTGGTCTTCCTGACCGGCATGGAGGACGGGGTCTTCCCGCACATGCGGGCACTGGGCCAGGCCAAGGAGCTGGAGGAGGAGCGCCGCCTCGCGTACGTGGGCATCACGCGGGCGCGCGAGCGGCTGTACCTGACGCGCTCCTCGATGCGCAGCGCGTGGGGCACCCCCTCGTACAACCCGCCGTCGCGGTTCCTCGAAGAGATCCCGGCCGAGTACCTCCAGTGGAAGCGGACCGGCGCGGCGCAGAAGCCGGCGGGCCCGATGCGGAGCTCGGGGTACGGGTCTTCGGGCTCGGGCGGTGGCGGTTCGAGGAGCTCGTTCGGGACCTCGCCGGAGTCGTTCCTGTCCTCGTCGCGTGCGAAGTCGGGCCCGTCCGGGTTCGCGACGCGCAGGGCCTCCGACAAGCCGGTCGTCGCGCTGGTGGTCGGGGACCGGGTCACGCACGACCAGTTCGGGCTGGGCACGGTCATGGAGGTCAAGGGCGCGGGCGCCGACGCGCAGGCCACCATCGACTTCGGTGACGAGAAGCCGAAGCGGCTGCTGCTGCGGTACGCGCCGGTGCAGAAGCTCTAGGGGCCGGAGAGATGGCGGGCCGGTCGGCTGTGACCGGCCGGCCGGAGGGCCGGGGGGCCGGTGCTTAGTTCGGGTCCAGGTCGTGGCTGCGCAGCCAGGCCTGGGGATCGATCGGGGTGCCGCCGCCCGGACGTACCTCGAAGTGGAGGTGCGGGCCGGTGGAGTTGCCGGAGTTGCCGGAGTACGCGATCACGTCGCCGGCCTTGACCTTGCCGGAGCGGATCTTGGCGCTGCTGAGGTGGCAGTACCAGGTCTCGGTGCCGTCGGGGGCGGTGAGTATCACCATGTTGCCGTAGGCGCTGTTCCACTGGCTGCGCACGGTGCCGTCGGTGGCGGCCATGACCGAAGTCCCGTAGGACACCGGGAAGTCGATGCCCGTGTGCACGGACATCCAGTTGACCCCGGCCTGGCCGAAGCCCGCGCTCAGGCCGTGCTGCTCGACGGGGAGGACGAACTTGGGGCGCGCCGCTTCCTTGGCCGCCTCCTCCTCCGCCTTCTTCTTCTTTTCCTCGTCCTGGCGCAGGCGCAGGTCGATGCGCTCCTGGGTGCGGCTCGCACGGTTCGCGAAATCGCCCGCGTCGGCGCTCAGCGCGGTGAGCTGGGTATCGAGCTTGCTGTTCGCCGCGACCGGCTTGATGGACGCCGGGTCGGGCGCGGCCATCGTGGTCGTTTCCTCGGACGGCTTCGGCGGACCGGTCAGCCCGCCCACGGATGCGGCGGCGACACCCGCGACGCCCATCACACAGGCGGAAGGAACGGCCACGGTCAGCAGGGCGGAACGCTTCGCGGGCGTGCGGCGGCGGGTGTTGCCACCACTGCCGCTGCTGCCACCACTGCCGCCGCTACCGGACTTGCCGGCGCGGCGCGAGGGGCGCGGCACGGACGGCGCCGCGAGCGTGACGGGCATGGCCTGGGTGGGGAGGTCGTGCACCCGGAGCTCGGCGGCGGCCGCGTCACCATCGGAGTCGGCGTCGGAGTAGGGGGCGGCGTCGGCGGCGGAATCGCCTTCGTCGTTGACTTCGTCGGTGACGACCCCGAAGACGGAAGTCTCGGTGTAGGCCGCGGGTGCGGTCTCCTCGTACGCGGAGTACGTCTCGTACGAGTACTGCTGTTCCTGGGGCTGCTCGTAGCCGTACGAGTAGTCGTAGGTGCTGGTTTCGGCGGCGTAGCCCGGGACCGACCAGTGGCCGGTCTGCTCTGCGGACGTGTCGTAGCCGAAGGCGGTGGACTGGTAGTCCGTGGAGACGGCCTGGGCGGGGACGGTCGAGAGGTATCCGTCGTAGCCGTCGGCGGTGTCGTAACCGGCTTGCGGCTGCTGGGGATAGCTGCTCTGCGGGGTGGTCCAGGCGGTCGTGTCGTACCCGCCGGTGTCGTACGCGCCGGTGTCATAGGAACCGGTGTCGTAGGAACCGTAGGCGGCGTAGTTATAGCCCTGACCCTGGGATTCATGGGGCGCGTACCCAGAATCGCCAGCGAAAGTGGTGGTGGAAAGGCCGTCGTACCCGTGATTGGGGTACTGGCCCGACGAGGGGCGGTCGTTCACCAACTTCTCTTTCGCCTCGGCAGCGGGGGGCCTGGGTGGCCGAGGAATGTGAGGTTCCTCGGAGGAGAGCAGTGGCGTGACTGTACCCGGCGGTTACTCGCAACGACAATCTTCGGCGGGTTTTAGTCGCGGGGGAACCGGGCATTCGGCTGCCTTTCGGTCGCCCAAAGAAGCACCCTTGGCCTTGAGTTCGAAATGCGTTCGAGTGATGTTGGCCTGGCGGTGCGGTTTCGGGCGATCCCGCGGTCAGGCCACGGAGGCCGCGCCGGGGTGGGAGAGGGCGGCCGGGCCGGGCCCGTCGAGTGCGCGCCGGACCGCCGCGATGACCGTGGGGTGCGCGGGCAGGGCGAGGTGTCCGATGCCTGTGACCTGCACGTTCTCCGTCACCAGGTCCGGATGTTCGATGCGGGCCGTCTCGGTCGGGTCCATCAGCTCGTCGAACTCGCTCCAGAACGCCACGCACCGCGTCCGGCAGCCGGGCGCAGGTGCGCGCAGCTCGGCCATCACCTCGGAGTCCGGGCGCATCTGCCGGACCAGCGGATGTGCGTCCATGAAGGGCGCGACGCGGGTACCGGAATGCGGGGTTCCGAGCGTGACGAGCGTACGGACGCGGGCGTCGCCGCCGAGCCGCTGGACGTAGTACCGCCCCACCAGCCCGCCGAGGCTGTGCCCCACCAGGTCCACCCGCTCCTGCCCGGTGCGCTCGCACAGCTCCTCGACGCGGAGTGCCAGGTGGCGGGCGGTGACGCGCAGGTCGAGGGTGAAGGGCGAGTAGTTGTACGCCTCCACCTGCCGCCGGCCGCCCGCCCCGAGGGCGCGGCGCAGCAGGACGAAGACAGAGCGGTTGTCGGTGAACCCGTGCAGGAGCAGGACGGGCGGACGCTCGCCGGTGGTGGCGGGGCACCGCTCCTGGCGCATCCCCGTCGGATACACCAGGATGTGCCCGCCGAGCACGATCGCTTCCAGTAGGCCGGCTCGCAGCGCGGCCCCGGACATGGACAGCCCCATGGACGGCCTCCCCCCAACTGCCTTGGGACCGGGACGGAGTGCCCGGCGCCCGCGACGGCCGGCCACGCCGTGCCGTGCGGCTGTCGGCACGGGGTGGCGGCACGGGAGCGGCGGCACGCCATCCCACGTGTGATTTCCCCCTCGTGGTTGACCGCGAAACGGGGGTGTGCGCGATGCTGTACTTAACGTTCGTTCACTCGGGAGGCAGTGCGATGGGTGTGACCGGTCCGATCCGTGTGGTGGTGGCCAAGCCGGGTCTCGACGGCCACGACCGAGGTGCCAAGGTGATCGCGCGGGCCCTGCGGGACGCGGGCATGGAGGTCATCTACACCGGCCTCCACCAGACCCCCGAACAGATCGTGGACACCGCGATCCAGGAAGACGCCGACGCGATCGGCCTGTCGATCCTCTCGGGGGCGCACAACACGCTGTTCGCGCGCGTGCTGGAACTCCTCGCCGAGCGCGACGCGGAGGACATCAAGGTGTTCGGCGGCGGGATCATCCCGGAGGCGGACATCGCTCCGCTGAAGGCGAAGGGCGTGGCGGAGATCTTCACGCCGGGCGCGACGACCACGGAGATCGTGGCCTGGGTGCACGAACACGTCCGCCAGCCGGCCTAGGCCGGCTCTTTCGGATCTTGCCTGGCCCGCGCCGCGTCGGGCGACTTCCGCCCGTCGCGGCGTCCGGCCCCGCCGGGTCATGGGCTCGGCGGGGTGAGTTCGGCGTGCATCGCCGCGCGGAGGCGGAGCGTGGCGACCAGGCGCTGGAAGGCCTCCGACCAGTACGCCGCCGCGCCCCCCGGCTCGGCCGGCGCCGCCGCCACCGCGTCGAGCCGGTCCGCCTCCGCGGGGTCGAGGCAGCGTTCCGCCAGGCCCATCACCCCGCTGAAGCTCCACGGGTAGCCGCCCGCCTCCCGCGCGGAGTCCAGCGCCTCCACCACGGCCCGCCCCAGCGCCCCCGCCCACGGCACCACGCAGACTCCGAGCAGCTGGAACGCCTCCGACAGCCCGTGGGCCCGTATGAACTCCGCGACCCACGCCGCCCGTTCCTCCTCGCCGAGGATCGACAGCAGCTTCGCCCGCTCGGCGAGCGAAGCCGTCGCCGGGCCCGTCGCGGGCGGGGCCGAGGCCGAGCCCAGCAGGGCCTGGGACCAGGCGGGGTCACGCTGGCGGACGGCCGCCCGGCACCAGGCCGCGTGGAGTTCCTCCGCCCAGCCCTCGGCCACCGGCAGCGCCACGATCTCCGCCGGGCCGAGCCCCGCGAACCGCTCCCGCCAGCAGGACAGCGGTGCGGACTCCACCAGCTGTGCCAGCCACCAGGCCCGCTCCCCGCGCCCGGCGGGCGGCTGCTTGACCACCCCGTCGCGCAGCATGCCCGCGTCGCACTCGGCCGGCGGCGTCACCCCTTCCGGGCCGACGCAGGCCAGTGCCCGCTCCGCCATCCGCCCGGCCAGTGCCGATTCCGGCAGCGCGGAGAGCAGTTCGGCGGCGGTCGCCCGGACATTGCGGCTGCGGTCGCCCAGCGCGGACTCCAGGAACGGCTCGTCACCCGGCGAGAGCCCCACCCGCAGGGAATCGAGGAACATCAGCCGGTCCTCGGCCCGCTCGGTGGCCCATGTGGTGCTCAGCAGCCGGAGCGCGGCCGCCGCTTCGTGCGCCCGTACGGTGCCGAGCAGCGCCACCCGTTCAGCGAACAGCCCCTCCTGCCACAGGCGTTCCACCCCCGCCGTGTCCGTGGGCGCGGGCAGTTCCCCGGCGCCGCCGGAGCCGCCGCGCAGTGCGAACCGCCAGTCCGGATTCAGCCGGGCCAGCCACAGCCCGCGCGTCCCTGCCAGGGCCAGCGCCTGCGGACGCAGGTCGGTGCGGGCCCGCGCCGCGTCCAGGAGTGCGGGGACCAGCGCGGCCGGCGCCCGGTAGCCGTGCCGTCCGGCGGCGGCCAGCCACTGCGGCAGCAGCTCCGTCAGATCCGGGGCGGCCCCCCGCCGCCCGCCGCCGCTGCCCGCACCGGTCCGGCCCGCCAGCAGCTGCGCGAGCCGCCGCCGGGCCGCCTCGGGCGGTACGGGCCGCGGATCGTGCGGCGCGGGCTCGACCCGCGGGCCGGCCTCGGCGGGCCGCAGCCCTGCCCGGCGCCGGACCGTCTGCACGGCCGCGGCCCCGAGCAGGGCCTCGGGACTGCCCTGGCGGCGCTCGGTCCCCAGCAGCGCCGTACTGACCAGCTCGTCCCAGTCGGGGATGGTGGCCGTGGCCGTGACTGCGTCTGCGTCGGTGTTCGTGCCCGTGCCCGTGTGCGTCGTGGTCGTGGTCGTCGTCGTGGTCATCGGGTCCCTCCCTCGTTCGTGTGGCGTGCTCCGGTCCCGCCCCCTCCGCGGGACCGGAGCAGCTCGCGTTCCCCCGTGGTCATCGCCACGACAGCGGTCTCAAGTGGCGTGGTTGTCGTCCACGAAAGCCCCCCGGCTCAGTCGTTCGTGCAGGACGGCGCCCCTGCGCCGCCGTTTCATCCCTCTTGCGCCCCGCTCATGCCGACGCCAGCACCACCGGCTCCGAGGAGCCCGACTGCCAGACCGTCAGCGGGGTGAATCCGCGGTGTCCGCACTCGCCGAACACCGTCACCGGCCCGCCTCCCGACAGCGCGGCCAGCTGCCACAGCCCCGCGCGGGGACGGCTCCCGGCCCCGGTCAAGGGCACGGGCAGGGCGGACGTCCCTTCAGCGTCCGCCAATTGCCATGGCGTTTCCCCCGGTTGGTCTCCCCGCGGTCCTCCCGGTATCGGTACCACCGGGCCGAGCACCACCGGCCAGGACTCCAGCCAGGGGTCCTCGCGCAGTGCCGCTCCGTACGCCTCCAGTGCCGCGCCGGTGCTCACGCCCGTCGGCGCGTCCCCGCACGGCTCGGCCGCCGCGAACCGGTCGCCGAGGTCCGCGCGGAGCCCCGCCGAGCCGGGCCGGAAGCGGGCTTCCGCATCCAGCACCAGCCCGACGGGCAGGGCCAGCCCGGGTGGTCGCCCGGGCGGGCCGAAGTCCAGGACCAGGGCCGGCCGACCGCTCGCCAGCCCGCGCAGCCATATCCGGCGGGTGGTGAGGCGGCCGTCGGGCGAAGCCGTGTCGTACTGGGCCAGCACGAGCCAGCGGTCCCGTACGACCTCGCCCTCCGCCCCGGACTGCAATCCCACCCGGCCGCGGACCGTCGAGGCCAGTGGCTCGGGCAACCCGGATATCCCCAGCCACGCCCGGTCCAGCAGGTGCAGCAGCGCGGCCTCCTCCAGCATCCGGGCGGGCCAGCCGACGCCGCAACTGGGTATCGTCCCCAACTCCCGGACCCGGGCCGCCAGTCCCGGCGCCTGGGCGTCGACCATCCTGGCGGCGGTCTCCTCCCAGGCGGTGTACCCGGCCTGTTCCTGCCCGGCCAGGCCGCCGCGGACCAGGTCCGCGAGCCGTTGCTCCAGCTCGGCGACCCCCGCCCCGATCCGGGCCGCCCGCCGCTCGGCCCGCTTCCGGGCCCCCTCCGCGTCCGCCGGCCCGGCCTGGGCGGAGCGGTCGGCGGCGGTCCGCGCGGCCTTCGCCGCCCGCTCCGCCAGCCACTCGCCGGCCCAGTCCGGAACCTCCGCCGGAGCGGCCGCCGTATCTCCGAGCCCCTCCGTAGCCCAGAGCAGCAGCAGTCCCAGCGCGTGCTTGCAGGGGAACTTCCGGCTCGGGCAGGAGCACTTGTACGCCGGGCCGGAAAGGTCGACGACCGTCCGGTACGGCTTGCTGCCGCTGCCCTTGCACAAACCCCACACCGAACCGGAAGCGGAACCTCCGGTCTGCGACCACGGCCCCGCCCCGCCAAGTCTGGCCCCCGCCTTGCGTGATGCGTCGTCAGGAGCCAGAGCCAGTACCTGTTCCGCTGTCCAGCGGACCCCCTGCTCAGTCATGTGTTCCACCGTAGGGACCCCCACTGACAATCGCTCTGACCTGCAACAATGCATCGTGCGGGGGTCGTTGTCAGTGGTCGGGTGCATCGTGGAGTCAGCAGTCGGAAGCGGCTGCCGAGCATTGGAGGGGGACCATGACCACGACCGAGAACGAGACCGCCGCCGAGGCGCTGCGACCGCATGCCGAAGACGCCTTCGCGCACGAACTGAAAGCCCTGGCGGACGCCGACGACCGGCCCCGTCCGGCCCGCTGGAAGCTCTCCCCGTGGGCCGTGGCCACGTACCTGCTCGGCGGCACGCTCGAAGACGGCACCGTCATCACGCCCAAGTACGTCGGCCCGCGCCGCATCGTCGAAGTCGCCGTCACCACCCTCGCCACCGACCGTGCCCTGCTGCTCCTCGGAGTCCCCGGCACCGCCAAGACCTGGGTGTCCGAGCACCTCGCCGCCGCCGTCAGCGGAGACTCCACCCTGCTCGTCCAGGGCACCGCCGGCACCCCGGAGGAGGCCATCCGGTACGGCTGGAACTACGCCCGCCTCCTCGCCCACGGGCCCAGCCGCGAAGCCCTCGTACCCAGCCCCGTCATGCGGGCCATGGCCGACGGAATGACCGCCCGCGTCGAGGAGCTCACCCGCATCCCGGCCGACGTCCAGGACACGCTCATCACCGTTCTGTCCGAGAAGACCCTCCCGATACCGGAGCTCGGCCAGGAGGTGCAGGCCGTGCGCGGCTTCAACCTCATCGCCACCGCCAACGACCGCGACCGCGGGGTCAACGAGCTCTCCAGCGCACTGCGCCGCCGCTTCAACACCGTCGTCCTGCCGCTGCCCGCCACCGCCGACGCCGAGGTCGACATCGTCGCCCGCCGCGTGGACCAGATGGGCCGCGCCCTCGACCTGCCCGCCGCACCGGAGGGACTGGAGGAGATCCGCCGGGTCGTCACCGTCTTCCGCGAGCTGCGCGGCGGAATCACCGACGACGGGCGCACGAAGGTGAAGTCGCCCAGCGGCACCCTGTCCACCGCCGAGGCCATCTCGGTGGTCACCGGCGGCCTCGCCCTGGCCGCCCACTTCGGGGACGGCGTACTGCGCCCCTCCGACGTGGCCGCCGGGATCCTCGGGGCCGTCGTGCGGGACCCGGCCGCCGACCGGGTGGTCTGGCAGGAGTACCTGGAGGCCGTGGTGCGCGAGCGCGACGGCTGGAAGGACTTCTACCGCGCCTGCCGGGAGGTGACGGCATGAGCCCGCAGAGCGCGCGGCGGGGGCCGCTGCTGCTGGGCGTACGGCACCACGGGCCCGGCTCGGCCCGCGCCGTGCGGGCCGCGCTCGACGCGGCGCAGCCCTCGGCGGTGCTGATCGAGGGGCCGCCCGAGGGCGATGCCCTGCTGCCGCTCGCCGCCGACCCAGGGATGCGGCCGCCCGTCGCACTGCTCGCGCACGCGGCCGACGACCCCGGGCGGGCCGCGTTCTGGCCGCTGGCCGGCTTCTCCCCGGAGTGGGCCGCCATCCGGTGGGCGCAGGCCCGGGACGTGCCGGTCCGGTTCATCGACCTGCCCGCCGCCCATTCCCTGGCGGGGGTGGGGGACGGGGACGGGGCCGGGGAGGGGGACGCCGAGGAAGACGACGGGCCGTCCGGTCGTTCCGTGCGGCTGGACCCCCTCGCCGTACTCGCCGAGACCGCCGGGTACGACGATCCCGAGCGCTGGTGGGAGGACGTGGTCGAGCACCGGGGCGCGGCGGGCGGTGGGGACCCGCTGGGCGTGTTCGAGGCGCTGGGCGAGGCCATGGGCGCCCTGCGCGAGGAGTACGGGGCCGGCGGCCACCACCGGGACCTGGTGCGCGAGGCCCACATGCGGCAGCGGATGCGGGCCGCGCGCCGCGAGTTCGGCGACGGGTACGCCGTCGTCTGCGGAGCCTGGCACGTGCCGGCCCTGCGGGCGAAGACCACCGCGGCCGCCGACAAGGCGCTGCTCACCGGACTGCCCAAGGTCAAGGTGGAGACCACCTGGGTCCCCTGGACCCACCGGCGCCTCGCCCGAGCGGGCGGGTACGGGGCGGGCATCACCTCGCCCGGCTGGTACGCACACCTCTTCGCGGCCCGGGACCGGCCCGTCGAGCGGTGGCTGACCAAGGTCGCGGGCCTGCTGCGCGAGGAGGACCGGCAGGTCTCCCCGGCGCACGTCATCGAGGCGGTCCGGCTCGCCGACAGCCTCGCCGCGATGCGGGGCCGGCCGGTGCCGGGGCTGACGGAGACCCTGGAGGCGGTCCGGGCGGTGATGTGCGAGGGCTCCGACATACCGCTCGCGCTGATCGAGGACCGGCTCGTCGTGGGGGACGTGCTCGGCGAGGTCCCGGAAGCGGCGCCCGTCGTACCGCTCCAGCGGGACCTCACCCGGCAGCAGCGCTCGCTGCGCCTCAAGGCCGAGGCGCAGGACCGGGAGCTGGAGCTGGATCTGCGCAAGGAATCCGACGCCGCCAAGTCCCTGCTGCTGCACCGGCTGCGGCTGCTCGGCATCGACTGGGGCGTCCCGGCGGCCTCGCGGGGGAGTACGGGCACCTTCCGGGAGACCTGGCGGCTCCGCTGGGAACCGGAGCTCGCGGTGCGGATCGCCGAAGCCGGCATATGGGGGACCACCGTCCTCGGGGCGGCCACCGCCCGGGCCGAGGCCGACGCGGCGGGCGCCGGGGAGCTGGGGGAGGTCACCGCCCTGGCCGAGCGGTGCCTGCTGGCGGGGCTCTCGGAGGCGCTGCCCGCCGTGCTGCGGGCACTCGCCGACCTGGCCGCGCTGGACACCGATGTGGCGGGGCTGGCCAAGGCGCTGCCCGCGCTGGCCCGTTCACTGCGGTACGGGGACGTGCGCGGCACCGACGCGGCGGCGCTGGGCACGGTCGCGGCCGGGCTCGCCGAGCGGATATGCGTGGCGTTGCCGCCCGCCTGCGCGGCCGGGCTGGACGCCGACGCGGCGGCGGAGCTGCGGGGGCACGTGGACTCCGTACACGGGGCGATCGGGCTGCTGGGTGGTGGCGGGGCCGGTGGGGCGGATGGGTCCGGTGCGGTCGACGGGGCTGATGGAGCCGACGGGTTGAGGGAGCGGTGGTCGGCGGTGCTGCGGAGCCTGGCCGGGCGGGACCGCGTTCCCGGGCTGATACGCGGCCGGGCCGCGCGGCTGCTGCTCGACGACGGGCGGCTGCCGCCGGGGGAGACGGCCCGGCTGATGGGGCTCTCGCTGTCCCCGGCGTCCGCGCCGGCCGACGCGGCGGGCTGGATCGAGGGCTTCGCGGGCGGGGGCTCGGGCGGAGGCACGCTGCTGGTCCACGACGACCGGCTGCTCGGTCTGATCGACGCGTGGCTGATGTCCGTGCCGGAGCGGGCGTTCGTCGACGTACTGCCGCTGCTGCGGCGGACGTTCGGGGCGTACGAGCCGGGTGTGAAGCGGACTCTGGGCGAGTTGGCCCGCCGGGGGCCGGCCGGGGCGCGGGGCGCGGCGTCGGGAGCCGGCCTGGGCCCTGCCGGCTTCGGTCCGGAGCTGGATCCGGTCCGGGCGGATGCGGTGGTGGAGCTGGTCCACCGGTTGCTGGCCGGAGCGGGGGCCTGACCGGCCGGGGTTCGGGGGCTGGGTCGGGCTCCACCGGCCCGGGGCGGTGGTGGGGCTGCCGCTGCGCGGGGCCGTCCCCTACCCGCCCTTCCACCGTTCCCCGGGCGCTGCCCGGACCCGGTCCTCAAGCGCCGGACGGGCTGAAGGCGGGCCCCGGGCTGCGCCAGGACCCCTGGGGCTCCGCCCCAGACCCCGCGCCTCAAACGCCGGCGGGGCTGAGAGTGCGGCGGGTCTGAGGGTGCGGCGGGGGTGAGGGGGCGGCGGGGCTGAGAGTGCGGCGGGATTGAGAGTTCGGCGGGGCTGAGAGTGCGGCGGGGGTGAGCGTGACTAGTGCTGCGAGTGAGGGAGAGGGACGGATGACGCTGACGGGGATCGACGCGGAGCGGGTGCGGCGGTGGCGGATGGTGCTGGGCGGGGAGGTTGATGGGACCGGGTGTGTGCTGGGTGGGGCGGATGTCGGGATGGATGCCGCGCTCGGGGCGCTTTACGGGGGGAGCGGCAGTGGGGGGCGGAAAGGGGAGCGGACGGGCGGGCTCGGCGGGTCGGCGCCGAGGGTGGCCCGGTGGCTCGGGGACATCCGGACGTACTTCCCCGCCTCCGTGGTGCAGGTCATGCAGCGGGACGCGATCCAGCGCCTCGGGCTGGCCGCGCTCCTGCTGGAGCCCGAAATGCTGGAGGCCGTGGAGCCGGACGTGCACCTCGTCGGCACCCTGCTCTCGCTCAACAAGGCGATGCCCGAGACGACCAGGGAGACGGCCCGCGCCGTGGTCCGCAAGGTGGTCGAGCAGTTGGAGAAGCGGCTCGCTTCGCGGACGCGGGCCACCCTCACCGGCGCCCTCGACCGGTCGGCCCGGATCAGCCGTCCCCGCCACGCGGACATCGACTGGAACCGGACCATCCGGGCGAACTTGAAGAACTATCTTCCCGAGTACCGCACCGTCGTCCCCGAGCGGCTCGTCGGCTACGGGCGGGCGGCGCGGTCGGTGAAGAAGGAGGTCGTGCTGTGCATCGACCAGTCGGGTTCGATGGCGGCCTCCGTCGTCTACGCCTCCGTCTTCGGCGCGGTGCTGGCCTCGATGCGTTCGATTTCCACCCGGCTCGTCGTCTTCGATACGGCTGTGGTGGATCTGACCGACCAGCTCGACGACCCCGTCGACGTGCTCTTCGGCACCCAGCTCGGCGGCGGCACCGACATCAACCGCGCGCTCGCCTACTGCCAGTCGAAGATCACCCGGCCCGCCGACACGGTCGTCGTCCTCATCAGTGATCTTTACGAGGGCGGCATACGCGACGAGATGCTCAAGCGGGTCGCGGCGATGAAGGGCGCGGGAGTGGAGTTCGTGACGCTGCTCGCGCTGTCCGACGAGGGAGCCCCCGCCTACGACCGCGAACACGCCGCCGCCCTCGCCGAGCTGGGCGCCCCGGCCTTCGCCTGCACCCCCGACCTGTTCCCGGACGTGATGGCCGCCGCGCTGGAGAAGCGGCCCCTCCCGCTGCCGTGATCGTGCCGCCCGCGCGAAGCCCCGTAGCGCTGCGGAGGCGCTGCGGAGGGCTGTGGAAGGTGGCCGCTCATCGGCAGATCGCACGAAGATGCAGTTCAACCGTGAGGCGATCTGTGACAGGTATCACCGCTCAGGTGTGATCTGCGATTTAGGGACCTACGGCCCACGGGGATAACCTGCGGGACGGACATGCCGCGTCCACGGTCACCGTGTGCGCCTTCCTTGTGACAGCGCCGTCACGTTGCCCTCCGCGGCACGCCCACGCAGATAGCAGACAACCGCGAATCACTGCGAATCTTTAAAAAAGACAAGGGACGGACGCGCGTGGACCTGTTCGAGTACCAGGCGAGGGACCTCTTCGCCAAGCACGGTGTACCGGTGCTGGCCGGTGAAGTCATCGACACGCCTGAGGCAGCCCGCGAGGCCACCGAGCGCATGGGTGGCAAGTCGGTCGTCAAGGCACAGGTGAAGGTCGGCGGCCGAGGCAAGGCCGGCGGCGTCAAGCTCGCCGCCACCCCGGACGAGGCCGTCGCCCGTGCGACGGACATCCTCGGGATGGACATCAAGGGCCACACGGTCCACAAGGTGATGATCGCCGAGACCGCTCCGGAGATTCTGGAGGAGTACTACGTCTCGTACCTCCTCGACCGCACCAACCGCACCTTCCTGGCCATGGCCTCGGTCGCGGGCGGCATGGACATCGAGCAGGTCGCCGAGGAGACCCCGGAGAAGCTCGCCAAGGTCCCGGTGAACGCCAACGAGGGCGTGACCATCGAGAAGGCCCGCGAGATCGTCGCGCTGGCGAAGTTCCCGGCCGAGGTCGCCGAGAAGGTCGCCGAGGTCCTCGTGACCCTGTGGGCCACCTTCATCGCCGAGGACGCGCTCCTCGTCGAGGTCAACCCGCTCGCGAAGGTCGCCAGCGGCGACGTCATCGCGCTCGACGGCAAGGTCTCGCTCGACGAGAACGCCGAGTTCCGCCAGCCGGGCCACGAGGAGTTCGTGGACCACGCGGCCGCGAACCCGCTCGAGGCCGCCGCCAAGGCGAAGAACCTCAACTACGTGAAGCTCGACGGCGAGGTCGGCATCATCGGCAACGGCGCGGGTCTCGTCATGAGCACCCTCGACGTCGTCGCGTACGCCGGCGAGAACCACGGCGGCGTCAAGCCCGCCAACTTCCTGGACATCGGCGGTGGCGCTTCCGCCGCCGTCATGGCCAACGGTCTCGAGATCATCCTCGGCGACCCGGACGTCAAGTCCGTCTTCGTCAACGTCTTCGGTGGCATCACCGCGTGTGACGAGGTCGCCAACGGCATCGTCCAGGCGCTGCAGCTGCTTGAGGACAAGGGCGAGGCGGTCACCAAGCCGCTGGTCGTCCGTCTCGACGGCAACAACGCCGAGCTGGGTCGCAAGATCCTCTCGGACGCCAACCACCCGCTGGTACAGCGCGTGGACACCATGGACGGCGCGGCCGACAAGGCCGCCGAGCTCGCGGCTGCGAAGTAAGGGCAGAGGTCACAGACTCACATGGCTATCTTCCTCAACAAGGACAGCAAGGTCATCGTCCAGGGCATGACCGGTGCCACGGGCATGAAGCACACCAAGCTGATGCTGGCTGACGGCACCGACATCGTCGGTGGCGTGAACCCGCGCAAGGCCGGCACCACCGTCGACTTCGACGGCACGGAGATCCCGGTCTTCGGTTCCGTCGCCGAGGCGATGGAGAAGACGGGCGCCAACGTCTCCGTCCTCTTCGTCCCGCCGGCCTTCGCCAAGGCCGCCGTGGTCGAGGCGATCGACGCCGAGATCCCGCTGGCCGTCGTCATCACCGAGGGCATCGCGGTGCACGACTCCGCCGCCTTCTGGTCGTACGCGACCGCCAAGGGCAACAAGACGCGGATCATCGGCCCGAACTGCCCGGGTCTGATCACCCCCGGCCAGTCCAACGCCGGCATCATCCCGGGCGACATCACCAAGCCCGGCCGCATCGGTCTCGTGTCCAAGTCGGGCACGCTGACCTACCAGATGATGTACGAGCTCCGTGACATCGGCTTCTCCTCCGCCGTCGGCATCGGTGGCGACCCGGTCATCGGCACCACGCACATCGACGCCCTCGCGGCGTTCGAGGCGGACCCCGACACCGACCTGATCGTCATGATCGGCGAGATCGGCGGCGACGCCGAGGAGCGTGCGGCGGACTTCATCGCGAAGAACGTCACCAAGCCGGTCGTCGGCTACGTCGCGGGCTTCACCGCCCCCGAGGGCAAGACCATGGGCCACGCCCGTTCTCGTTGGGTTCTACTCGGGCTTCGGCGAGATCCTCGCCGGGCCGGCCGCCGGGTCGGACAGCAGCTTGTCGTGGAGCTGGCGCCCCTCGTCCGTGAGTTGCTGCGGGCCGCTGTGCGGGGGTACGCCCGACACGTTCGCGCCGGGGGCGAGCGGGGGCTCGTACGAGGTCGGTGCGGTCACCGCCGTGTAGGCCGTCGCGGCGGCGATCACCGCCGTCAGCCCGAGGGCCGCGCGGGTCCACCGCCGGATCCGGCTCTCGCCGGCCGCCCGTACGACGGCTGCCGACCGCGGCTCCAGCCGGACGGCCGGTCTCAGCGTGCCGAGCCGCTCGCGCAGCAGCGCGGACTGCTTCCCGGGCGCCACGTCGGCCAGCTCGGGGAGCCGGTCGGCGAGCTCGGCGTGGGCGTTGACGAGGCGGTTGCCGGCGGTCGGCGTGGAGGCCTCGGTCTCGGCGGCGGTGTCGGGGAGGTCCAGCCCGACGCCGTCGTAGAGCAGCACGGTCCGGCGGTGGGCGGGGGGCAGCGCGAGCATCGCGTCCATGAGGATGCGGTCGCCGGGATCCGCCGGGGGCTTGTCGGGATGCTTGTGGGCCCGCCGGAACTGGTGCCAGGGCGAGAGCGCGTACTCGTACGCCGCCGCGCGCACCCATCCGACCGGATCCGGGTCGGTGGCGACCTCGGGCCAGCGGCCCCACGCCTGCTGGAAGGCGCGCTCCACGGCCTCGTGCGCGAGGCCGCGGCGGCCGGTGAGGAGGTAGGCCTGGCGGGTGAGGGCGGGGGCGGTGCGGTTGTAGAGCGCGTCGAAGGCGGACTCTGGCGTGGGGAGCTTCGGGGCCGGGCTCTCGTCCGTCCCGTCGTCGTCCGCGGCGCCTTCGGGGGCTGCCCCGGTGGCGCCCTCGGGGGCGGTACGGGCACTCGTGCCCGGGTTCGCGGCGCCCGGCCCGTCGTTGCCCGGGCCGTCGTCGCCCGGCCCGTCGTCGCCCGGACCGGTGCCGGTGCCGGTGCCGGTGGCGTTGCCGGTGGCGCCCTGTCCCGTGCCCGGACCCGGAGGAATCGTTCCTCCTGGCCGGAGGGTGGCGAGGCCGCCGCCACCGCCGACCGCGGCCTTGACCGTGGCCTTGGCCTCGTGCCGGGGCACTCCGACGGGGGGCTTCGCGGCGCGCTTGACGGCGGCCTTGGGGCGGGTCTGCGCGCCGACGGGCCGCGCGAGGGCGCGGGGGTGGGCGTGGAGCCCGAAGTGCCCTTCCTCGGCGGAGTTGACGGCTGACGCCTCGTCTGTGCCGGTGTCGACGGCTTCGGTTACCGCTCCGGGCTCCTCCGACGCGTCGGCCACGGCGGCGGCCTCGGGCTCCACCACCGGTGCCGTCGCCGCTTCCGCTGCCGGCGTGGCGGTGCCGTTGGCCCAGGCGGGCCGGGTGGGCGTGCCCGGGACGGCGGGGGGCTCCGGTGGGGCGGCGGCGCCCGCGCGAGGCTCCGTACCGGCGGCCGGGGCCCCGCCGGACTCCGCGCCGCCGCTCGCCGCCGGGGCCGCCCCGGCAGCGGCTTCGTCGGCCTCGTCGGCCGCGTCGGCCACATCGCCGACGTCCGCCGATGCCTGTTCCACCTGGTCAGAGCCCGTGCCCCCAGTCGCGGCGAGGCGGGTCAGGAACTTCGCGTAGGCCTCGCGCTTGCGGCCCCGCGGGTCGGTGCGGCCGGTCTCCCAGGAGCGGACCGTGGTGGCGGTGACCCCCACCGCCGCAGCGACCTCCTCGTGCGTCAGCTCGGCCGCTTCGCGCAGGCGCCTGCGTTCCTTCGGGGTGGGGAGGCTCAGCTCCGTGACGCTTTGTGTCATGCCACACTCCCCGCGACCCGGACGCCCTGAGCGATAAAGTACATAAACGTATATTGAGCGACACCACGGTCATTCGCCTGTTACCCGCCCATAGCGCGTGTCGTTGGCACCATGGCGGGGTGACCCAAGTGACCGAACGCGGGACCTCGTTGCCCACGCCCCCAAGGGCCCCCGCCCGGCGCCGTTCACCGGCGGCCGCCGCGTGTGTCGTGGGCGGAGCCGTCGCCGCGGGACTGGGGCTCGGCTTCCTCGCCGTGCTCGTCATCGTCCTGTGGATCAGCTCCCCCTACCCCGACAGCGGCCCCGGCGGCGCCCTGCACCTCGCCGCGGGCCTCTGGCTGCTCGCCCACGGGACCGAACTGGTCCGCTACGAGACCCTCTCCGGGGTGCCCGCCCCCGTCGGCCTGACCCCGCTGCTGCTCATCGCGCTGCCCGCGCTGCTCATCCGGCGCGCCGCCCGGCTCGGCAGCGCCGCCGAGGAGGAGCGGGGCGCGGAACCGCTGCCCGCCGGGGTGGTGTTCTCCGCCGTGCTCTGCGGGTACCTCGGCGTCGGCGCCCTGGCCACCGTGTACGCCGCCTCCGGCCCCATGCCCGCCGACCCGCTCAGCGCGGCCTGGCACCTCCCGCTGGTCGCCGCCCTCGCCGCCGCCGGCGGGGTCTGGGAGGCCCGGGGGAGGCCGCTCGGGCCGCTTGCCGGGCGGTTCACGCGTCCCCGCTACGCACTCGCGCTGCGGGCCGGCGCGGGCGGGGTCCTGATCCTGCTCGGCGGCGGAGCGCTGTTGGTCGGAGCCTCGCTGGCCTGGCACGGGGCGGAGGTGCAGGGGTCCTTCGTGGCGCTGACCGGGTTCTGGTCGGGCCGGTTCGCCGTGCTCCTGCTGGCCCTCACCCTGATTCCGAACGCCGTGGTCTGGGGAGCCGCCTACGCCCTCGGTCCCGGCTTCGTGATGGGCACCTCGGCCACCGCGACCCCGCTCGGCTTCGGCGGCTCGCACGCGCTGCCCCGGTTCCCGCTGCTCGCGGCGCTTCCCGCGGAGGGCCCCGGCACGCCGCTGACCTGGGCCGCCGCCGGGGTGCCGGTGGTGGCCGGGCTGGCGGTGGGCTGGTTCGCGGTACGCCGGGCGCGCGAGGTCTCGTACGGGGAGACCGCGCTCACCGCGGCCCTGGGCGCGCTGGTGTGCGCCCTGGCGACGGCCGGGCTCGCCGCGGCTTCGGCCGGGCCGCTCGGCTCCCGGGAACTGGCCGCCTTCGGGCCCGTCTGGTGGCAGGCGGGCGGCGCGGCCCTGGCCTGGACCCTGGCGCTCGCGGTCCCGGTGGCCGTCACGGTGCACGCGTGGCGCAACCGGCCCGCGAAGTGGCTGTCCGACGGCCCCGACGGGGCGGAGGGCTGGCACGACAGCGGGGTGCGGGAGGTCCGCTGGGCGGCCCTGCGCCGGGCGGCGGGCACCCTGATCCCGGACTTCTCGTCGGCGTCGAACCCGCCGGAGCCCACGAACGAAGACCCCGGTCCCGCGTCCGCGCCGGGGGCGGCGCCCGGGCCCGTACCGGCGCCGCCGAAGCGGCCCGTACTGGTCATGCCCGGCCTCAAGCTGGACCTGACTCCGATCCCGATCCGCGCGACTCCCGCGACTCCTCTGGCTCCCGCGACCCCGGAGCCCCCGGCGCCGCTCGTCCCGGCGCCGCTCGTCCCGTCCGTGACCGGCGCGCGGGTACTGACCCGCCGCAAGCCGGTGCCCGAAGCGCAAGCCGGCCCGCTCGCCGAGGCGCAAGCCTTGCCGGACCCCGGGCCGGACCCCCGGCCGGACCCAGGTCAGGACCCCGAGTAGGCGGCCCGCCTACCGCTGGACCTGGATCATCCTGCCGATGAAGTTGTCCGGCAGCAGGTCGTTGCACTGCATCTCCGCCGACTTCGTGAGGGCGTCCTGGGTGCAGACGTAGAAGTCCTTGTACGCGAGGTGCACCGCGTACGAGGACAGGGCCAGCACCACCGCCAGCGACGCGGTGACCAGACCGCTCACCGCCGCCGTCCGCTGGGGCCGGGCGGCGTCCCCGAGGGCCGCCAGGCCGCCCTGCGCCGCGGCCGGCGCCGCGGCCTCGCTCCGCACCCCGGTCACGTCGGCGACCGTCGCGGTGGCCGCGCCGTCCTGCGCGACGGGCTTCGCCGGTACGCCCCGCAGCGCGCTGATCCCCCAGTACAGGGCCAGCGCGCCGAGCAGCAGCGCCACCGACGGGTACCCGAAGACCACGAAGAAGAAGCCCCACATCCCGGCCAGCAGCGCGTACCGCGCCCGCCGCTGGATCGGGTCCCTCGGGTCCCACCGGGCCGGTCCCTGTCCGGGGGCCTCGCCCGGTCCCTGTCCGGGGCCGCCGTCACCGCCGGTGCGCGGCTCCCAGAGCTGGTCGGGCCGGTCCTCCGGGGGCGCCGCGAAGGGGTTGTCGTCGGTGGGGCGGTCGGGCTGGGGGCGATCCGGCATCGGGTGTGTTTCATCCCCTGTGTCATGGACGTCGCTGGGACGTCGGAGGCCTGTTTGCGGCTTGCACGCCAGACGCTACCGCCCGGCCGTGCCCCCGTCCCTCGGGGGCCGTCCCGTGTGCCGGTATCGTTGCAGGCGGTCGGTGGCTTCGTAGGGTCCGCCCATCTCGGCGACCCGAAGTTTCGTACGACCGCACAAGATGAACCACGTGCCCCCAGCTCGCGCCGGGGGTGCCCCCGCCCGAGAAAGGGCCTCCCATGGCCGTCTCCCGCCTGGTCGTGCTGGTCTCCGGCTCCGGCACCAACCTCCAGGCCCTGCTCGACGCCATCGAAGCCCACCCCGGCGGAGCCGAGGGTTTCGGTGCCGAAGTCGTCGCCGTGGGAGCCGACCGCGAGAACATCGCCGGCCTGGAGCGCGCCGAGAAGGCCGGGATCCCCACCTTCGTCTGCCCGGTCAAGGCGTACGCGGACCGCGCGCAGTGGGATGCCGCCCTGACCGAGGCCACCGACGCCCACGCGCCGGACCTCGTGGTCTCGGCGGGGTTCATGAAGATCGTGGGTGCGAAGTTCATCGACCGCTTCGGCGGCCGGTTCATCAACACCCACCCCGCCCTCCTCCCGGCCTTCCCGGGCGCCCACGGCGTGCGGGACGCACTCGCCTACGGGGCGAAGGTCACCGGCTGCACCGTCCACTTCGTGGACGGGGGCGTGGACACCGGTCCGATCATCGCCCAGGGTGTGATCGAGATCCGGGACGAAGAGGACGAAGCCGCTCTCCACGAGCGGATCAAGGAAGTCGAGCGCGAGCTGCTCGTCGAGGTCGTGGGGCGCCTGGCCCGGCACGGCTACAGCATCGAGGGACGAAAGGTAACAATCCAGTGACCGCCGCAGAGGCCGCAGGGACCGCAGGGACCGCAGAGACCGTGACCGCAGAGAGCGAAGACCTCGCCACGTCGAAGCGCCCGATCCGGCGCGCCCTCGTCAGCGTCTACGACAAGACGGGGCTGGAAGAGCTGGCCCGCGGCCTGCACGAGGCGGGCGTCGCGCTCGTCTCGACCGGCTCCACCGCCGCGAAGATCGCCGCCGCCGGGGTGCCCGTCACCAAGGTCGAGGAGCTGACCGGCTTCCCCGAGTGCCTGGACGGCCGGGTCAAGACCCTGCACCCGCGCGTGCACGCCGGCATCCTCGCCGACCTGCGCCTGGAGGACCACCGCAACCAGCTCGCCGAGCTGGGCGTCGAGCCCTTCGACCTGGTGGTCGTCAACCTCTACCCCTTCCTCGCCACCGTCCAGTCGGGCGCGACCCCGGACGAGTGCGTGGAGCAGATCGACATCGGCGGCCCGTCGATGGTCCGCGCCGCCGCCAAGAACCACCCCTCGGTGGCCGTGGTCACCAGCCCGGCGCGCTACGCCGACGTGCTCACCGCCGCCCGGGGCGGCGGCTTCGACCTCACCGCCCGCAAGCGGCTCGCGGCCGAGGCCTTCCAGCACACCGCCGCGTACGACGTGGCCGTGGCCTCCTGGTTCACGAACGCGTACGCCCCGGAGCCGGAGGCCGTGCTGCCCGAGTTCCTGGCCGGCGCGTGGGAGCGCAAGTCCACCCTCCGCTACGGCGAGAACCCGCACCAGGCCGCCGCCCTCTACACGGACGGCCAGCCGGGCGGGATCGCCAATGCCGAGCAGCTGCACGGCAAGGAGATGTCCTTCAACAACTACGTGGACACCGAGGCCGCCCGCCGCGCCGCCTACGACCACGAAGAGCCCTGCGTCGCGATCATCAAGCACGCCAACCCGTGCGGCATCGCCGTGGACAAGAAGGATGTGGCCGCGGCCCACCGCAAGGCGCACGCCTGCGACCCGGTGTCGGCCTACGGCGGCGTCATCGCCGTCAACCGCCCGGTGACCGTCGAGATGGCGGAGCAGGTCGCGGAGATCTTCACCGAGGTCATCGCCGCCCCGGACTACGAGGCCGGCGCCGTCGAGATCCTGGCCAAGAAGAAGAACATCCGCGTCCTGAAGGTGGCCGGCACCCCGCACCAGCCGGGCGACCTCAAGCCCGTCTCGGGCGGCGCGCTGCTCCAGCAGAGCGACCTCTTCCAGGCCGAGGGCGACGACCCGGCCAACTGGACGCTGGCCACCGGCGAGGCCCTGTCCGCCGACGAGCTCGCCGACCTCGCCTTCGCGTGGAAGGCCTGCCGCGCCGTCAAGTCCAACGCGATCCTGCTCGCCAAGGACGGCGCCTCGGTCGGCGTCGGCATGGGCCAGGTCAACCGCGTCGACTCCGCGAAGCTCGCGGTCGAGCGAGCGGGCGCCGAGCGCGCGCAGGGCTCGTACGCCGCGTCCGACGCCTTCTTCCCCTTCCCGGACGGGCTGGAGATCCTGACGGCCGCGGGCATCAAGGCCGTGGTCCAGCCGGGCGGTTCGGTCCGTGACGAGCTGGTGATCGAGGCCGCGAAGGCGGCGGGCGTGACGATGTACTTCACCGGGACCCGGCACTTCTTCCACTGAGTCCCCCGGGGCCGCTGAGTCCCCCGTACACGGGGGATGGCCCCGCCCCGCCCTTATTCGGCGGGCGGGCGGAGCCGGTGAGGCGCCCCGCGTACGGGCTACTAGCGCGCGGGGGGGGGAGGTATATAT
>NZ_JBHYVM010000023.1:63278-65833 GCF_042750105.1 Streptomyces sp. NPDC059443 | reverse complement strand
GTTGTGTAAAAGAGACAGGAGTAGGGGGCGCGCGGCCTTCGCCGTTCTGCGCCGCCGGTACGGGACTTCGTGCCGGCGGCGGTGGTTCTAGTACTGCGGGCGCTTGAAGTAGGCGCCGGCGGCCGAGTTGGCCAGACCGACGATGATCCACACGCCCATGGCCAGCGAGACCACCGCGATGACCAGGGAGAACGCGATGCCGCCGGGAGCGTTGGTGCTGCTGAGCGCCACCAGGTTGCCGAGCACGCTGAACAGTGCGAACAGGGTCTGGAGCGAGCCGTAGACGATGCCGGAGGCGCGGACGCCGCCGCGGCCCTTGCTCAGCTTGGCGGCGGTCAGGATCGCCCACAGGGCCAGGCCGATGAGGAAGATGCCGGCGACGACGAACACGCCGCCCGCGACGGCGCCCGGGTTGGCCCCGGAGGTGCTGGAGGTGCCGGAGAGCGCCGAGGCGAACACCGCCCCGCCGATGATGACGAGCACGCCTCCGAGGGCCGAGAGCCCGCCGAGGATGAAGAGGATGACACGGGCGGCGGAGACCCCGCCGGGCATCGGTACGGCCGCGCCCGGGAAGCCGCCGGGGCCGCCCGGGTAGCCCTGGGGGGCCTGCGGGTAGGCGTAGCCGCCCTGCGGCGGAATGCCCTGGGGAGCCTGCTGCGGGTAGCCGTAACCGGGCTGGCCCTGGGGCTGCTGCTGCCCGTACGGGTTGTTCGGGTCGCCGAAACTCATCTTGGGGTGTTCCTCCGTGGAAGTGCGGGGACGCACGGCACGCTAGGAGGAATCACTGCAAGTGGTGCGGCCCGCCCCCCGGCACTGCCCGCGGCACATCTTCCGGTCATCGTCGTGCGAACGGGGTGGACTTGTCCAGCCGCTGCGCGCCCGGCCGCGCGTTTGTTGTGCAAGTGCAACGAACCGGACCGGTCGCGGGGCGGATGCGACTGGAACCGTGACCGGTCCATCCGGGAGGATGGGGCCATGACTGCCCAGATTCTCGACGGCAAGGCCACCGCAGCCGCGATCAAGTCCGAACTGACCGCCCGCGTGGCGGCGCTCAAGGCCCGGGGCACCACCCCGGGCCTCGGCACCCTGCTGGTCGGCGACGACCCGGGCAGCCGCTGGTACGTCAACGGCAAGCACAAGGACTGCGCCGAGGTCGGCATCGCCTCCATCCAGCGCGAACTGCCCGCGACGGCCTCCCAGGAGGACATCGAGGCGGTCGTGCGGGAGCTGAACGACAACCCGGAGTGCACGGGCTACATCGTCCAACTCCCGCTCCCCAAGGGGATCGACACCAACCGCGTCCTGGAGCTGATGGACCCGGCGAAGGACGCCGACGGACTGCACCCCATGTCACTCGGCAGGCTGGTTCTGAACGAGCCGGGCCCGCTGCCGTGCACTCCGTACGGGATCGTCCAGTTGCTGCGCCACCACGGCATCGAGATCAACGGCGCCCACGTGGTGCTCCTCGGCCGCGGCATCACGGTCGGGCGCTCGATGGGCCTGCTGCTGACCCGCAAGTCGGAGAACGCCACCGTCACGCTGTGCCACACCGGCACCCGCGACCTGGCGGCCCAGCTGCGCCAGGCCGACATCATCGTCGCCGCCGCGGGCGTCCCGCACCTGGTCAAGCCGGAGGACGTGAAGCCGGGCGCGGCCGTGCTCGACGTCGGCGTCAGCCGCGACGAGAACGGCAAGATCGTGGGGGACGTGCACCCCGGGGTCGCGGACGTGGCCGGCTGGATCTCCCCGAACCCGGGCGGCGTCGGCCCGATGACCCGCGCCCAGCTCCTCGTCAACGTGGTCGAGGCCGCCGAGCGGACCGTCCCCAGTGCGGGCTGAGCGCGAGGATTCCGCAGGGTCCGCCGGATCGACGGGGTCCGCCGGATCCACGGGATCCGCAGGCTCTACGGGGCCTGCGGTGTCCTCGGGAGCGCAGCAGCCGGCCGGATCCACCGCCGGGTCCGCCACGGGGCCCGAAGCGGCTCCGGAGGCCGGGGCCAAGGCCGAAGCCGCGGCCGAGGCCGGTGCCGCTGCGGTCCGGTCCCGCCGCTTCCCCTCCGTCACCCGGGACACCGCCCGCCCCGAGGGCGGCGGCCGGGCCGCGCCCGGCGACGCGCCGGCGCCGGCCCGTCAGTGGCCGATGCTGGCCGTCCTCGCCGCCACGGCGGGCGGGCTGCTGGCCACCGCCATGGGCCATCCGCGCCTCGGCTGCCTGATGATCGGCGTCGCGCTGATCGCGGCGTCGGTGCTGCGCCGGATACTGCCCTCCGTGGGCATGCTCGCGGTGCGCTCCCGGTTCACGGACATGGTCACGTACGGCCTGCTGGGTGTGGCGATCACGCTGCTCGCGCTGGTCATGGAGCCCAGGCCGTGGCTGCACATCCCCTTCCTGGAGAGCGCGGTCCGCTTCACGGTCCACTGATCCCACCGCCCCGGGGGGGGGGGGGCCCGCCCCCCCCCCCGCCCCGCCCGCGCCCCCCCGCGGGCCCCCCCCCCCCCCCCCCGGGGGGGGGGGGGGGGCGGGGGGGGGGGCAAGAGCGCGGGTGTGGATGTAA
>NZ_JBHYVM010000023.1:38767-63268 GCF_042750105.1 Streptomyces sp. NPDC059443 | reverse complement strand
TTGCTTGTTACCCCCCCCCCCTGTGTTGTTCTGTTCTCCTCTCCCACTGCCCCTCCCCCCCCCCCGCCCCGTTTTGCCCCCCCCCCCCCCCCCCCCGCGGCCGGAGCGACGCTCCTTGTGCCACGCACCACACGGGCCGGGGGAATGGGGTGCTCCAGGGTCGGCTAACCTGACGGCGGATGTCTCTTCACGTCAAGATTTACCGGGCCGGGGAGCGGCGTCCTCCCAGCACTGGGGCAGGGAACGCCCCACCGCCCGCTGTCTAACGGAGAAGGCCATGACCCGCACTCCCGTGAATGTCACCGTCACCGGCGCCGCCGGCCAGATCGGCTACGCGCTGCTCTTCCGCATCGCGTCCGGCCACCTGCTCGGCGCGGACGTGCCGGTCAAGCTCCGTCTTCTGGAGATCCCCCAGGGCATGAAGGCCGCCCAGGGCACCGCCATGGAGCTCGACGACTGCGCCTTCCCGCTGCTCGCCGGCATCGACATCTTCGACGACCCGAACAAGGGCTTCGAGGGTGCCAACGTCGCGCTGCTGGTCGGCGCCCGTCCGCGCACCGCGGGCATGGAGCGCGGTGACCTGCTCTCCGCCAACGGCGGCATCTTCAAGCCGCAGGGCGCCGCGATCAACGCGCACGCCGCGGACGACATCAAGGTCCTGGTCGTGGGCAACCCGGCCAACACCAACGCGCTCATCGCGCAGGCCGCCGCCCCGGACGTACCGGCCGAGCGCTTCACCGCGATGACCCGTCTGGACCACAACCGCGCGATCTCGCAGCTGGCCGCCAAGACCGGCGCCGCCGTCTCCGACATCAAGCGCCTGACCATCTGGGGCAACCACTCGGCGACCCAGTACCCGGACATCTTCCACGCGGAGATCGCCGGCAAGAACGCCGCCGAGCTGGTCAACGACCAGGCCTGGCTGGCCGACGAGTTCATCCCGACCGTCGCCAAGCGCGGCGCGGCGATCATCGAGGCCCGTGGCGCGTCCTCGGCCGCCTCGGCCGCCAACGCCGCCATCGACCACGTCCACACGTGGGTCAACGGCACCGCGGCGGGCGACTGGACCTCGATGGGCATCCCGTCGGACGGCTCCTACGGCGTGCCGGAGGGCATCATCTCCTCCTTCCCGGTCACCACCAAGGACGGCCGCTACGAGATCGTCCAGGGCCTGGACGTCAACGAGTTCTCCCGTGCGCGCATCGACGCGTCCGTGGCGGAGCTCGTCGAGGAGCGCGACGCGGTGCGCGAGCTCGGCCTGATCTGAGCGCATTAGTCCCAGCGCATTAGTACGAACACCAAAGTGCCCCGGCCAAACCTGGCCGGGGCACTTTGGCGTGAATCTTTCTGTCGCGGGTTGTAGGGAATACCTAAGGTCGACCGGTGACCGACATCCCGATTCCCCGTCAGCCCGACAGCGGAGCCTGGGGTGATCCGCCCGCCGGTCGCCCCCCGGTCCACCCCTCGCTCAGCGAAGCGGGCCGCTTCCTGTGCGCGGGCACGTACCTCGACGCCGGCTACCGCGACCGGGTCATCGACGAGCTGTACGTCCACGAGGAGCGGGTCGTCGCCCCCTCCTACGGCTACGACGCCTCCCGGGTGCTCGCCCACGCGCTCCGCGCCCGCCGCGCCGAACTCGGCTGGGCCGCCGGGGTCCTCGGTGCCTGGTTCGTCGGCTCGCTGCTCACCGGCGGCGCCCTCGCCGTGCTGGTCTTCCCCTTCCTGATGCTGAGCCTGGCCGACTGGCTGCGAAACCGCAGCGTCCCGCTCCTGCGCGTCCTGGCCGTGATCCTGCGCGTCTACGTGTGGTGGACGATCGTCGTCCTCCTGCTCCTCTTCGGCTTCGGCGGCCTCGCGCTGCTGGGCACCTTCGGGAACGCGGGCGGGATCCTGGGCCTCGGCCTGCCGTTCACCCCGACGGGCGGCGTCGCCGCCGGCGCCGTCTCCTTCTGGTGGCTGCCCGTGGTCTTCGCCGCGGTGGCCACCGTCGTGGGACTCCAGCGCGGGTACGTCTTCCGGACCATCGCCACCGACCTGAACGGGCAGCGCTACGCCGACCACGCCGGCGACCCGGCCGAAGCCGCCCAGGGCGCCCGCTTCCAGCGCATCCGCCAGCGGATCCGGGCCGAGCAGTACGCGCCGATGATCATGTACGACGTCAACGACCCGTTCTGCGGGGCGGGTGATCCCTACCGGCCCTGGCAGCTGTCCGTGGAACTGCGCCCGCGCGAGGACCTCGGCCCCGACCGCAAGCCGGTCCCGGTCACCAACGCCCACATCCTGGGGCGGATCGTGCCGCTGCTGGAGCGCCTGCGGGTGCCCTCGCCGCACGGTTCCCCCGAGTCGGCCGCAGCCGTCGGGGACCGGATGCGCGAACTGGTCGTGGACGAGTGCGTGTTCCTGCCCGCAGCCGGACTGCCGCACCGCGACACCGCGCAGGTGGTCCACGGCCAGTACGCCGAACAGCGGGCCGCCGCCATCGAGGAGGGCGGCGAGCGCCGCCGGCACTTCCTGCGCGTCCGGGTCGGCGGCTGGGACGAGAACCTCGTCGTCACCGTCTTCGTACGGGTCCACACGCAGGGCGGGATGATGATGCTGGAAGTGGCCCCGCACGTGCTGCTCCCGGTCCACGTCGCCTTCCACAACGCGGACGCCGATGCCCAGCGCCACCGGAACAACAACGGGTTCGGCAAGGCCGTCTGGGCCGTGCGCAACACCCCCGGCTCCATCGCGGCCTCCGTCACCACCCTGGGCCGCGGCCTGGTCAGCTGGTGGCGGATCGCCACCGCCGGCCACGGCGGCGCCCGGCCCGAGGGACCGCGGGTGTCGGTGCGCGACCTGGCCTCCCAGGACAACGGCTCGCTGTTCCACCTCATGGACCTCGACCGCTTCCTGAAGACCATTCAGGACCGGGTCGTCGGTGGCATCGTGGTCGCGCTGCACGAGGCGGGCTGGCACACGGAGGAGTTCGCGGCGCGGGCGGTCAACGTGGCCGAAGGCGGAGTGTTCATCCAATCGGTGAACGGCAGCACCTTCAGCGTCGGCGGCAGCAACAACACCAACACCGTCCACCACAGTGGCGGCAGGGGCAGGGGGAGCAGCGGTGGCAACTGACGACAGCGGTACGGGTACGGGGACCGGCGCGGGTACGGGCACGGGCGGGGCCGAGCCGTCCGTCCGGATCGGCGGGATCACCGGCAGCGCCTTCAGCATCGGGGGCAGCGGCAACACCAACACCGTCCACCACGGGGACGCGGCGGCCGGGGCCGTCTCACCGGAGGCGCTCCTGGAGGCGGTACTGGAGCTGCGCGCGGCCCTCGTACGGCTGCCGCGCGGCGCGGACCGGACGGCGCTCGACGCCGAACTGGACGGGGTGGCCGAGGGGCTGGAGGGGGCGGCGCAGATCCGCCCCGGCCTGGCCACCCGGCTGCGCGGGGCGCTGGAACGCTGGGCCCCGCTCGTGGAATCGGTCAGCGCGGCCACGGCGCTGGCCGGGCTGCTGACCTCGCTGGGAGGCTGAGCAGTGGCCTCGCAGCCGCAGGGCGCCCCCCGTTGGGACCCGCAGACCCAGCGCTGGGTCTCGGACGGCCCGGCACCGGCCCCGGCGCCCGCACCGGGCCCGGCACCGGCCCCGGCACCCGCTCCGCCTCCGGCGCCCGCCCCGGGCCGGGCGTGGGCACCGGGGGCGCAGTCGGCCCCGGGTGCCCCGCCCCTCCCGCCCGGATACGGGCCGGCGCATCCCCAGCCGGCCGGAGCCCCGGCAGGGCCCCCGGCCGCGCCGCAGTACGACCCGCACGCGCACCCGTACCCGTACCCGAGGCCCGTACCGCCGGGGCCCCCGCGCCCCGACGGGCCGGGCGGCCGCTGGCTGACCCCCACGACGGCGGGGGTCGCGGTGGTCGCGCTCGCGATCGGCGCGGCGGCCGTGTGGTTCGTGGAGCGGGGCACGGGGGACGGGTCCGCGCACGCGGGGCCGACGGCTTCGAGCGCTCCGGTGGCCGGCGGCGGATCCGGCACGCCTTCGCCCACCGGTACGGGCACCGGCACCCGCTCCGCCGCGCCGAGCCCCAGCTCCACCGCCGGCCCCAGCCCGAGCGGCAGCACCCCGCACGAGACGGTGCGCGACGTGAAGGGCTTCACCGTCGCCGTGCCCGTCGGCTGGGTCAGGGAGGACAGCACGGCGGGGGTCTTCTACCGCTCTCCCGACCGCGCGTCCCTCGTCCAGATCTTCCAGGTCAGCGAGGCCGACCTGAGCCCGCTGGGAGCCGTCCAGGGCGCCTCCTCGTACCTGCGCGCCCAGACCACCGGCTACCAGGAGATCCGGGTCGGTGCGGCCCCCGGCGCCCCCGAGGCCGGGGAGCTCGTCTACGAGTACGACAGCGCGGAATCGCACGGCAGGCGGCGCGGGGTCGAACGGGTCTTCTTCGCGCAGGACGGCAAGAAGTGGGCCGTCCTGACCGCCGGCCCGGCCGCCGACTGGACGCTCACCCAGGAGCACCACGCCGCCGCACTGGCGGCTTTCCGCCCGGGCGGCTGAGGTGGACCAGCGGCTTGGGCGGACTAGCTGTACATGCCCGGGGTGTAGTGCCCCGGGGTCATGCGGTAGGTGACGCCGAAGCGGTTCCAGACGTTGATCGTCGCGATCACGGCGATCAGCTGGGTCAGCTCCTTCTCCTCGAAGTGCTTCGCCGCCTTCTCGAACACCTCGTCGGGTACGAAGCCCTCCGTCAGCACGGTCACGGCCTCGGTCAGCTCGATCGCGGCGAGCTCCTTCTCCGTGTAGAAGTGCCGCGACTCCTCCCAGGCGCCGAGCAGCACGATCCGCTCCACGCTCTCGCCCGCCGCGATGGCGTCCTTCGTGTGCATGTCGAGGCAGAAGGCACAGTGGTTGAGCTGAGAGGCGCGGATCTTGACGAGCTCGACGAGGACCGGGTCCAGGCCCTTCTTCGCGGCGACCTCCAGAGCCAGGATCGCCTTGTAGATCTCGGGGGAGTTCTTGCCCCAGTTACCGCGGGGGGCGTGTTCGGCGGCGAGTTCGGTGGTGTGCGCGTGAGTGGTCATGTGTCCACCCTACGAAGCAGGCGGCCCGCCGGTATGGTCCAAATCCATGACGGAATCCTGGGCCACTTTCGGCGCCGACCTGCACCTGGAGCTCTCCGCCGGACGCGGTCTGCGGGCCGGGCTGACCGAGGCCCTGCGCGAGGCCGCGCGCAGCGGGCGGCTCGCCCCGGGGACCCGGCTGCCCTCCTCGCGCTCGCTCGCCGCCGATCTCGGGATCGCCCGCAACACCGTCGCCGAGGCGTACGCCGAACTCGTCGCCGAAGGCTGGCTGACGGCCCGGCAGGGCTCCGGGACCCGGGTCGCGGAACGGGCCCGGGAGCGGCGCAGCGCACCGGCCGCGCCCGTACGGCGCCCCGTGCGCGCGAGGACCTCGTACAGCCTGATGCCCGGCTTCCCCGACCTGGGCGGCTTCCCCCGCGCGGCCTGGCTCTCGGCGGCCCGGCGGGCGCTGACCGACGCGCCCAACGAGGCCTTCGGGTACGGGGATCCGCGCGGCCGGGTGGAGCTGCGGGAGGCCCTGGCCGGGTACCTGGCGCGGGCGCGCGGGGTGTACGCGGACCCGGAACGGATCGTGCTGTGCGCGGGGTTCGCGCACGGAGTGACGCTGCTGGCGAAGCTGCTGCGGGCGCGGCGGGTCCGGGAGGTAGCGGTGGAGGGCTACGGGCTCGACGTGCACCGGGACCTGCTGACCGCGGCGGGGCTGCGGACCAGGCCGCTGGAGGTGGACGCGGCGGGCGCGCACACGCAGTCCTTGTCCCCCGCTTCGGGCGCGGTCCTCCTCACCCCGGCGCACCAGTTCCCGACGGGCGCCGCGCTGACCCCCGTGCGCAGGGCGGCGGCGGTGGACTGGGCCAGGTCCACGGGCGGGCTGATCCTGGAGGACGACTACGACGGCGAGTTCCGCTACGACCGCCAGCCGGTGGGCGCGCTCCAGGGACTGGACCCGGGCCGGGTGGTCTACCTCGGCACGGCGAGCAAGTCCCTGGCGCCGGGGCTGCGCATGGGCTGGATGGCGGTCCCGCCCTCGCTGCTGGACGAGGTGGTCGCGACGAAGGGCGGGACCGACTGGAGCTCCAGCGCGCTGGACCAGCTGACGCTCGCGGAGTTCATCCGGTCCGGGGCGTACGACCGGCACGTGCGGGGGATGCGGCTGCGGTACCGGCGGCGGCGCGACGAGCTGGTGGCGGCGGTCGGGGACCGGGCGGCGGTCTCCGGGATCGCGGCGGGCCTCCACGCGGTCCTGGACCTCCCGCCGGGCGGCGAACGAGCGGCCCTGCGCGCGGCCGCCTGGCAGGACCTGGGCGTCCGGCCGCTGTCCTTCTTCCGCCACCCGGACGCGGCCCCGCCCGCGCCCCCGCGCGAGGCGCTGGTCGTCGGCTTCGGCACCCCGCCCCAGAGCGCCTGGGCCCCCACCCTGGCCGCGCTGGTCGCGGCGCTGCCGTGACGGCTGCGCGAGCGTTGCCCTGCGGGGCCTGCCCCTCCCCGCCCTTCCACCGTTCCCCGGGCGCTGCCCGGACCCGGTCCTCAAACGCCGGACGGGCTGGATTCCTCCGCCGGAGGCTCGCCGAAGCGGGCCAGGGCCAGTGCGCCGGCCACGGCGACCGCGAAGCCGGTGACCGCCAGCCAGGTCAGGCCCTCGCGGGTGCGGTCGCCCAGCCAGGCCACGCCCACCGCCGCCGGGCCGAGGGTCTCGCCCAGCACCATCCCGGCCGTCGCCACGGTCACGGAGCCCCGCTGCAAGGCCGAGGTGAGCAGCAGGAAGGCCGAACCCCCGCCCAGCAGCAGCGCGTACAGCGCCGGGTTCGACAGGGCCGACGGCGAGACGTCGTCGATGAGCCGGACCGCCACCTCCACCACCCCGAAGCCCGTCCCGGCCGCCAGGCCCAGGGTCAGCGCCCGGCTGCGGTCCGGCAGGCCGCCCGCCACGGCTCCGGCCACGAGCACCAGCCCCGCCACCCCCAGCAGCCCCAGTTTCAGCGCGAGCGACCCGGTCCCGGAGCCCTCCCCGCCCGAGGACAGTCCGAGCATCACCAGCCCCCCGCACACCACCCCCACCGCGGCCCATTCCGTCCCGCTCAGCCGCACCCGCAGCAGCCGCGCCGCGACCACCGCCGTCACCGCGAGGCTGGCGGCGAGGGCCGCGCCGACCACGTAGATGGGGAGGTGGCGCAGGGCGATGATCTGGAGGACGAAGCCGAGCCCGTCCAGGCCGAGCCCGGCGAGGTAGCGCCACTGGCGCAGCGCCCGTAGGAGCAGGGCGGTGTCGACCCCCGAGCCCGTTCCCGGCTCCGCCGCCCGCGCCGCCATCGCCTGAAGGACCGACGCCGTGCCGAAGCAGACCGCCGCACCGAGCGCGCAAACCATCCCAATGAGCACGAACCGACTCTAGGGGGTGTCCGACGCCGCGTCAGGTCGCGGATCCGGGGACGGCCGGATTCCATCGGTCCCGGAGCCCGCTCTAGTCTGTCGGGAGCACGCCACCAGGGGAGCCGCAGACATGGACACCAGCAGCAGTACCAACCAGCGCCGCATGCGCTCGGGCGCCGTCGTGCTCGGCGGCATGGGCCTGCTCGCAGCCACCCTCGTGGCCTGCGGCAGCAGCGGCGAACCGGACCGGCGCTGCGTGGACAAGAGCACGCTGGACAAGCTGGACGACAAGTACTGCAAGAGCAGCGGCGGCGGCAGCAGCAGCCGGGGCACGTACTACTACGGCGGCTCCGTCCGCAGCGGCAAAGTCACGGGCGGCAGCTTCGACAAGTCCGCCGTCACCCGCGGTGGCATCGGCGGCGGCAGCCACTCCAGCTCCTCCGGCGGCTGATCCCGAGTGGAGCGCCACACCATCGAGCCCCGCCCCGACTGGCAGAAGACCGTCGAGGAGCAGGGGCTGATCTACCCCCTGACCCGCTACCCCGACGACTCCCTGCGCCCCTACTGGGACGAGAGCGCGTACTACTCCTTCTCGCTGCCCGAGGTGGAGGCGCTGGAGAACGTGGTCGAGGAGCTGCACGCCATGTGCCTGGCGGCGGCGGAGCACATCGTCGCCCACGACCGCTTCGCCGACCTCGGCATCACCGACCCGAAGCTGGCCGCGCTGATCGCCGAGTCCTGGCGGCGCCGCGCCGAACAGCCCTCGCTCTACGGCCGCTTCGACCTGCGCTACGACGGGGCCGAGGGCAGCCCCGCCAAGCTGCTGGAGTACAACGCCGACACCCCGACCTCCCTGGTGGAGGCCGCCAGCCCGCAGTGGTTCTGGATGGAGGAGCGCTTCCCCGGCGCCGACCAGTGGAACTCCCTGCACGAGCGGCTGGTCGACGCCTGGCGCCGGCAGGCGGAACTGCTGCCGTACGGGCCGCTGCACTTCGCGCACTCCGAGACCGACGAGCTCGGCGAGGACCTGATGACGGTCGCCTACCTCCGGGAGACCGCCGAACAGGCCGGCCTCGACACCCAGGCCCTGTCCGTCGAACGGATCGGCTGGGACAGCCTCTCCGGCCGCTTCGTCGACGAGAAGCTCCGCTTCATCCGCGCCTGCTTCAAGCTCTACCCGTGGGAGTGGCTGGTCACCGACGAGTTCGCCCCGCAGGTGCTGGGCACCTACGACCACGGCGGCGGCTCCGGCACGACCGTCTGGATCGAGCCGCTGTGGAAGATGTTGCTCTCCAACAAGGCGCTGCTGGCCGTCCTGTGGGAGCTCTTCCCGGAGCACCCGAACCTCCTGCCCGCCTACCTGGACGGTCCGCGCGAGCTGGCGCGGACCACCGGTTACGCGGCGAAGCCGCTGCTGGGGCGCGAGGGCGCCGGGGTCACCCTGCATCCGGTGGGCGGCGAGCCGTTCGTTCCGGAGCCGGACGAGACGTACGTCTTCCAGGGCCTCGCCCCGCTGCCCGACTTCGACGGCAACCGGGTGGTGCTCGGCGCGTGGGTCGTCGAGGACGAGGCGGCGGGGCTCGGCATCCGCGAATCGGCGGGGCCGGTCACGGACGAGTACGCCCGCTTCCTGCCCCACGTCATTCTGTAATCGGCACAGCATCCTCTAAGACGCTTCACTCGGTCGCGAGGACCGACCTGAGCTGGTCGAGGCCCCAGTCCAGGTCCTCCTTGCTGATCACCAGCGGCGGCGCGATCCGGATCGTCGACCCGTGGGTGTCCTTGACCAGGACACCGAGCTCCATCAGCTTCTCGGAGATCTCCCGGCCGGTCCCGCGCGCCGGGTCGATGTCGACGCCCGCCCACAGCCCGCGGCCCCGTACGGCGGTCACCGCCCCGCCGCCGACCAGCAGGTTCAGCTCCCGGTGCAGGTGGTCGCCGAGCTCGGTGGCGCGCTGCTGGTACTCGCCGGAGCGGAGCATCGCGATGACCTCCAGGGCCACGGCGCAGGCCAGCGGGTTCCCGCCGAACGTGGAGCCGTGCTCGCCGGGCTTGAACACGCCGAGGACGTCGCGGTCGGCGACCACCGCGGAGACGGGCACGACGCCGCCGCCCAGGGCCTTGCCGAGGATGTAGACGTCGGGGACCACCTCCTCGTGCTCGCACGCGAAGGTCTTGCCGGTCCGGCCCAGCCCCGACTGGATCTCGTCCGCCATGAAGAGAACGTTCCGCTCGCGCGTCAGTTCCCGTACGCCCCGCAGGTATCCGGCGGGCGGCACGAGGACGCCGGCCTCGCCCTGGATCGGCTCCAGGAGCACGGCGACGGTGTTGGAGGTGACCGCGTGGGCGAGGGCGGTGAGGTCCCCGTACGGGACGATCTCGAAGCCCGGCGTGTACGGGCCGAAGTGGTCGCGGGCGTCGTGGTCGGTCGAGAAGGACACGATGGTCGTCGTGCGGCCGTGGAAGTTGTCGGCCGCCACCACGATCTTGGCGTGGCCGTCCGGCACGCCCTTGACCTCGTAACCCCACTTGCGGGCGGTCTTCACCGCCGTCTCCACGGCCTCCGCGCCCGTGTTCATGGGCAGCACCATCTCCTTGCCGCACAGCGCGGCGAGCTCGGTGCAGAAGTCCGCGAAGCGGTCGTGGTGGAAGGCGCGGGAGGTGAGGGTGACCCGCTCCAGCTGGGCGCGGGCGGCGTCGAGCAGGCGGCGGTTGCCGTGGCCGAAGTTGAGGGCGGAGTAGCCGGCCAGCATGTCGAGGAACCGGCGTCCCTCCACGTCGGTCATCCACGCGCCCTCGGCATGGGCGATGACGACGGGCAGTGGGTGGTAGTTGTGCGCGCTGTGCGCGTCGGCGGAGCGGATGGCTTCAGCAGTAGACACGGGGTCTCCGATCGTCCGTCAGGGCTTGTGACGAGGGTGGCGTCACTGTGCATCCTCGCTCGTATACCGGACGGAGAAACCTTTCTTGCGGCGCGGCCGCTAAGGTGTGCGGTACGCACGGCGACTGGCGTACGGAGAACCAACTCCGGGGGAGTCGTGCGCGCACGACCGCATACAGGGCCGCTCGCCTGGGCCTCGCGGGGACGAGATCTGACATCGACCCCGGAGGAGCCGCCATGAGCGCGAGCCACCACCCCGCCCTGTTCAGCACCGACCCCGAGCTGGCGTCCTTCGTCGCCGCCGAGGAAACGCTCCAGGCGGAGACCCTGCGCCTGATCCCCAGCGAGAACTACGTGTCCGCGGCCGTCCTGGAAGCCTCCGGCACGGTGCTGCAGAACAAGTACAGCGAGGGCTACCCGGGCCGCCGCTACTACGAGGGCCAGCAGAACATCGACCGCATCGAGGCCCTGGCCGTCGAGCGGGCGAAGGGCCTGTTCGGCGTCGACCACGCCAACGTGCAGCCGTACTCCGGCTCCCCGGCCAACCTGGCCGTGTACCTGGCCTTCGCCAAGCCCGGCGACACCGTGATGGGCATGGCCCTGCCGATGGGCGGGCACCTGACGCACGGCTGGGGCGTCTCGGCGACCGGCTCCTGGTTCCGCGGCGTGCAGTACGGGGTCCAGGCCGACACCGGCTTGATCGACTACGACTCCGTACGGGAACTCGCGCTGGCCGAGCGCCCCAAGCTGATCTTCTGCGGCGGCACCGCGCTCCCGCGCACGATCGACTTCGAGGCCTTCGCGTCGATCGCCAAGGAGGCGGGCTCGATCCTCGTCGCCGACGTCGCCCACATCGCCGGCCTGATCGCGGGCGGGGCCCACCCGTCCCCGGCGGGTCACGTGGACGTGATCTCGACGACCACCCACAAGACCCTGCGCGGCCCGCGCGGCGCGATGCTGATGTGCCGCGAGGAGCACGCGAAGGCCATCGACAAGGCGGTCTTCCCGGGGCTCCAGGGCGGCCCGCACAACCAGACCACGGCCGGTATCGCGGTGGCCCTCCACGAGGCGGCGCAGCCCGCGTTCGTCTCGTACGCCCACGCGGTCGTCGCCAACGCGAAGGCCCTGGCCGCGGCGCTTCTGGAGCGGGGCTTCGACCTGGTCTCGGGCGGCACGGACAACCACCTGATCCTGATGGACCTGACCTCGCGCGGGGTCCCGGGCAAGATCGCGGCGAAGGCGCTGGACCGGGCGGGGATCGTCGTGAACTACAACACGGTGCCGTTCGACCCGCGCAAGCCGTTCGACCCGTCGGGGATCCGGATCGGTACGCCGTCGCTGACCTCGCGGGGGCTGGGCGTCGAGCACATGCCGGTGGTCGCCGACTGGATCTCGCGTGCGGTGTCCGCTGCCGCGGAGGGCGACGAGCCGGCCCTCGCCGCCATCCGCGCGGAGGTCTCCGACCTGATGGCCGCCTTCCCGGCCCCTGGGCTCCCGCTGGCGTAGTGACGCGGGGGACGGGGCGAGCCCTGCGGGGCTCGTCCCCTACCCGCCCTTCCACCGTTCCCCGGGCTCTGCCCGGACCCGGTCCTCAAACTCCCCCAGCTACCGCTGGGAGGGGCCCCCGGGACGGGCTGGATCGTCCAGCCCCGCCGGCGTTTGAGGCGCGGGTGTGGGCAGCGCCCACGAAGCCCCGCGCAGCGGGGTACCCCGTACCCGGGCGGAGCCCGTCGGCGCACCTGAGAGAATGAAGCCATGGCTTCTGATCGTCCCCGCGCGCTCTCCGGTATCCAGCCCACCTCCGGTTCGTTCCACCTCGGGAACTACCTCGGAGCGATCCGCCAGTACGTCGCCCTCCAGGAGACGCACGACGCGTTCTACATGGTCGTCGACCTGCACGCGATCACCATGCCGCAGGATCCGAAGGATCTTCGCGCGAACACCCGGCTCTCGGCCGCGCAGCTGCTCGCCGCCGGCCTGGATCCCGAGCGCTGCACGCTCTTCATCCAGAGCCACGTGCCCGAGCACGCCCAGCTCGGCTGGGTCATGAACTGCATCACCGGCTTCGGCGAGGCCAGCCGGATGACCCAGTTCAAGGACAAGTCCGCCAAGGGCGGCGCCAACAACGCCACCGTCGGCCTGTTCACGTACCCGATCCTCCAGGTCGCCGACATCCTGCTCTACCAGGCGAACGCCGTCCCGGTCGGCGAGGACCAGCGCCAGCACATCGAGCTGACCCGCGACCTGGCCGAGCGCTTCAACCAGCGCTTCGGCAAGACCTTCACCCTGCCCGCGCCGCACATCGTCAAGGAGGTCGCGAAGATCTACGACCTCCAGGACCCGACGATCAAGATGTCGAAGTCGGCCTCGTCCCCCAAGGGCCTGATCAACCTCCTCGACGAGCCCAAGGCCACCGAGAAGAAGATCAAGAGCGCTGTGACCGACACCGAGGCCGTGGTGCGCTTCGACCCGGTGGAGAAGCCCGGCGTCAGCAATCTGCTCACGATCTTCTCCACCCTCACGGGTGAGTCGGTCGCCGCGCTGGAGACCGCGTACGAGGGCAAGGGCTACGGCGCGCTCAAGACCGATCTCGCCGGAGTGATGGTCGATTTCGTCACACCGTTCAAGCAGCGCACCCAGGAGTACCTGGACGACCCGGAGACCCTGGACAACCTGCTGGCCAAGGGCGCGGAGAAGGCTCGCGCGGTCGCTTCGGAGACTCTGGCGCAGGCGTACGACCACCTCGGATTCCTGCCCGCGAAGCACTGACGGACGCGGGAGGGGAAAGAGGGCCCTGGCGATCTGGGGGGTGCTGGCGCCACACTGGTGCGGCAGCACCCTCGCGGCTCACAGGTCGCACACGGTCGCAGCACTGACGACGCACAGGAACGACAGGCGGAGGAGAGATACGTGGGGACCGTAACGCTCGGCGTTTCGATCGCGGTCCCGGAGCCGTACGGCAGCAGCCTCCAGCAGCTGCGCGCGGGCTTCGGGGACGCCGCCGCGTACGGCATTCCCACGCACGTCACCCTCGTACCGCCGACCGAGGTGGCCGCGGACCGGCTGCCGGAGATCCGCGCCCACCTGGCCGAGGTCGCGGCCGTCTGCCGGCCCTTCCCGATGCGGCTGGCCGGCACGGGAACCTTCCGGCCCCTCTCGCCGGTCGTCTTCGTCCAGGTCGTCGAGGGCGGTACGGGCTGCACCCGGCTCCAGGACCGGATCCGCGACCCGCGGGGGCCGCTCAGCCGGGATCTGGCGTTCCCGTACCACCCGCACGTCACGATCGCCCACGGGATCTCCGAGGAGGCGATGGACCTGGCGTTCAGCACCCTCGCGGACTATGCGGCGCAGTGGACCTGCGGCGGTTTCGCGCTCTACGAGCAGGGCTCGGACGGGGTCTGGCGCAAGCTGCGGGAGTATCCGTTCGGAGGTGGCGCGCCGGGCGTTCCGGCGCAGCTGGGCTCATCGACCGACAGTCCGGCGGCCGCCGCGGGCGAGGCGACCGTACGCCGTTCCTGACGCAGGAACCGGAACCGGAAGCTGATCCTCCGCAGGATCAGGGCGTGGAACGGCCGAGCCGTCGGGCGAAAAGTCACAATCGACGACCGTAGTCCCCGAATGTGGCAATCCTGGCTATTTCCGACAGCTCATTTACGGTGACCGTATGGACTGGCTGACGAAACTCCCGGTGATCGGGCCCCTGATGTCCGCGCTGATGCGGACCCACCTGTGGCGTTCGTACCAGCGGCTCAGCCGGGTGCACTGGGGCCGGCTCGCCGCCGCGATCACCTTCATCAGCTTCGTCGCGCTCTTCCCCCTGATCACCGTGGCCGCCGCGATCGGCGCGGCGCTGCTCAGCCAGGACCAGCTCGACCGGCTCCAGAAGAACCTCGCCGAGCAGGTGCCCGGCATCTCCGACCAGCTCGACATCAACGCCCTCGTCGCGAACGCGGGCACGGTCGGGCTGGTGGCCGCCGGAATCCTGCTCTTCACCGGCATCGGGTGGGTCGGCTCGATGCGCGGCTGCCTGCGCGCCGTATGGGACAGGGACGACGAGGACGAGGGCAACCCCGTCGTCCGCAAGGGCAAGGACGCCCTGGTCCTCATCGGCCTCGGCGCGGCGGTCCTGGCCTCGGCCGCGGCCTCGATCATCGGCTCCAGCCTGGTCGGCAGGGCCGGCGACTGGGCCGGCCTGCCGCAGGACGGCGTGGGCGGCGGCCTGCTGCGCGCAGCGGCCTTCCTCGTCGGCGTCCTGGCCGCCTTCCTGCTCCTGCTCTACGTCCTGACCCTGCTGCCGGGCGTCGAACCCCCGCGCGGCCGTCTGATCCAGGCGGCCCTCATCGGCGCGGCCGGCTTCGAGCTGCTGAAGCTGCTGCTCAGCGGCTACATGCGGGGGGTCGCCACGAAGAGCATGTACGGGGCCTTCGGCGTGCCGATCGCCCTGCTGATCTGGATCAACCTGACGGCGAAGCTGCTGCTGTTCTGCGCCGCCTGGACGGCGAGCCGCGACGACGCGGACGGCGACGGGGCGGAGGACCCGGAGCCGGACCCGGCGGAGCCGGCCGGATCCGCGGCGTAAGCCGCCCCGCCGGTCCGCCAACCGCTCCGCTCCGCCCGATCCGCCCGGTCCGCTGCTCTACGAGGCCTCGGGGCCCCCGGAGCGGCGGCCGCGCCCCCGCGGCAGGCGCCGGTTGATCACGTACGCCCCGCCGGCCAGCAGGGCCAGCACCCCGCCCGTGATGCCGAGGGCGGTGGTGACCCCGCCACCGCCGGAGCCGCCGCCGGTCGCCGCGGGGTTGTTCTCGTGGGACTGGGCCGGGGACCCGTGGGAGGAGGTGTCCGCGCTCTTCGGCGGCACCAGCTCACCCACCGGCTTGACCTTCCCGGACGCCGCGAAACCCCAGTCCAGCAGTTCGGCGGTCTCCTCGTACACCGAGTTGACGCCACCGGTACCCGGGTTCATCACCGTGACCAGCAGCTTCTTGTCGCCGCGCTGTGCGGCGCCGGTGAAGGTGGAGCCGGCCATGGTGGTGTTGCCGTTCTTCACCCCGGCGATGCCCTTGTAGGGGGACAGGCCGCCCGCGCCGGTCATCAGCCGGTTGGTGTTCTGGATCTCGAAGGTCTCGCGGGGCTTCCCGGCCTCCTGCTTGCCGGGGAACTTCGCGCTGGCCGTGCCGCAGTACTCCCGGAAGTCCGGCTTCTGTAGGCCGGAGCGGGCGATGAGGGTGAGGTCGTAGGCGCTGGAGACCTGCCCCGGAGCGTCGTAGCCGTCCGGGGACACCACGTGGGTGTCCAGGGCCTGGAGCTCCTCGGCGTGCGCCTGCATGTCCTTGACGGTCTTCTCGACGCCGCCGTTCATGGCCGAAAGTACGTGCACGGCGTCGTTCCCGGAGCGCAGGAACACCCCGAGCCACAGGTCGTGGACGCTGTACTCGGCGTCCTCCTTGACCCCGACCAGACTGGAACCGGCGCCGACCCCGGACAGCTCCTGCTCGGTGACCTTGTGGACCGTCTCCTTGGGCAGGGTCGGCAGGACGGTGTCGGCGAAGAGCATCTTCATCGTGGAAGCCGGGGGAAGGCGCCAGTGCGCGTTGTGCGCCGCCAGGACCTCACCGGTCTCCGCGTCGGCCACGATCCAGGAGCGGCCCGTCAGGTTCGCCGGCAGGGCGGGGGCGCCGGGCAGCAGGTTGACCTGCGTACCGGGCTGCCCGAGCGCGGCTCCGCCGACCGTCGACATCGAGGCGGGAGGCGCGGGCGCCTTGGCCGGCTGCCCCTTCCCGTCGGCGGGCGGCGTCGGCGTGGGCGTCGGCGCGGCGTACGCGGGCGACACGAACAGGGTCGGGAGCAGCAGCGCGGGAAGTGCGGCGGAAAGGACCGTCAGCGCGGTCTTCTTGGCAGACACGCAGGTGAAAGTACATCCCGATGCTGTGACCACCGGCGCGGACCGGCCAACCCGCCGCAACCACCGCCGGGACAGCCCACCCCGGCGCGTCCGTCCCGGCGACGAAACCGATACTGAGCTCATGAAACTCAGCCGCGCCGCTTCCTGGTTCCTGCTCGCCTTCGGAGTGTGGAGCTGGTTCATCTGGGTGTCTTTCGTCCGGAACCTGTGGAAGGACGGCAGCGGTCTGGCGTTCGACGAGGCAGGGAGCCCGACCGCGTACTTCTGGGTCCACCTTCTCCTGGCGGTGGCGTCCTTTCTCCTGGGGACGGCCGTCGGAGTGATCGGGTTGCGCGGGGTCCGGGCGCTGCGGCGCGAATCACGTAAGGGTCCGGACGCGTGACCGTCGTCGTGTTCGCCGTGGTGGCCCTTCTCGTACTGGCCCTCCTGGCCCTGGTGCACCGCTGGCTCTGGATCCGGCTGGTCCGCGACACCACCGCCCCGGGCACCCGCACCCGCCGCGCGGGCACGGCCCTGGCCGTCGCCCTGCCGCTCCTCGCGGTGGCCGCCCTGGTCGCGGGCCGCGTGGGAGCCCCCTTCTGGCTCCAGCGCACGGTCGCCTGGCCGGGCTTCCTCTGGCTGGCGGTCCTGCTGTACCTGTCCATGGCGATGCTGGTCGCGGAGCCCCTCCGAGCGGTATGGCTCCGCCGGTCGAACGCAGCCCCTGAGGCGGCCCCGCCCACCCCGGGCACCACCGCTGCGGGGTCCGGGGCGGAGCCCCGCCGCGCGGCGGAGCCGCACGATCCGGCACAGCGGGAAGGGGCGGGGAGGGGATCAGCGCCGCAGGCAACCCTCGCAGCCCCCGGCCAGCCCGCAGCCCCCGCCGCGGTCACCCCGGCCGGGGCGACCGCCCGGAACACGGTCAGCCGCCGCCGCTTCGCCCGGACCGTAGCCGGCGCCGCCGGCGCGGCAGCGCTCGGCACCGTCGGCTACGGCACCTACGGAGTCCTCCGCGGCCCCCGCGTGAAGCGGGTCCAGGTACCCCTGGCGAAGCTGCCGCGCGCAGCGCACGGCTTCCGCATCGCCGTCGTCAGCGACATCCACCTCGGCCCGATCCTCGGCCGCGCCCACACCACCCGCATCGTCGACACCATCAACCGGACCCAGCCCGACCTCATCGCCGTGGTCGGCGACCTCGTCGACGGCAGCGTCCACGACCTCGGTCCGGCCGCCGAGCCGCTCAGGAACCTGCGCGCGCGGCACGGCTCGTACTTCGTCACCGGCAACCACGAGTACTTCTCCGGCGCCGCCCAGTGGGTGGAGCACGTCCGCGAGCTCGGCCTCACGCCGCTGGAGAACGCCCGCCGCCCGCTCCCGTACTTCGACCTGGCCGGAGTCAACGACGTCGCGGGGGAGAGCGAGGGCCACGGGCCCGACTTCGAGGCGGCCCTCGGAGACCGCGACCGCGCCCGTACCGCCGTGCTCCTCGCCCACCAGCCCATCGTGATCGACCAGGCCGTCCGGCACGGGGTCGACCTCCAGTTGTCCGGGCACACCCACGGCGGCCAGCTCTGGCCGGGCAAGTACATCGCCGAGCTCGCCAACCCCACCGTCGCCGGGCTGGAGCGCTACGGCGACACCCAGCTGTACGTATCGCGCGGCGCCGGGGCCTGGGGGCCGCCGGTCCGGGTCGGGGCTCCGTCGGACATCACAGTCGTCGAACTCGCCTCATATCAGGCCTGAACCCCCTCAATCGTCAACGACTCGCCGTGTATCGGCCTTCCCGAGGCCGAAATTCCATGATTGGCTGACCGATAATCGGATAGCAGGTCGTACGCAACGGTGTGCGGCCACATGGGGTGGGGTCAAGGATGTTGCGGTCTGTCCGCTCGAAAGTCATCGCGGCAGGGCTGGTCGTGGCCGTCGCCGGGGTCGCCACCTGGCAGTTGCTGCCGGAGGAAGCCGGCGGCGGCAAGGCGATCCGCGTCGGTACGAGCGACGTGGTCTCCTCCCTCGACCCCGCCGGGGCGTACGACGCCGGTTCCTGGGCCCTGTTCAGCAACGTCTACCAGTCGCTGCTGACCATCAAGACCGGTTCGGACGTCCCGGTGCCCGACGCCGCCTCCGTCTGCAAGTTCGTCGGTGAGAAGCTCACCACGTACCAGTGCGAGCTCCGCCCCGACCTGAAGTTCTCCTCCGGCCGCGCGGTCACCGCCGAGGACGTCAAGTACTCCTTCGACCGGATCAAGGCGATCAACTCCGACCAGGGTCCGGCACCGCTGTTCAACACCCTGGAATCGGTCAAGGCCGAGGGCGACACGGTCACCTTCAACCTCTCCGCCGGGGACGCCACCTTCCCGTTCAAGATCGCGACGGGCGCCGCCTCGATCGTGGACAAGGACAAGTACCCGGCCAAGGCCCTGCGCGAGGGCGACAAGGCCGACGGCACCGGCCCGTTCACCCTCGGCGCCTACACGCCGGGCACGAGCGCCGAGCTCAAGCCGAACCCCGCGTACAAGGGCCAGGGCAAGATCGCCAAGGCGCCCGTCAACGTCCGGTACTTCAAGGACTCCGCGCAGCTCGAACAGGCCTGGAACGACCACGGGATCGAGGTCGCCCACCGGGACATGCCGCCGGCCACCCTCGCCGCCCTCAACCCGGGCGTGAAGGACACCCGCTACCAGACCTCGGGCGGCACCGAGATCCGCAGCATGGTCTTCAACGTCCGCCCCGGCTCCTCGGTGGCGCAGACCGCCGTCCGCCAGGCCATCGCCGCGGTCATCGACCGCTCCACGGTGGCGGGCACCGTCTACAAGGGCACGGTCACCCCGCTCTACTCGCTGGTCCCGGCGGGCATCGCCGCGCACACCACGCCGTTCTTCGACGCCTGGCCCTCGCCGAACGGGCTCACCGCGAAGAAGCTCCTCAAGGACGCCGGGATCACCACCCCGGTCACGATCAACCTCGGGGTCAACGTGCGCGGCACGAACGTGGCCGAGGCCGAGGAGATCAAGAAGCAGCTGGAGTCCACCGGCCTGTTCCACCTGAACATCAAGCAGGTCGACGTGTGGGCCGACTTCCAGAAGGGGTACGCGGCCGGCGAGTTCGACGCCTACACCATCGGCTGGATCGCCGACTTCCCGGACGCGGACAACTTCCTGGCCCCGCTCGTCGGCGCCGACTCCTCGATGAACAACGGCTTCTCGAACAAGGCCGTCGGCGACCTCATCACCCGGACCCAGTCCTTCTCGGACCGCGCCGCCGCCGCCAACGACTTCCGCGATCTCCAGAAGCTCGTCGCCCAGGAGGTACCGATCCTGCCGATCTGGCAGAAGAAGGACTACGTGATGTCCCGCGAGGCCGTCACCGGCGCGCAGTTCCTCTCGGACGGCACGGGCGTCTGGCGCCTGTGGGAGCTCAACTGGCTGTAACGGCCGTACGGGGCTGACGGCCGTACGGGGCTCCGTACGCGTATCGGAGCTCCGTGCGCGCGCGGAGCCCCGTACCGGCTATTCCTCGGGACCGGCGTCCGGGTCCGAGGCCCGCTTGCGGGAGCCCGCCTTCCCCGACACGGCGGTCTGGGCCATGCCCGGCAGGAAGTCCGTGAAGAGTTCGTGGACCTCGCGCACCAGCGGGCGCAGCACCCGGAACCGGGCCAGGATGATGCCCCGCGTCGTCAGCTGCGCGCCGCGCTGGGCGAGCCGCCGGGTCTTCTCGCTGTTCGGGGAGCGGTCGAAGACCCAGTAGAGGACCAGGCCCATCTGCGAGAGCCACATCAGCTCCGGCAGTACGTCGGCCAGTTCGTCCGGAACCTTGGTCTTGGCCCCCGCCAGCACCTCGCGGTGCATGTTGATGGCCTGGTTGCGGGCCGCTTCCGATTCCGGGGAGAAGGGGCTGAGCGGGCTTTCCGGGTCCGCCGCGTTCTTGAAGAACTGCGAGGCGAACTCGTGGTAGGGCGCCGCGATGTCCAGCCAGCTGGTCAGTACGCCCGCGAGCCGCTTCTGGAGATCGGTCTCGTTCTCCAGGATCGGGCGCACCGCCGCGAGGTGGGCGGCGCCGATCCGGTCGTAGAACCCCTGGACCAGGTGTTCCTTCGACTCGAAGTAGTAGTAGGCGTTGCCGACCGAGACCCCGGCCTCCTTGGCGATACCGCGCATCGTCGTCTTGTCGAAGCCGCGCTCCTGGAAGAGACGGAGCGCGGTTTCGAGGATGAGCGTGCGGGTCTGCTCGCTCTTGGGAGCCTTCTGATCAGTCACGGTGTATGACCCTATCGGGGTACGGAGCAGTGGTCGTCACAGGCCGGTTCCCCCGGGTCTTCCCCCGGGCCCGCCGCCGCGTCCCCCGATCCGTCCCGTACGGCCTCCCGCCATTTGGCGGCGGTGTACATGACGGCTTTGGCGAAGGGCCGGCCGGCCGGTGTGGCCAGCCAGTTCGCCTTCGGACGGTGCTCGGCCAGCGCCCACAGGCAGACGATGAAGGCGTCCGTCCCGGTCCACACCTGGCCCTTGTCCCCGATGACCGTGATCTCCCGCAGCGTCGAGGAGTGGTCGAGCCGCGGGTAGCGGCGCTGCGCCTCGAAGGAAGCGGCGGGGATCAGCCGGAGCGGCACCAGCCAGCGCTGTCCCAGCAGCCAGTGCCGGATGTGGACGCAGAGCGGGCAGTTCGCGTCGTACAGCACCGTCAGGTGCCGGGTCGCCGTGGTCGACGCGGTCGCCGTGGCGGCCGCGGTTGCCGTGGTGGCCATCGGGATCAGGCCCCGGCGGGCGCGGTCCACGCCTGGGGGGCGACCGGCGGCATCTGCTGGCGCTCCATGATCCCCCGGCGGCGCATCTTGTTCAGGACCCAGACGTTGCCGAGGTGCATGACGCCGAGGACCAGGAGGACGACGCCGATCTTGACCGAGAGGGCCTCGAAGAGCCCTCGGGCTTCGAGGATCGTCTCGCCCGACCGCAGGTAGAGGGTCACGAAGCCGATGTTGACCAGGTAGAACCCGACCACCAGGAGGTGGTTGACGGCGTCCGCGAGCTTCTCGTTCCCGTGCAGGACGTCGGCGATGAAGATGCGGCCGTTGCGGCTGAGGGTACGGGCCACCCAGACGGTGAGTCCGATGCTGACGAGCAGGTAGATGACGTACGCGATCACGGTGAGGTCCATTGCCCTCAGCCCCCTTGAACGTGTTCAATTGCTGACGTCGCTGACTGTAGAGCAATTTTTGAACAGGTTCAAGCGAACCGTTCCCGTCGGGCCGGACCGCAGTAACTCCGGGGCGCCGGTCAGCCGTTCACGCACCTCTGGTATTTCTTCGAGCCATGAAGAAGATCACCCGCCGGCATGCCCTGGGCATGGCTGCCGGCGCCACCACCGCTCTCGGGCTGACCGCCTGCACGTCCAAGTCGGCCGGCCCCCCGGCTGCCGGGGCGTCCGGCTCGCCCGTTTCCATACCTACCGGCGGCATCGACGAGGTCTTCGAGGGCCGCCGCATCCAGATCACTCTCGGCGCGGGCGGCCACCACGGCGTCGGCGTGCCCACCGTCAAGATCGACGGCAACGAGCTGCACATCATGCCCAACGCGGACGGCACCTGGGTCAGCGTCGTCAACCACTACCAGACGTATCCGAACCCGGTGGAGGCCGCCCGCGCGGCCATCCGCGACCTCCAGGGCGCGGCCCTCGTTCCGTTCGCACCGAAGGGCGGCGTCGCCGTATGACCGTCCGCAAGAGTCAGGCCAAGCTCACCGCCGAGGAGAAGCGCGCCTTCACCAACGCGCTCCTCGAACTCAAGCGGACGGGCGTCTACGACCGGTACGTCGATGCCCACAACGCCTTCCTGATGAACGATTCCGACCTCGGTACCCGGGTCGGCCACCGCGCCCCCTCCTTCCTCCCCTGGCACCGGCGCTTCCTGCTCGGCTTCGAAGCCCAGTTGCAGAAGGTGGATCCGAAGGTCTCGCTCCCGTACTGGGACTGGACCGTCGACCGGACCCCCGGCTCCTCCCTCTGGGCCGCGGACTTCATGGGCGGCAGCAGCCGGGCACGGGACGGGCAGGTGCTCGACGGGCCCTTCGCCTACAAGGCGGGCAAGTGGCCCATCACCGTGGGAGTGGACCAGCGCCAGTACCTGCGGCGCACCCTCGGCGCGGGCGTGCCCGAGCTGCCGACCAAGGCGGAGGTGAACGCCGTCCTCGCCATGCCCGAGTACGACGCGGCCCCTTGGAACAGCACCTCCAACGGCTTCCGCAACCACCTCGAAGGCTGGCGCGGCGCCAACCTCCACAACCGCGTCCACGTGTGGATCGGCGGTCACATGGCCACCGCGGCGTCCCCCAACGACCCGGTCTTCTGGATGCACCACGCCTTCATCGACATGCTCTGGGCCGAATGGCAGCGGCGGAACCCGAAGTCCACGTACCTGCCCGCCACTCCGACACCGGACGTGGTCGACCTGCACGGCGTCATGTCGCCGTGGACGGACGTGACCCCGGCCGACATGCTGGACCACCGCAAGTTCTACACCTTCGACACGGAAGGGGCCCCCGCCACCTAGGGGCCGCCCCGCGGGCCCCACGGCGGAGCCCCCGGCCAGGGGCGGCCGGGGGCTCTGCCGTGGCTCCGGATCAGCCGCGCGGGAGGAACTCCAGCAGCAGCCGGGTGGTCTCCTCCGGGCGTTCCAGGGACGGGAGGTGGCCGGCCCGGGGGAGTTCGACGTGGACCGCGCCGGGGATCTCGGAAGGGAGCCCGGCCGGGATCTCGCGGAAGTCGACGACGTCGTGCGCACCGCTGACGGCGAGGACGGGGGCGGTGATGCCGGACAGGTCGACCTCGGGCTCGGGCAGCTCGTGGTTCCCGGTGGCGGCGGGCGGGGACTGGAAGTTCCCCAGCTGCATGTCCCGTACGAGCGCGTGCACCTCGGCGGTGGCGTCCGGGCCGAGCCAGTACTGGGCGTTGAACTCGGCCGCGCCCTTCAGGTCCCCGGCGTCGAGGAAGACGTCCTCGGCCGCACCGAACTTCCGCAGCTCCGCGGTGGGCCGGTGCCCGGGCCGGCCGGGACACAGCAGCGCCAGCGCGCTCACCCGGTCCGGGTGCAGCGCGGCGAAGGTGAGCGCCACCCGCCCGCCGTACGAGGCCCCGACGACCGCGGCCCGCTCGATCCCGAGGTGGTCCAGCAGCTCCGCCACATCGCCGTAGTCGCTGTACGGGGCCTCGGCGGCCGGGGACTGCCCGCAGGTCCGGAAGTCCGGCCGCACCACCCGGAACCCGGCGTCGAGCAGCGGCTGCCACTGGGGCTCCCACATCCGCCGGTCGCACACGGAGGAGTGGAGCAGTACGACGGCCGGAGCATCTACGGGTCCGGCCACATCATGAGAAAGGATCATTGGCCGATTCTCGCAACCGCCGAACGGCCCGTACCAGCGGGTTTCCCGAGGGCCTCCGGGCCCCCGGGGCCGCGTCACATGCTCAGCGCGCGGGCCTGGTTGAGCTGGCTCATCACCCACATGAACGTGCCCGGGTCCACGGCTGGGATCATCGTGGAGTGGTGGCGGCCGGCGCTGTTGACCGTGATCTGGATGTAGCCCGTCGTGCGGCGCTCCTTCATCAACAGGAAGAGCAGGCCGAGCAGGCAGAACAGGAAGAAGATGACGGCCAGCACGATCGCGTGCGCCGGGATCTTCTCCTCCGTCCGGGAGAAGTCGGTGGCGTTCCAGATCGCCCCCTTCAGCGGCATGTTGCCCGACGGAGTGATGATCTGGTCCCCGGCGATGGTGATGTCGCCCAGTGAGAGCCCGGCCGCCGGGTACCCCGCGGAGGGGGCCGGGGGCATCGGGGGTGCCTGGGGCATCGGCGCCGCCATGCCCGCGCCGCCGACGGTCGGCTGGTAGGTCGGGGGCTGCGGGTACCCGTACCCCGGCTGGGAGGGGGCGGCCGGCGGGTAGCCGTAGCCGGGCTGGGGCGGACCGGCCGGCGGGTATCCGTATCCGGGCTGCGCCGGGGAGCCGTAACTCGGTGTGCCGGGCGCCCACTTGTCGTCTTGCCGGCCGGCACCCTGGCTCGGGTCGCCCGCGTACGGATTCGGCTGCTGCTCACTCATGTAGCCGATCCTTACACAGCACTCCCCGGGCCAGTAGGCCGATTGCCGGTGCCCCCTCCCAATCTCCGGACACGGGAAGCGTGATGTTCGTCGACGAGACGGCTGCCGGGAGCCGGCGGATACGCCGAAGGGGGGCGGGGGGGGGCGGGGGGGGCGGGCGCCGCCCGGCGCGGCGCCCCCCCCGCCACCGCCCCCCCCGCACCCCACGCAGGCTGAGCGCAGGCC
>NZ_JBHYVM010000023.1:0-38757 GCF_042750105.1 Streptomyces sp. NPDC059443 | reverse complement strand
GCGCGCGCTTGGTTGTTTTTTTGGGGCGGGGGGGGGGGGCGGGGGCGGGGGCGGCGCCCCCCCCCCCCCCGCGGGGCCGCCCCCCCCCCCGCCCCCGGGGGCCCCTCGTACGACTGACTACGACCGAATCAGAAGCGGCGGGTGATGAGCGCCCGCTTCACTTCCTGGATCGCCTTCGTGACCTCGATGCCACGCGGGCACGCGTCGGTGCAGTTGAAGGTCGTGCGGCAGCGCCACACGCCGTCCTTGTCGTTCAGGATCTCCAGCCGCTGCTCGCCGGCCTCGTCACGCGAGTCGAAGATGAAGCGGTGCGCGTTGACGATCGCCGCCGGGCCGAAGTACTGGCCGTCGTTCCAGAACACCGGGCACGAGGACGTGCACGCGGCGCACAGGATGCACTTGGTGGTGTCGTCGAAGCGCTCGCGGTCCTCGGCGGACTGCAGGCGCTCGCGCGTCGGCTCGTTGCCCTTGGTGACCAGGAACGGCATGACGTCCCGGTACGCCTGGAAGAAGGGCTCCATGTCGACCACGAGGTCCTTCATCACGGTGAGGCCCTTGATGGCCTCGACCGTGATCGGCTTCTCCGGGTTGATGTCCTTGATCAGCGTCTTGCAGGCGAGCCTGTTCTTGCCGTTGATCCGCATCGCGTCGGAGCCGCAGATGCCGTGCGCGCACGAGCGACGGAAGGTCAGCGTGCCGTCGAGGTCCCACTTGATCTTGTGGAGACCGTCGAGCACGCGCTCCTTCGGGTCGATCTCGATCTGGAAGTCCTGCCACTGCGACTCGTCCGAGATCTCGGGGTTGAAGCGGCGGATCCGGAACGTGACCGTGATGAACGGCGAGGCGGCGGCCGCCGCCTCCATCTGGTCCGTCTTGGACATGGTCGGGGTGGCCATCAGTACTTACGCTCCATCGGCTGGTAGCGGGTGACGACGACGGGCTTGTAGTCCAGGCGGACCGAGTCCTGGCCGTTGTCGTCGACCTCGCGGTACGCCATGGTGTGGCGCATGAAGTTGACGTCGTCGCGGTTCGGGTAGTCCTCGCGGTAGTGACCGCCGCGGGACTCCTTGCGCGCCAGCGCGGACACGGCCATGACCTCGGCCAGGTCGAGCAGGTTGCCCAGCTCGATGGCCTCCAGCAGGTCCGTGTTGAAGCGCTTGCCCTTGTCCTGGACCGAGACGTTCTTGTAGCGCTCGCGCAGCTCCGCGATCTTCTCGACCGCGGTCTTGATCGTCTGCTCGGTGCGGAACACCATCACGCAGGCGTCCATCGTCTCCTGGAGCTCCAGGCGCAGGTCGGCGACCCGCTCGTTGCCCGTGGAGGCGCGCAGCCGCTCGACCTGGTCGATGACCTGCTGCGCCGGGTTCTCGGGCAGCTCGACGTAGTCGTGCGCGTGGGCGTACGCCGCCGCGGCGATGCCCGAGCGCTTGCCGAAGACGTTGATGTCCAGCAGCGAGTTGGTGCCCAGGCGGTTGGCGCCGTGCACGGAGACGCAGGCGACCTCGCCGGCCGCGTACAGGCCCGGGACGACGGTGGTGTTGTCGCTGAGGACCTCACCCTCGACGTTGGTCGGGATGCCGCCCATGGCGTAGTGCGCGGTGGGCTGGATCGGGATCGGGTCCGTGTACGGCTCGATGCCCAGGTACGTGCGCGCGAACTCGGTGATGTCCGGGAGCTTCGCGTCGAGCTGCTCCGGCGGCAGGTGCGTCAGGTCCAGGTACACGTGGTCACCGGCCGGACCGCAGCCGCGGCCTTCGCGGATCTCGGTGTAGATGGAGCGCGAGACGACGTCACGGGAAGCGAGGTCCTTCATGACCGGCGCGTACTTCTCCATGAAGCGCTCGCCGTCCTTGTTGCGGAGGATGCCGCCCTCACCGCGGGCGCCCTCCGTCAGCAGGATGCCCATGCGCCAGATGCCCGTCGGGTGGAACTGGAAGAACTCCATGTCCTCCAGCGGCAGGCCGCGGCGGTAGCAGGCCGCCTGGCCGTCACCCGTGAGGGTGTGCGCGTTGGAGGTCACCTTGAAGAACTTGCCGGTGCCGCCGGAGGCGTAGATGACGGACTTCGCCTGGAACACGTGGATCTCGCCGGTGGCGAGCTCGTACGCGACCACGCCGGCCGACTTCTTGACGCCGTCCTCCTCGACCAGGAGCTGGTCCAGGACGTAGAACTCGTTGAAGAACTCCACGCCCTCCTTGACGCAGTTCTGGTACAGGGTCTGGAGGATCATGTGACCGGTGCGGTCCGCGGCGTAGCAGGACCGGCGGACCGGCGCCTCACCGTGGTTGCGCGAGTGGCCGCCGAAGCGGCGCTGGTCGATGGTGCCGTCCGGGGTGCGGTTGAACGGCAGGCCCATCTTTTCGAGGTCGAGGACCGCGTCGATGGCCTCCTTCGCCAGGATCTCGGCGGCGTCCTGGTCGACCAGGTAGTCACCGCCCTTGACCGTGTCGAAGGTGTGCCACTCCCAGTTGTCGTCCTCCACGTTGGCGAGCGCGGCGGCCATGCCGCCCTGCGCGGCGCCCGTGTGGGAGCGGGTGGGGTAGAGCTTGGTCAGCACGGCGGTGCGGCTGCGCTTCGTCGACTCGATGGCGGCGCGCATTCCCGCGCCACCCGCGCCGACGATGACGGTGTCGTACTTGTGGATCTTCATTGGTTTCGCCTCAGCCCCGTTGCCTAGCGGATGTTCGGGTCGAAGGTGAAGATCACCAGCGTGCCCAGAAGAATGGTGAACACGGTGGCGGTGTAGAGCAGGCCCTTGAGCCACAGCCGCGTGTTGGCGCGCTCCGCGTAGTCGTTGATGACGGTACGCAGGCCGTTGGCACCGTGGAGCATCGCGAGCCACAGCATCAGCAGGTCCCAGCCCTGCCAGAACGGGGACGCCCAGCGGCCGGCCACGAAGGCGAAGCCGATCTTGGACACGCCGCCGTCGAGGACGAGCTGGATCAGCAGGTGGCCGAGGACCAGCACGACCAGCACGATGCCCGAGAGGCGCATGAAGAGCCACGCGACCATCTCGAAGTTGCCGCGCGTCGAGCGCGGGGTCTTGCTGGTCCGCTTGCGCGGGGCCTCGATGTACGGCGCCGGGTTGTCGACGTCGTAGAGGGAGACCCCTTCCACGGCGCCGATGGCCTGAGCGGAAGAAGTGTCAGAAGACATGCGTGTCACTTCCCGAACAGTTCGAGGTAGGCGTGGTGCAGGACGGGGTAAACGGCCCCGGCCATCAGCACGACCCAGACGCCCACGACGGACCAGAGCATCTGCTTCTGGTAGCGGGGGCCCTTGGACCAGAAGTCCACGGCGATGACACGGAGACCGTTGAGCGCGTGGAACAGGATTGCGGCGACGAGGCCGTACTCCAGCAGCGCGACGATCGGAGTCTTGTAGGTAGCCACGACATCGTCGTACGCCTCGGGGGAGACGCGGACGAGAGCGGTGTCGAGGACGTGTACGAACAGGAAGAAGAAGATGAGGACGCCGGTGACTCGATGAGCCACCCAGGACCACATTCCTTCCCGGCCGCGGTACAACGTTCCAGCCGGCACGGAAAACCCTCCGGAAGCGGGGCGGGGGCCAGCCGGCTTCTTTGTCGGTCGGGCCCGGCCGGGTACGGTCCTCCGGCCCCGGACATCGTAGCGACGCTTTGTCGGTTCCCTTGCGCGGGGGCCATCGGTGTGATCAAACAGGCACGGACGGACTATCCCACAGGGGCGAATAGCCCGAATTCGGCAGCAGATACCCCATCCGCCGAGGTCAGCCAGTGTGTCAGGTCGGACAGCCGGACCTGCGCGACGCGGCGGAGCTCGTCCGCGGAGATCGCGCGCTCCTCGTCCACGTCCAGCTCCATCCGCCGCCGGATCGCGGCCAGCAGCTGGTCCGCCTGCTCCTCCGGGGTGTGCCCGTCGAGGCAGATCACGAAGGCGTGGCGGTACGTCCGCTCGTACTCCGCGTGGGCCGCGTCGAGCGCCAGCAGCGCGGCGTACGAGGCCCCGTGCTCCAGCTCCGGCGGGAACTCGCCGGCCAGCGCCTCCGAGAGGTCCGCCTGGGAGAGGTCGTACGAGGCCTCGTCCGCGGCGGCGAGCAGCGCGCCGTGATCGGGGTAGGGGCGGTGGGCCGCCACCCGCTGGGCCCAGCGGGTGCTGCCGCAGCAGTGCAGCAGCACGGAGTGGGCGGCCTCGGGGGACAGGGCGTTGAACCGCGCGAGCCCGGAGTCTTGGGAGGGATCGGAGCTTCCGCGGGCCTGTGCCGGAAGGTGGCTGGACAGCGGGGGGCTCCTCGTGGCGTGGCGCGGGTGTACCGCCACGCTATCGACGCGGGGCCGGGTGTGTCGTACGCATTCCGGGTTTTCACCCGGAAGTGAGCCGAAAGGATGACAAGGCCTCATCCCGGGGTCGCGCGCGTGTCGTGCGCGGGGCGCGCGCCCCGCGCCGAAGGCCGCCTGCCGGGCCGCGCGGGGAGGGAGGCATGATGGCCGGAGGGAAGGCCGGGAAAGGGGAGGGCGGCCGAGGCCGCCACCCCCCACAGGAGAGGCCCCGGCCGCCATCCGTCACGGACTCGTGCGACAAGCCCGTACCCCAGTCAGCGTCCCCGGTGCGTTTTGTGTCACACCTCGCTCCGCGCAGGATTGGTTGCTCGTTGTACAACTCGTGGACGAAGGTGCTTGAAACCCGTAACGTGCTGATTTGCGCCACACGTACAGGACAGTGAACGGGTTGGGGACTTTGCTGGCGGACGACGCGGAGCTGACCACCGCGGTGCTCGCGGCACAAGACGGCGACGAGAACGCGTTCCGTACTGTGTACCGCGCCGTGCACCCACGCCTGCTCGGATACGTCCGCACGCTCGTCGGAGACGGCGACGCCGAGGACGTCACCTCCGAAGCCTGGCTGCAGATCGCCCGCGACCTCGACTCCTTCACCGGCGACGCCGACCGCTTCCGCGGCTGGGCCGCCCGCATCGCCCGCAACCGCGCCCTCGACCACATCCGGATGCGCGGCCGCCGCCCCGCCGTCGGCGGCGACGAGACCGAGCTGATGAGCTGGGCCGCCGAGTCCGACACCGCGGGCGAGGCCATGGAGGCCCTGTCCACCGGCCGCACGATGGCGCTCATAGCCCAGCTCCCGCAGGACCAGGCGGAAGCCGTCGTCCTACGGGTCGTGGTCGGGCTCGACGCCAAGACCGCGGCCGAAACGCTGGGCAAGCGCCCCGGAGCCGTACGCACCGCCGCGCACCGGGGCCTGAAGAAGCTGGCCGAGCTGCTCCACGCGCAGGAGGGTGCCGAGAGCGGTTTCGGGACGGACTCCGGTACCGGCTCCGGACCGGGCCACGAACTTGGGGATAATGTCAGCGGCCTTGGTGCCGGTGACCAGCCACGGGACGCCGGGGGCGGGAGGGATCTCGACGCCGTACCGGCCCAGCGCGGCCATGGCGGGGGCCTCGTAGAGCAAACCGGTGTGACGCATTCACGTTGGCGGACGCAGAAGGACATGTGATGGCCGACGAGCGCGACAGGTGGCTGGACAAAGCCGCGGCGGACAGACTGCTGCGCGGAGAACCGGCCACGCCTGGCGCCGAGCACCACGCCCGCGCCCGCGCGGAGCGGCTGCGCGCCGCCCTCGACGCACTGGCCGAGCCGCCCCCGGCGAGCGCCGGGGAACTGCCCGGAGAGGCCGCGGCGCTGGCCGCCTTCCGTGCCGCGCGCGGCACGGTGCCCCGGACGGACGCCGCCGCGGGCGCCGAGCTGTTCGGCTCCGGCGAGACCGTGGTGGACCTCAGCCCGCCCGGCGCGCTCCGGGGCGGGGGGTCTGGTTTCGGCCACGGCTCCGCCGTACCTTCCGGTTCCGCTTCGCATTCCGGTTCCGCGCCCCGAGGCCGTCGCCCGGTCCGCTTCGCCCTCGCGGCGGCCGTGGCCAGCGTCGCCGTGGGCGGCCTGGCGGCCGCGGCCGGCGCCGGACTGCTGGACCGGAGCACGCACGAGAACGCCGGTGCGGCCCCGGCCGCGTCGGTGAGCGTCGGGGCCTCGGCGGCCTCTGGCGCCGCGGACGGCTCCGAGGGCGCGGCCCCGACGCTGGTCCCGCAGCCGAGGTCCATCCCGACCGGCGGCCCCGGGAGTCCGGGAGCCACCCCGGACCCGGGGAACAGCCCCGGCGCGGAGGGGCGTACGCCTGCCGGACCCGGCGCGTCCGGCGGTACCGGGACGGGCGGCTCCGCCGCGACCGGCCCGTCCGCCAACGGCTCCACCCCGGGCAGGGAGACGAAGGACCGCTTCCTCGAAGGCGGCGAAGGCGGCGAGGACGGCGCCGACAAGGACAAGGAGAGCCGGCCCCGGCTGGTCGCCATGTGCCAGGACTTCCGGGCGGGACGGCTCGACAACGACCGCCGCGAGAAGCTCGTGAAGCTGGCCAAGGGGCTCCTGCGGATCCCCCGCTACTGCCAGACGATCATCGACGGGACCGGCGGCGGCGCTTCGCGCACCGGTGCGGCGGACTCGGCCGGCGGGAGCGCCCCGATGGGGACCCTGACCCCGGCCAAGCCGGTCGAAGGCGGCCAGGGCGTGGACGGCTCGCTCGGGCTGCTCGTACGCCGCTGAGCGGTTTCCGGACCGGCTATCGGACGGTGTCCTGAAACATCCCCCGTTCCGGCAGTAACACTTTTCGAACCAGCGGCGCAGTACATAACGAGCCGACTGGTCATCGGCCGCGCATGAGCCGGGGTTCCCCCCGTACCCCTGGGCTCTGCGCAACCGGCGCGGGCGGGATTCGTTCCCCCGATCCCGCCCGCGCCCTCAATCTCCGACCCTCACCAGTAGACGACGACCTTGTCGCCCACCTCGACGGCGTCGAACAGCTTCGAGAGCTTGACCTTGTCCCGGACGTTCACGCAGCCGTGCGAGGCGCCGGCGTAACCGCGGGCGGCGAAGTCAGCCGAGTAGTGCACGGCCTGGCCCTTGCTGAAGAACATCGAGTACGGCATCGGCGTGTGGTAGATCGTCGACGTCCAGTCCTTGGCCTTCCACTCCACCTTGAACTCGCCCTCGCGGGTCGGGGTGTTCTCGGAGCCGAAGCGGACGTCCAGGGTGTACTGGACCTTGCCGTCGATCATCCAGGCGAGGGTGCGGCTCTCCTTGCTGATGCACATGACCCGGCCCGTCATACAGCGCGGGTCGGGCGCGTCGGCCACGTTCTCGGTCGGCGGGTTCAGCTCGTCGGCGGTCGGCTTCTTGGTCAGGCTCTGGATCTTCTTCCAGGTGGGCTCGTCCACACCGCCCGTGGCGGTCAGGCCGTTCTTCGACTGGAAGGACTTGACCGCGGCGGTGGTCTTCGAACCGTAGAAGCCGGTCGGCGCGACCGACATCAGCTTGAGCTGGCGCAGCCGGGCCTGGAGCTCGCGCACCTGGTCGCTGTCGTCCCCGTTCGCCATGATCTGCTTGACGGTCGGCGACGGGGAGGCGGAAGCCGACGGGGACGTCGACTCGGAGGGCGAAGCGGACGGCGAAGCGTCGCCGGGCTTGGCGTCCGAGGAAGGCGAGGTCTCGGGGGAGGCGACCGCCGTGGGCGATGCGGGCGCGGAAGGGGAGCCCTTGGACTCCGACTTCTGCGGCCCGCAGGCGGTCGCGGCAAGTGCGACGGCGGTGGCCAGGCCCAGAGCTCGGATTATGACTTTCTGGCGGTGCATCTGCAGTCCCCCGGTTTCTACGGCGTGTTCCGTACGACGTGTATCTAGGTGATGCCTGACGGGCGTGGACAGTTGCAGGGAGCCCCGCGATGTTGCGCCATTGTGACCAGCGGCCCTCGCCGGGGCGGCCGACCGCGGCTGGGTGAGGTTCTACCAGCCCGGGGACCCTCGGAGCCACGGAGGAACCGTCCATGGAATGGGACACGCCACGCGCGCACACGGAGAGCGGGATTCCGATCGAACCCGTCTACCGGCCGCGCGATCTGACGGGCTGGGACCCCGAGACCGAGCTGGGCGAGCCGGGGACGTACCCGTACACCCGGGGGGTCTACCCGACGATGTACACCGGACGGCCCTGGACGATGCGCCAGTACGCCGGCTTCGCCACCGCCGCCGAGTCCAACGCCCGCTACCGCCAGCTCATCGCGAGCGGGGCCGCCGGGCTGTCCGTGGCCTTCGACCTGCCCACCCAGATGGGGCACGACTCCGACGCCCCGCTCGCGCACGGCGAGGTCGGCAAGGTCGGCGTGGCGATCGACTCGGTCGAGGACATGCGGGTGCTGTTCGACGGGATCCCGCTCGACCGGGTCTCCACCTCGATGACGATCAACGCACCGGCCGCGCTCCTGCTCCTGCTCTACCAGCTGGTCGCCGAGGAACAGGGGATCGAGGGCGGAGAGCTGACGGGGACGGTCCAGAACGACGTGCTCAAGGAGTACATCGCACGGGGGACGTACATCTTCCCGCCCGGACCCTCGCTCAGGTTGACGGCCGACACCTTCCGCTACTGCCGGGCCGAGATCCCCAAGTGGAACACCATCTCCATCTCCGGCTACCACATGGCCGAGGCCGGGGCCTCGCCCGCGCAGGAGATCGCCTTCACGCTCGCCGACGCGATCGCGTACGTCCGTACCGCGCTGGCCGCCGGGATGGAGGTGGACGAGTTCGCGCCCCGGCTGTCGTTCTTCTTCGTCGCCCGCACCACCCTCCTGGAGGAGGTCGCGAAGTTCCGGGCGGCCCGGCGGATCTGGGCCCGCGTCATGCGCGAGGAGTTCGGGGCCCGGGACCCGAGATCGCTGATGCTGCGCTTCCACACCCAGACCGCCGGGGTGCAGCTGACGGCGCAGCAGCCCGAGCTGAACCTGGTACGGGTCGCCGTGCAGGGGCTCGCCGCCGTACTGGGCGGCACCCAGTCGCTGCACACCAACTCCTTCGACGAGGCGATCGCGCTGCCGACGGAGAAATCGGCCCGCCTCGCCCTGCGGACGCAGCAGGTGCTGGCGTACGAGACGGACGTCCCGCACACCGTCGACCCCTTCGCGGGCTCGTACGCGGTGGAGCGCATGACGGACGACGTGGAGGAGGCGGCGCTCGCGCTGATGGCACGGGTCGAGGCCATGGGCGGGGCGGTGGCCGCGATCGAGGCGGGCTTCCAGAAGGGGGAGATCGAGCGGAACGCGTACCGGATCGCCCGGGAGACCGAGAGCGGCGAGCGGGTGGTGGTCGGGGTCAACCGGTTCGTGCTGGCCGAGGAGGAGCCGTACGAGCCGCTGCGCGTGGACCCGGCGATCGAGGACCGGCAGCGGGCCGTGCTCGCCGCGCTGCGGGCGGGGCGCGATGCGGCGGCCGTGGCGGAGGCGCTCGCGGCGCTCCGGGAGGCGGCGGCCGGGACGGAGAACGTGCTGTACCCGATGCGGGAGGCGCTGCGGGCGCGGGCCACGGTGGGGGAGGTGTGCGGGGTGCTGCGGGAGGTGTGGGGGACGTACGTGCCGGTTGATTCCAGCAGGGCGCCCACTCCGTGAAACCGACTGGCGCGACAGGTGCGTCCCTATGGGACACTCCTGCACATGCTGGGTGTCACAGACCTTCCGACGTATCTCGCCGGCCTCGTGCTGATCATTTTGCTGCCGGGCCCGAACTCGCTCTACGTGCTCTCCGTGGCCGCGCGCCGCGGAGTGCGCAAGGGGTACACGGCCGCCTTCGGCGTGTTCACCGGGGACGCCGTGCTCATGACGCTGGCCGCCGTCGGTGCCGGGGCCCTGCTCCAGACCAGCCCGATGCTCTTCGGCATCGTCAAACTGCTCGGCGCCGGGTACCTGACCTGGCTCGCCATCGGGATGCTGCGGGGCGCGTGGACGATGTGGCGCGCGCGGCGCGAGCGGGACGGGGCCCCGGAGGCCCCCGTCCCCGCCTCCGCCGAGGCCGGCGACGCGGAGCGGCCCTACCGGCGGGCGCTGCTGATCAGCGTGTTCAACCCGAAGGCCATCCTCTTCCTGATGTCCTTCTTCGTGCAGTTCGTGGACCCGGGCTACGCCTACCCGGCGCTGTCCTTCCTGCTGCTCGGCGGGCTGCTGCAGATCGGCAGCTTCCTGTACCTGACCACCCTGATATTCGGCGGGACCCGGCTGGCCGCCGCCTTCCGGCGCCGCAAGCGGCTGTCGGCCGGGGCCAGCTCGGCGGCGGGCGTCCTGTTCCTGGGCTTCGCCGCCAAGCTCGCGGTCAGCTGAGGGCTCTGCGCAGTTTCGGGCCGAAGGGACGTTCCACCAGACGGTGGATCGCCCAGGCCAGGCCCAGCATGAACACCACCGTCAGCGCGAAGGTGGCCGGAGCCGGGATGCCCGCCGTCCGGTGCAGGGCTTTGATGACCACGAAGCCCAGATGCTCGTGGACCAGGTAGAACGGATACGTCAGGGCCCCGGCCACCGTCAGCCACTTCCAGCGCGCCCAGCCGAGCTTGCCGAGCGCGACCAGGGCGACCACCGCGAAGCCGGCCGTCACGATCGCGATGATCACCAGCGAGCTGCGGTACGAGAAGGCCTTCGGGTTCGGCGCGTGCCACAGCCCCGCCACCGCGTAGTGCTGCCCGATCAGCCAGCCGGTCACGGCCGCGGCCCAGGCGAGCTTGTCGCGGTGGTCGCGGTGCACCAGGTACAGGCCGATGCCGCCGATGAAGAACGGCGCGTACTGCGGCATCAGGGCCTGGCTGAGGAATCCCTTGCCCATGGGATCGGCGACGTTCGCGAGCACCGCCGCGATCGTCCAGACGCCGCAGAACAGCAGCGTCCGCCGGCGGCCTCCGCCCGGCAGGATCACACAGAGCGCGAAGAGGACGTAGAAGCGCAGCTCGACCCAGAGCGTCCAGCACACGCCGAGCACCCGGTCGGCGCCCAGCGGCTGCTGGAGCATGGTCAGGTTGAGCAGGAGGTCGGACGGCGAGACCCGTTCGACCGCCACGGTGACCAGCGCGATCGCCACCCAGTACGCCGGGTAGAGGCGGGCCGCGCGGGAGGCGGCGAACTCGCGGACCGTGCGCCCCTGGGCGCTCATGCAGATCACGAAGCCGCTGATGATGAAGAAGATCTGCACGCCGAGCGGGCCGTACGCCAGCCAGGTCGAGGCGCTGGGGAACAACTTGTTCGGCGAGGCGCCCCAGGACTTGGCCACCTCCCCGCTGCGGCCCCCGTAGTGGTACCCGCAGACCATGAGGGCGGCGAGCAGCCGCAGCCCGTCCAGGGCCCGGAGCCGGTCGGAGCCGGACTTCGGCCCCGACTTCGGCCCGGACTTCGCATCGGTGCGCGCGCCCGCTATCACGGTGGCGGTCATCGCTTGCCTCTCAGACGGCGGATCCGGCGGGCGCGGCGCACGGCGCTGCGCAGGACCGGGCTGCGGGTCAGGAACGCCAGTTGCGCGGGGATGCCGCCGGGCAGGCCCTGGCTCGCCAGGCGGCGCCGGGTGAAGTAGCGCCAGGTGCGGGCGTCCAGGTGCCGGGTCAGGTACTCCTCGGCCGCCGCGCGGTGCTGCGTGAGGATCTGCGGCTGCATCGCGAAGCCGACCGCGGCCAGCAGACCGCTCAGGCGGGACTGCACCTCGGCGGGTCCCGGGGCGGTCCAGCCGCGCACGGCCGCGGTGTCGGCCAGATCGGGCAACAGCGTGTCCACGATCGTCAGCGGGACCCGGTTGCTGTTCTGGTACGGGGTGAGTGCGGCCAGTACGGTCCCCGTCCCCGCCCGCGCGACGGGCAGCCCGAACAGCGTGGCCGCCGTCAGCAGCCCGGTGGAGAAGCAGCCGACCACCAGCGCCGGGTGCAACTGCTGGTAGAGGATCTCGGCCAGCACGGGAGTGTCCACGATGGTCAGGTCGGCGCCGAGCCGCTCGGCCTCGGCCTCCGCCCGGCGGGAGTAGACGGCCGGGGCGCTGGGATGCGGCTTGAAGATCAGCTCCCGGTGTCCCAGGGCGTACGCGCCGCGCACCATCTCGGCGTGCAGGTCCTCTTCCTGCTGCGCGGAGATGAGGTCGAGCGCCGAGAGGTACTGGCCCAGGAGCAGGGCCGGGGCCTCGCCCGCGGCCCGGGCCGCGGGGAGCTGTCCGCCGTCCGGAGCCGACGCGGCCAGTGCGGCCAGCACCTTGAGGAACTCGTCGGTCGGCACCAGCTCCGCCGGCACCCCGAACTCCGTGAGGAGCAGCGGTTCCAGCCCCGGTACGAGGTCCAGGTGCAGCACCCGCCGCACCCGCATCCCGATCTGCGGGTCGAGCCGGACACGCGTGGGTCCGTAGCTCATCAGCCCGTCGGCGTACACGTCGACGGCGGCGCCCGGGAAGAGCCGGCACAGGGCCTGCGCGGGTGGCACTTGGAGGGACTCCACGATCAGCTCGATCCGGTCCTCGCCGAGACCCCACAGGGTCCGCAGGTACCGCTCCCACAGCGGGACGTCGTCGGCGCGCGGCGACCAGGAGCTGGGGTGCTGCGGCTCGATGACGGTGTTCCAGTCGAGCACGTCGTCGAAGCGGGTTCTCAGCGTGGCGAAGCCGGGCATGTCGGCGAGCCGGGGGTTGATCTCGACGGCGACGGAGTGGTTGCTGGTCAGCAGGATCCGGCGGTCGGCGGGCGGGAAGCTGCCGGCGTCGACGGCGGCGGCGAGCGTGGCCGTCCCGTAGAGGGTGGAGGCGATGAAGATCTGGGTGAGACTCACGCTGCCGCTCCCGACGGGGTGCGGCGGCGGAGCCGGCGCAGCAGGGCGGAGCGTTCGGCGTCCATCGAGGAAAGGGCCTGGTCAAGGACGTCCTGGGGCATTCGGCCGAGCGCGGCCGCGCTCATCGAGCGGAGTTTTCTGGCCACGGCCGGTTCGAACCTTTCGATGGATCCGATGTGGTGCGCGATAATCGCGCAGTACGTCCGGACGGCTTTGGGGAGGAGAAGATCGGATTCCCGGTCGCCGGCCGTGTCCTCCAGGACCTGGTCAAATGACCGGATGAAATCGAGCTGGCGCTCGTCCCCGATTTGTGTCAGCGAGGTGGAAACTCCGCGCCGGTAGAAGATGCCGGGCTGGCCGACCGCCGCGAAGGACCGCGCCTCCCGGTGCAGCCGCCAGATCCACGGCCGGTCCTCCGCCGTCCGCAGACCGTCCGTGAAGTGCAGCAGCCCGCGGTCCAGCAGCCGCCGGTGGTACATCCCCGCCCACGCGAACGGATAGTCCACCGAGGTGGCCCGGGAGGCGGGCAGGATGCCGGTGCGGGGATCGGCCACGACCGACTCCGGGCCGTAGGGGACGCGCTGCACGGAGCGCTCCCTGCCGGTGCATTTCACGTGGTCGGTACGGACGAAGTCGCAGCTCAGGGCCTCGATGGCGGCCAGTGTCCGGGCCAGGTGGCCCGGCGCCAGCCAGTCGTCCCCGTCCAGGAAGCTGATGTACTCGCCGCGGGCCGCGTCCAGGCCGGTGTTGCGCGCCGTCGCCAGCCCGCCGTTGCGTTCGTGCCTCAGGAGCACGGCGCCGGGCAGCTCGCGGGCCGCCCGCTCCAGGAGCGCGTGCGTCCCGTCCGTCGAACAGTCGTCGACGAGCAGGAACTCGAAATCGTCCCGGGCGTTCAGTTCGAGACTTTTCAGGGCATCCGGCGCGTATGTCTGCACGTTGTAGAACGGCACGACAATGGAGAGCTTGAGCACTCGGGAGACATTAGGGCGCCGTCCGTCATTTACCATGGCCCGCACGCGGATTCCATGTGAACGACGTGCGGCGGGTATGTTAACCGGGATGGGTCCGGGTGCTTTCGCATTTCGTCGACGGGTTGTTAACCCGCTGTTGTGCGCTCGTTGGGCCGATCACCGGAAAGGCGGAATAACTTCTGCCAGGTGCCAGCAAGCAATCGTGCGGCCGATCGTGCCGTCCTCCGAGTGGCCGTACTCGCCGATTCCGACACCCGGTGGAAATGGGGCGCGCTCACCGCGCGCCGTCTCGCCCCGGAGCCCCGCTCCGTCCAGCTGACCGGCTTCCTGCTGCGCGGTCGCGCCACGCCCACCACGCGCCAGCTCGGCGAGGTCGGCGTCCGGGCCGACCGGCTGACGGAGGTGACCTGCGCGGGGTTCCTGGCGGAACTGGCGGAGCCGGGGCGGCCGGGGCGCACCCGGTACGACGTGGTCGTCCTCGCACTGGTCGGCGGTGCGGTGCAGGCCGTTCTGCACGGGGCGCGGGCGCTGTGGCCCGAACCGGGCGCCCGGCCGGTGTTCGTCACCGGGTACGTCGGAGTCGTCTACGAGAAACTCGCCGACGGGCTGATGCTGCGGCACGGAGCGGACCTCGTCCTCGCCAACTCCCGCCACGACGCCGAGCGCTTCCGCGCCGTGTACGAGGGGGTCGGCGCGGATGCGGGGGCCGTCACCGAGACCGCGCTGCCCTTCCTGGGCGGGGCACCGTACGAGCCGGCCGGCGACACGGCCCACCGGGTGGTCTTCGCGGTCCAGCCGTCCGTACCGGACGGCCGCGCCGACCGCGCGTACCTGCTGGGGCGCGCCGCGGAGCACGCCAGGCTGCACCCGGAGCGGGAGGTGCTGATCAAACTGCGCAGCCGCCCAGGGGAGCACACCACGCACCTGGAGGAGCACCCGTACCAGCGTCTGGCGGAGCGGCTGCCCGGTGGCCTCCCCGCCAACTGCCGCCTGGTGTACGGGAACATGGGCGAGGTCCTCGACACCACGGACCTGCTGGTCACCGTCTCCTCGACGGCCGCCCTCGAATCCCTCCACCGCGGCATCCCGACGGCGGTCCTGACCGACCTCGGCATCCGGGAGGCCCTGGGCAACCACCACTTCCTCGGCTCCGGCTGCCTGGCCTCGTGGACCCAGCTCGACGCCGGTCTGCTGCCGCGGGCGGACCCGGAGTGGCTGGCGGCGCAGGGCGTGGCCGGCCCCCCGCCCCCCGGGCCGGCCGTGGCGGGGCCCGCCGCCGTGCCGGTACCCGACGCCGTCGTACCGGAGCCGGCCTCCGGCCCGGACGTCCATGCCGCCGCGCGGGCGCGGTTGGGGAGACTGCTGGAACAGCACCAACTCCCGCCCCTGGACCCGTATTACACGCAGGACACCGCTCCCGGGTACCTGCCCGGGATCCTGGCCCGGCATCATCTCGGCCCCGACGGGCGCCCGTTGCCCGGCGCGGTCCGCCCGGCCGGGGGGGAGTCCCGACTCCGCCGACGCCTCCGCGCGCACCTGCGCGAAGCGGCCCGCGGCGCCTACCGCCACGGCGTCCAGCGCGTCGCGCCCGTGATCCGCCGCCTGGGGGAGCTGTGAGGCCCCGCCCGGTCGAGGCCGGCGCGCACGTGCCCGGAGCCGGGGCTCCGGTGCGGACCGCGCCCAGGGTGCTGGCCGTGATCCCCGCCCGTGGGGGGTCCAAGGGGGTGCCGGGGAAGAACCTGGCCGACGTGGGCGGGACACCGCTGGTCGTGCGGGCCGTGCGGGCCTGCCTCGGGGCCGGGAGCGTCACCGACGTCCTCGTGTCCACCGACTCCGAGGCGATCGCCGCCGCCGCCCGCGCCGCCGGGGCCTTCGCACTGCGGCGGCCCGCTGGGATCTCCGGGGACACCGCCACCAGCGAAGCCGCCGTGCTGCACGCGCTCGACGCCTTCGAGGAGCTGCACTCGGTCACCGTCGACGTGGTCCTCCTGGTCCAGTGCACCAGCCCCTTCGTCACCGCCTCCGACGTCGAGTCGGTCGCCGCGGCCGTCGCGTCCGGCGACGCCGACTCCGCGCTCACCGTGGCTCCCTTCCACGGGTTCCTCTGGCGGGCGGAGCCCGACGGGTCCGGAGCCGGGGTCAACCACGAGACCTCGTACCGCCCGCGCCGCCAGGACCGCCCCCAGGACCTGCTGGAGACCGGCGCCGCCTACGCCATGTCCGCCGCCGGGTTCCGGACCGCCCGCCACCGCTTCTTCGGGCGGACCGTGCCCGTGGCCACCGATCCCGCGCGGGTCCTGGAGATCGACGATCCCCACGACCTGGCCCGCGCCCGCGCCCTCGCCCCCGTACTCACATCTCCCGAGCTCACACCTTCCGAGCTCACACCTCCCGTACCGAAGGACAGCTCTGCCATGAACAGCACCCCCGCAGCCCCCCGCCTCCGCACCTTCGGCTCGCGCACCGCCGGCCCCGGTCAGCCCGTGTACGTGGTCGGCGAGATCGGCATCAACCACAACGGCGACCTCGGCAACGCCCTCGCCCTCATCGACGCCGCCGCGGAAGCCGGCTGCGACGCCGTGAAGTTCCAGAAGCGCACCCCCGAGATCTGCACCCCGCGCGACCAGTGGGACATCGAGCGGGACACCCCCTGGGGCCGGATGACCTACATCGACTACCGCCACCGCGTGGAGTTCGGCGAGGACGAGTACCGCGCCATAGACGAGCACTGCGCCAAGCGCGGCATCGACTGGTTCGCCTCCCCGTGGGACACCGAGGCCGTCGCCTTCCTGGAGAAGTTCGACCTTCCCGCGCACAAGGTCGCCTCCGCCTCGCTGACGGACGACGAACTGCTGCGCGCGCTGCGCGCGACCGGCCGCACGATCGTCCTCTCCACCGGGATGTCCACCCCGAAGCAGATCCGGCACGCGGTGGAGGTGCTCGGCAGCGACAACATCCTGCTCTGCCACGCCACTTCCACCTACCCGGCCAAGGCCGAGGAGCTCAACCTGCGGGTCATCAACACCCTCCAGGAGGAGTACCCGAACGTCCCGATCGGCTACTCCGGCCACGAGACGGGCCTCCAGACCACGCTGGCCGCGGTCGCGCTCGGCGCGGCCTTCGTCGAGCGGCACATCACCCTCGACCGCGCGATGTGGGGCTCCGACCAGGCCGCCTCCGTCGAGCCGGGCGGCCTGACCCGCCTGGTCCGCGACATCCGCACCATCGAGACCGCGCTCGGCGACGGCGTCAAGCGGGTCTACGAGTCCGAGCTCGGCCCGATGAAGAAGCTCCGCCGGGTCCAGGGCGAGCTCGCCGCGGTGTGAGCCCAAAATCCAGCCCCGCCCGGGGGCCCCTCCCAGCGGTAGCTGGGGGAGTTTGAGGCGCGGGGGTCCGGGGGCTGGCCCCCGGCAGCGGACCCGCGCGGCGGGCTCGTACGGCCAGTGCGTCGTTCCTTCCGCCCTCTGACAAGGAGTACGTGGTGACCCCTTCAGCCCCCACCCTGGCCTTCGTAGAGAGTCCGGTCCAGCTACTCAACGTCCTGGAGTGGGCGCACGCCCAGCGCACCGGCCTCCTCGGGGCCGTCCCGTGCCAGCCCGCCCGGGGGGCCGGAGCGCAGCCCGCGGCTCCGGCAGCCGCCGTGGGGCTCCGGATCGTCGTGCTGCCGCCCACCGACCCCATGTCCCGGGGCCAGCTGCGCCGGATGGCGGGGCTGGCCCGGGACGAGGGGCACGAGGTGCAGTGGCAGGAGGCGCGCGGCGGCCGGTACGCGCCGGTCAGGGCGCTCGCCGCGCTGGCGCGCGACGTGCGGGCCGCGCGCCGGGTGGTGATAGGGGATCCCTTCTCGCGGTACGTGCAGCTCCTGCTGACCCTGGTCCGGGCCGAGGAGCTCGTCGTGGTCGACGACGGCACCGCCACCATGGAGTTCGTCGCCCAGACGGCCCGGGGCGAGCGGCTCGTCCGCTGGCACCGGGCCGGCGGCGGGGGACTGCCGGGCCGGCTGCGCGAGCTGGCGTACGCGCCGGTGTCGGCGACCGCCCGGCGGCGGTTCACCCCGCCCCCGGGCGGCCGCCGCAGCGTCGAGGTGTTCAGCTCGATGCCGGTGACCGCCCCGCACGCCGCGATGACCGTCCGGCTCAACGACTTCGCCTGGACCCGGGCGCGCTTCGGCCCGCCGCGCCTGACGAAGGGCACCGACCTGGTCGGGACCTCGCTGGTGGAGACCGGGGTGGTCGATCCGGACCGCTACCTGGAAGCGGTCCGCGCCCTGGCCCTGGAGCACGGCGCCACCCGCTACTTCGCGCACCGCCGGGAGTCCCCGGAGAAGCTGCGCGCGCTGAGGGAGGCGACGGGGTTGGAGATCGTACGTCCGGACCTGCCGCTGGAGCTGATCGCGCGGCGCGGACCGGTCGGACGTACGATCGTCAGCTTTCCGTCCACGGTCGTCCACACGCTGCCGTACGCCCTCTCCGGTACCGGTGTGACGGTGGCCGTATGCGATGTGGATCCGCGCTGGCTCACGGAGGACGCCTCGGTGCGGGCCCGCGGTTTTCTCGCCGGGGTCACGGACACGGCCCGCGATGTGCACAGACTTCCTGCTCAGGCGGCCCCGGCGGCCGGATGAGGGGCTGAGTGAGCGCGCGAGTTTACCCCCGCTCACATCCGGTCATGCGTCCAGAGGCCGGGTTTCTTTCCCCTAACGGCATGAACTTTTGGTGATCTCCAGCCAGTTGAGGTGTAGGTGCGCCTACCCTTAAAAAGGTGAACCAGTTGATGTCCCGCGAGTCCCAGACCGCCTTGCCCGGCAAGCCCGACCGGCCCGAGCTGCCCGGCAAACTTCCGGACCACCTGCGTGCCGAACTGATCGCCTTCCGCCGGGACTTGCACATGCATCCCGAGCTGGGACACCACGAGTTCCGCACCACGGCGGCCATCAAGGCCCGGCTGGAGAAAGCAGGCCTGCGCCCGAGGGTGCTGAAATCGGGCACCGGGCTCATCTGTGACGTGGGGACCTGGGACCGGGTCCGGCCCATGCTGGCCCTGCGCGCGGACATCGACGCCCTGCCCATCCCGGATGCCAAGACGCACGTCTCGTACCGCTCGACCGTCCCGGACCGCGCCCACGCCTGCGGCCACGACGTGCACACCGCCGTCGTCCTCGGCGCCGGCCTCGTCCTCGCCGAGCTCGACCGCCAGGGCCTGCTGCCCCGGCCGGTGCGGCTGCTCTTCCAGCCCGCCGAGGAGGTCCTGCCGGGCGGCGCCACCGAGGCCATCGACTCCGGGGTGCTGGACGGCGTCGGCAAGATGATCGCCGTGCACTGCGACCCCCGGGTCGACGCCGGCCGGATCGGTCTGCGCAGCGGGCCCATCACCTCGGCCTGCGACCGGCTGGAGGTCACCCTCGAAGGGCCGGGCGGGCACACCGCCCGTCCGCACCTGACCACCGACCTGGTGACGGCGGCCGCCCGGCTCGCCATCGACCTGCCGGCCGTGCTGGCCCGGCGGATGGACGCCCGCTCGGGCATGTCGGTCACCTGGGGCCGGATCGAGGCCGGGCACGCCTGCAACGTCATCCCGATGCACGCGGAGCTGTCCGGAACCATCCGGTGCCTGGACCTGAACGCCTGGCACGAGGCCCCCGACCAGATCCACGCGGCCATCGACGAGATCGCCTCGCTGCACCGCGCCAAGTCGGAGATCACCTACGTGCGCGGAGTGCCCCCGGTGGTCAACGACCCGGTGGTCACCGAACTGCTGCGCGAGGCGATGGGTGCCCGGCTCGGCCCCGATTCGGTCGAGGACACCGAGCAGAGCCTGGGCGGCGAGGACTTCTCCTGGTACCTGGAGCACGTGCCGGGAGCCATGGCCCGGCTGGGGGTCCGTACGCCCGGCGACACGGCCAAGCGGGACCTGCACCGGGGCGACTTCGACGTGGACGAGGCCGCGATCGGGGTCGGCGTGGAGTTCTTCACGGCCGCCGCACTGCTGGACGGCCGGCCGCTGGAGGCACGCCACGCCAGGCCCGCCGGCTGACCGACTGGCCGAAATCCGTACAGCACCGGCGGCCGGCCGGTCGGAAGCGTCCAGCCCTTGGTACACAAGGGCTGGATGGGGCAGGAGTTACCGATCGGTCACTGTCTGGTTCACGACGATCCGATAACGACTCATGAACGGGCCTTTAACTGACATCTACGCGCGTTACGATCTCGGCGAAACCAGCGCCGGTCGTGGCGCTTCGGTCAGGTTTTGAAGGAGCCTCCCCTTGCGCCGGATCACCAGGATCGCCACCGTGGGCATCGCGTCCGCGGCGCTGGCCCTCTCGGCCACCGCCTGTGGCGGTAAGAAGTCCTCGGACTCGTCGTCGGCCTCCTCCTCCCCGGAGAAGTCCGTCGCCATCGCGTACGACATCGGTGGCCGCGGCGACCAGTCGTTCAACGACGCCGCCTACGCCGGCCTCCAGCAGGCCGAGAAGGACCTGGGCGTCAAGGGCGCCGAGGCGGAGCCCACCGCCGGCGAGGGCGAGGCCGACAAGGTCCAGCGCCTGACCGAGCTGGCCCGCAAGGGCAACAACCCGGTCATCGGCGTCGGCTTCTCCTACGCTCCGGCCATCAAGAAGGTCGCGGAGAAGTTCCCGAAGACCACGTTCGGCATCATCGACGACACCTCGGTGACCGCTCCGAACATCGCCAACCTCGTCTTCAACGAGGAGCAGGGCTCCTACCTGGCCGGCGTCGCCGCCGCCAAGGCGTCCAAGTCCGGCACGGTCGGCTTCATCGGCGGTGTCGAGGTTCCGCTGATCAAGAAGTTCGAGGCGGGCTTCACCCAGGGCGTCAAGGACACCAACCCGAACGCCAAGGTGCTCACCCAGTACCTGACCCAGCCGCCGAACTTCGACGGTTTCGCCAAGCCCGACCTGGGCAAGGCCGCCGCTGAGGGCCAGCTCGACAAGGGCGCCGACGTGATCTACGCGGCCGCCGGTCTGGCCGGCTCCGGTGCCATCGAGGCCGCCGCCGCCAAGGACAAGTGGGCCATCGGCGTCGACTCGGACCAGTACAACCAGGCCGGTCTGGCGAAGTACAAGGACCACATCCTGACCTCGGTCACCAAGCAGGTCTCGCTGTCGGTCTTCAACCTGATCAAGTCGGTCGAGGACGGCAAGCCCCAGTCCGGTGAGGTCCGCTACGGCCTCGACAAGGACGGCGTCGGCCTGGCCGACTCCAACCCCGAGTACAAGAAGATGACGGACGTCGTCGCCGCGGTCGACAAGGCGAAGGCCGACATCATCGCCAAGAAGATCACCGTCAAGACCGCGCCGTAAGGCACCGTCTGACATGCGGTAAGCGTGATCTCCGGGGTCCGGGAAGCGGTCTCTATCGCTCCCGGGCCCCGATCCGTGTCATGTGGTTTCGTGTGATCTTGTGGCCGGTTGGCCGCAAGTTTTCACTTTCGACAGTGCTACGCGCGTAGAAGCATCGTGGACGCGATACTTTCTCTCCCCGCCCTGTCCCCCTCCTGTCTTCAGCTCCTTCCGCGCCAAGGAGAGTGCGTCATCAACGCGTCCAGCCCGCCCCCCGCCGTAGAACTGCACGGCATCACCAAGCGCTTCCCCGGCGTCGTCGCCAACAAGGACATCGCGATCACCGTCCGCAAGGGCACGGTCCACGCCCTCGTCGGTGAGAACGGCGCCGGCAAGTCGACCCTGATGAAGATCCTCTACGGCATGCAGAAGCCGGACGAGGGCACCATCGCGATCGACGGGGAGCAGGTCTCCTTCCACAGCCCCGGCGACGCCATCGCCCGCGGCATCGGCATGGTGCACCAGCACTTCATGCTGGCCGACAACTTCACCGTCCTGGAGAACGTGGTTCTCGGCGGCGAGCAGCTCTACGGCATCGGCGCGAAGGCGCGCAAGAAGATCAAGGAGATCTCGGACGCGTACGGCCTCGGCGTACGCCCCGACGCCCTGATCGAGGACCTCGGCGTCGCCGACCGGCAGCGCGTGGAGATCCTCAAGGTCCTCTACCGCGGCGCCAAGATCCTCATCCTCGACGAGCCGACCGCCGTGCTCGTGCCGCAGGAGGTCGACGCCCTCTTCGACAACCTGCGCGAGCTCAAGGCCGAAGGCCTGACCGTCATCTTCATCTCGCACAAGCTGGGCGAGGTCCTGAAGGTCGCCGACGACATCACCGTCATCCGGCGCGGCACCACGGTCGGCACCGCCGACCCGCGCAACACCACGACCAAGCAGCTCGCCGAGCTGATGGTCGGCTCCGAACTCCCCTCCCCGGAGACCCGCGAGTCCACCGTGACCACCACCCCGATGCTCAAGGTGGAGGACCTGCGGCTGGCCGCGACCGACCCGGACGGCGTGGTCCGCGAGGTGCTGGCGAACATCAACCTCACCATCCACAAGGGTGAGGTGCTCGGCATCGCCGGCGTCGAGGGCAACGGCCAGACGGAGCTCATCGAGGCCCTGATGGGCATGAGCATCCCGGACGGCGGCACCATCACGCTGGACGGCACCGACATCTCCACCGTCGCGACGCGCAAGCGCCGCGAGGGCGGAATCGGCTACATCCCCGAGGACCGCCACCGGCACGGTCTGCTGCTGGAGTCCCCGCTCTGGGAGAACCGCATCCTCGGCCACGTCACCGAGGCCCCCAACTCCAAGCGCGGCATCCTCGACCCGAAGGCCGCCCGCAAGGACACCGAGCGGATCGTGCGCGAGTACGACGTCCGCACGCCCGGCATCGAGGTCACCGCCTCCTCGCTCTCCGGCGGCAACCAGCAGAAGCTGATCGTCGGCCGCGAGATGAGCCACAACCCGAAGTTCCTCATCGCCGCCCACCCCACCCGCGGTGTGGACGTCGGCGCGCAGGCGCAGATCTGGGACGCGATCCGCGAGGCCCGCCGCGAAGGCCTGGCGGTCCTGCTGATCTCCGCCGACCTGGACGAGCTGATCGGCCTGTCCGACACCCTGCGCGTCATCTACCGCGGCCGCCTGGTCGCGGACGCCGACCCCGCGACCGTGACCCCCGAAGAGCTCGGCACCGCCATGACGGGCGCCGCCTCCGGGCACCTCGAAGTGCCCCCGCGAGCCACAGAAGCCACCGACAACCACTCCGACGCCGGCACGGACGCCCGTACCGACTCTCCGGAGGACGAGGCCCGATGAAGAAATTCGACAAGGACCGGCTGCTCCTCGGCTTCGCCGGCCCCGTGCTCGCGCTGGTCACCGCCTTCGCGCTGACCATGATCGTGCTGGCGGCGACGGGCGTCGACCCGATCGACCCGCTGCGCCTCATGGTGGAGAACTCCGGCTACGAGGACGTCCAGGTCCTCATCATCAACCAGGCCGGTACGTACTACCTGGCCGCCCTGGCGGTGGCCATCGGCTTCCGGATGAACCTCTTCAACATCGGCGTCGACGGCCAGTACCGCCTCGCGGCGATGGTGTCCGCGGTGGTCGGCGCGGCGGTCACGCTGCCCGGTCCGCTGCACATCCTGCTGATCGTGGTCGTCGCCATGCTGGTCGGTGCCTCCTGGTCCGGCATCGCCGGCGTCCTGAAGGCCAAGCGCGGTGTCAGCGAGGTCGTCTCCACGATCATGCTGAACGCCATCGCGACCAGCCTGATCGCCTGGCTGATCCTGCCGAAGAACCTGGGCGTCCAGCCCGCGGGCTCGAACGACCTGACCACCGGCGAGATCGCCAAGTCCGGCTGGTTCCCGGCCCTGGCCTTCGGTGACGGCCTGGAGATCTACGGCTTCACCTTCGTCGCCTTCGCGCTGGGCATCGTCTACTGGTTCACGCTGAGCCGCACCCGCTTCGGCTTCGACCTGCGCGCCACCGGCGCCAGCGAGTCCGCCGCGCAGGCCTCCGGCGTGGACGCCAAGAAGATGATCATCACCTCGATGCTCATCTCGGGCGCCGTCGCCGGCCTCGCCGGCATGCCGGTCCTGCTCGGCGAGAGCCACACGTACAGCCTGTCCTTCCCGGTCGGTGTCGGCTTCACCGGCATCACCATCGCGCTCCTCGGCCGCAACAGCCCGATCGGCATCTTCTTCGCCGCGTTCCTGATGGCCTTCATCGACAAGGCCTCGGCCTCGCTCGACACGGCCGGGTACGCGAAGGAGATCGGCACGATCATGAAGGGCCTGATCGTGATCGCGGTCGTCGTCTCCTACGAGCTCGTCCGCCGTTACGGCATCCGCCGCCAGCAGCAGAAGGTCGGCGAGGAACTGGCCGCAGGCCACGCCATCAAGACCGAGAAGGAGGTCTCGGCGTGAGCACCAGCACCGTTTCCGCGACCAGCGCCGCGCCCAAGAAGCAGGACGGCCGCAAGAAGCTCACCCTCCCGTGGATCATGCTGATCGTCGCGGGCGGCCTCGCGCTGGTCTCGCTGGTCCGCGTGATCAGCGGCGCGAACGACCTGACCTCGATCGGCCAGGTCTCCGGAGCGCTCTCCCTCGCCGTGCCGATCGGCCTCGCCGGCCTCGGCGGCCTGTGGGCCGAGCGTGCGGGCGTGGTCAACATCGGCCTCGAAGGCATGATGATCCTCGGCACCTGGTTCGGCGCCTGGGCCGGCTACCAGTGGGGCCCGTGGACCGGCGTTCTCGTCGGCATCATCGGCGGCGCCATCGGCGGCCTGCTGCACGCGGTCATCACGGTCACCTTCAACGTCAACCACATCGTCTCCGGTGTGGCCATCAACATCCTGGCGCTGGGCTTCACCCAGTACCTGTCGAAGTTCACCTTCGCGGAGGCTCCCGGCGGCTCCGCCAAGCAGTCCCCGCGCATCGAGCCGATCTACGAGATCACCGTGCCGGGGCTGTCCGACTGGATGGCGACCCTCCAGGGCAAGCACTGGTTCTTCGTCTCGGACCTCGCGGGCGTCATCGGCGGCCTGGTCACCCACCTGTCGCTGCTGACCGTCGTCGCGCTGCTGCTCATCCCCGGCACCTGGTGGGTGCTGTGGCGCACCACCTTCGGCCTGCGGCTGCGCTCCTGCGGCGAGAACCCGGTCGCCGCCGAATCGCTCGGCGTCAACGTCTACAAGTACAAGTACATCGCCGTGATCGTCTCGGGCGCCCTGGCGGGCCTGGGCGGCGTGTTCCTGTCGATCGTGGCCAGCCCGATCTACCAGGAGGGCCAGACCGGCGGCCGCGGTTACATCGGTCTCGCCGCGATGATCTTCGGCAACTGGATGCCGGGCGGCATGGCGCTGGGCGCCGGCCTCTTCGGCTTCACCGACAGCCTCAAGCTGCGCGGCGGCGCCGAGAACGTCCACGCGATGCTGCTGCTCATCGCGATCCTGCTGGTCCTGGTCGTCGCCTGGCAGCTCTACAAGAAGAAGTACGTCCAGGCCGGCGTCTCGGCGGTCTTCGCCGTGCTGCTGTTCCTCTGGTACGCGCTGACCGACGCGGTCCCCAGCCAGTTCGTGGACGCCGCCCCGTACCTGACCACGCTGCTCGTGCTCGCGCTGTCCGCGCAGCGCCTGCGGATGCCCAAGGCGGACGGCATGCCGTACCGCAAGGGCCAGGGCAAGTGACGGCGGCCCCGGCAGTGGACTGGGAAGCCCTGCGCGTCGCCGCGCGGGACGCCATGACCCGGGCGTACGCGCCGTACTCGGGCTTCCCGGTCGGGGTCGCCGCCCTCGTCGACGACGGGCGGGTCGTGACCGGCTGCAACGTCGAGAACGCGAGCTACGGGCTGGCCCTGTGCGCCGAGTGCGGTCTGGTCTCCTCCCTCCAGGCCACGGGCGGCGGGCGCCTCACCCACTTCACGTGCGTGGACGGCAAGGGCGAGAGCCTCGTCCCCTGCGGGCGCTGCCGCCAGCTGCTGTACGAGTTCGGCGGGCCGGACCTGCTGGTGGAGACGCCGGACGGGATCCTGCCGCTGAGCGCGATGCTGCCGCAGGCCTTCGGGCCCGACCACCTGAGATAGCCGTACCGACGGCCCTTCGCCCCTGCCGGGCGGAGGGCCGTCTCCCTTCCCTCCCCCTCCCGAACCTCCTCCCTCCTCCTCATCTCTATGCGCGTAGAAGGAAGTCACCTCATGGACGTCATCTCCGTCATCCGCACCAAGCGTGACCGCGGCGAACTGAGCCCCGAGCAGATCGACTGGGTCATCGACGCGTACACGCGCGGTGTGGTCGCCGACGAGCAGATGTCGGCGCTGGCGATGGCCATCCTGCTGAACGGCATGAACCGGGCCGAGATCGCCCGCTGGACCGCCGCGATGATCGCGAGCGGCGAGCGGATGAACTTCGACTCCCTCTCCCGCCCGACGGCCGACAAGCACTCCACCGGCGGCGTCGGCGACAAGATCACCCTGCCGCTGGCCCCGCTCGTCGCCGCCTGCGGCGCGGCCGTACCGCAGCTCTCCGGCCGCGGCCTCGGCCACACCGGCGGCACCCTGGACAAGCTGGAATCCATCCCCGGCTGGCGCGCGCTGCTCTCCAACGAGGAGATGCTGCACGTCCTGGACACCACCGGCGCGGTGATCTGCGCGGCGGGCGACGGGCTGGCCCCGGCCGACAAGAAGCTGTACGCGCTGCGCGACGTCACGGGCACCGTCGAGGCCATCCCGCTGATCGCCTCCTCCATCATGTCGAAGAAGATCGCGGAGGGCACCGGCTCGCTCGTCCTGGACGTGAAGGTCGGCACCGGCGCGTTCATGAAGAACATCGAGGACGCGCGCGAGCTGGCGCGGACGATGGTGGGCCTGGGCACGGACAGCGGGGTCAAGACGGTCGCCCTCCTCACCGACATGTCCACCCCGCTCGGCCTGACGGCCGGCAACGCGCTGGAGATCCGCGAGTCGGTGGAGGTCCTGGCGGGCGGCGGCCCCTCGGACGTGGTCGAGCTGACCCTGGCCCTCGCGCGGGAGATGCTGGACGCGGCGGGCATCAAGGACGCCGACCCGGCGAAGGCGCTGGCCGACGGCTCCGCGATGGACGTGTGGCGCCGGATGATCGCGGCGCAGGGCGGCGACCCGGACGCGGCCCTGCCGGTGGCCCGCGAGCAGCACGTGGTCACCGCCCCGTCCTCGGGCGTGCTGACGCGCCTGGACGCGTACGGGGTGGGCGTGGGCGCCTGGCGCCTGGGCGCCGGCCGCGCGCGCAAGGAGGACCCGGTCCAGGCGGGCGCGGGCATCGAGCTGCACGCGAAGCCGGGCGACACGGTGACGGCGGGCCAGCCGCTGATGACCCTGCACACGGACACCCCGGAGAAGTTCGACTACGCCCTCGCGGCGCTGGACGGCACCTTCGACATCGCGGCGGCCGGCACGTCCTTCTCCGCCACCCCGATCGTCCTGGACCGCATCGCGTAGTCCTGCTCGTGCGGCTGAACGGGACCGGTGGACGCCCGCCGGTCCCGTTCGTGGTGCCAGGCATGCCGGGCATGCCCTGCCTACCCGGCCGATGAGTTCCGGGCCGCGGGGGAGTCACCCTCTCGTGGAGATCATGAGACTCGTGCTGCCCGGACCGTCCCCGACCGCCCAGGACACGGCCCGGCTGTGTGCCCGGCTCGCCCTGCTGTACGAGGGCGGCGCGGCCGCGGTGGTGTGCGACGCCGGGGCCGTCACGGCCCCCGGCCTCGCCGCCGTCGAGGCACTGGCCCGGCTGCGGCTCGCCGCCGGGGACCGGCCGTTCCGGGTCACCGGGGCCGGGCCGGCCCTACGCGCCCTGCTGGACCTCGTAGGGCTCGTAGGACTCGTCGAGCTGCTCGGGGAGACCGAAGAGCGGGAACCACCGGGGGGTGTCCAGGAAGGCGTTGAGCCCGACGATCTTTCCGTCTGAGACCTCCAGCACCTGGAGCGCCCACGGGGTCCACCCCGGCTGCCCGTCCTCGCGCGGCCGGTACTGGCCGAAGGCCGGCATGCCGTTCGCCGTGGTCGGGACCAGGCGGGAGCCCTTGCAGCCTATGCCCTGGTTCAGGTGCCAGGCCGCGATGTCCTCGTGGCCCTGGAGCCACAGGTCGAACGGCGGCATCGACAGCACCGCGTCCTCGTGGAGGAGGCTGGTCAGGCGGGAGATGTCGTAGGCCTCGAAGGCGGCGAGGTACTGCCCCAGCAGCTTCACCTGCTCCGCGTCCAGCGGGTCCGCGGACTGGCTCTCGCGCATGCGCGTGGCGGACAGCGTCGCGCGGGCCCGCTGCAGGGCGCTGTTCACCGAGGCGACGGTGGTGTCCAGCAGGGTCGCGACCTCGTCCGCCTTCCAGGCCAGCACCTCGCGCAGGATCAGCACCGCCCGCTGCTTGGCCGGCAGGTGCTGGAGGGCCGCCACGAAGGCCAGCCGGACGGACTCCCGGGCCAGCGCCATCTCCGCCGGATCGGCGGTCTGCGGGAGCACCCGCCCGTCGGGGACCGGCTCCAGCCAGGTCACCTCGGGCCGCTCGTTGAGGATCGCGGAGGCCTGGTGCTGCGGGGCGGTGAGGTCCATGGGACGGGCCCGCTTGTTCCCCGCGTTCAGCAGGTCCAGGCAGACGTTGGTGGCGATCCGGTAGAGCCACGACCGCAGCGAGGACCGGCCCTCGAACTTGTCGAAGCTCCGCCAGGCACGGATGTACGTGTCCTGCACCGCGTCCTCGGCGTCGAAGGCCGATCCGAGCATGCGGTAGCAGTAGCCGGTGAGCTCCACTCGATACCGGTCGAGCGCCTCGTCCAGCTCCGGGCTGGCCCCACGGTCCGTCGTCTCCGCCATGTCCCTTGATCCCCTTGCTAGTTCCCGATGCCTCGGAAAGTACCCGACCCCTCTGACAACGGCAGCCCGGCACGCGGTGGCGAGGCGGCCGGTGAGCGGTCAGAGCGGCGGTTCCGGCAGGTCAGGCAGGTCAGGCAGGTCCGGCACCGGCCACGACGCCGGCGGGCGGAAGTCGCACCAGGTGCCGTCGAAGGGGTAGGCGGCCGACTCCACGAGCCGCGTGACGCGGACGCCCTCCGCGCGGATTCCGGTGGCCTCGGCCGCCGTCCAGTACGACGGGTGGCCCGTCTTCGCCGCGAAGGACTCCTCGTCCTTCCACGCCCACACCCGGTCCGGGGTGACCGTTATGTCCAACTCCTGGTCTATCACGTGGACGTCCGCGCCCTCCCGCCTGCGGGATTCGAGGTTGACGTACCAGCCCTTGAAGGCGTGCTCCTTCGTGAAGGTCCACCACACCGCGTGCCCGGCCCCGGCCGGCTGGAGGATCAGCGCGCCCCCGCGCCGCCACCGGCTCGCCCGCAGCGGGTACGAGCCCTCCGGCGGCAGGTCCCGCAGGTGGGTGCCGGGCGGGAGCGTGGCGCGCCAGACCGGCGTGCCCGGGGCGATCCACAGCAGCAGGCCGTCGGCGCCGGACTCCACCACGCGGGCCGGGCAGACCATGCTGACCGTGCCGCCGAGGATGAGGTGAAAGTTGACTATGGACATGACCGGCGATCATGCCATCCGGGTCCGTCGGCGAGTCCGCCGGGCAGCGGGTCAGCGGGCGGGCAGTGCCGCCGCGTGGGCCGCGCGGGCCGCGTGGGATCCGTACAGGGTGATCGAGACGACGCCGACGACCGCGAGCAGCGCGAGGGCGACCGTGGCCGCCCAGCCCGCCGAGTGGTAGGCGAGGGCGCCCAGGGTGCCGCCCGCGCTGGAGCCGAGGTAGTACGCCGACTGGTAGAGCGCCGAGGCCTGCGCGCGACCCGTCTTCGCCGTGCGGCTCACCGCCGCCGAGGCCACGGCGTGGCCCGCGAAGAAGCCGGCCGTGATCAGGACCAGGCCCAGCAGGATGGCCGGGAGGGAGTCCGACAGGGAGAGGAGCAGGCCCAGGGCCGTCGTGGTCACCGCCAGGTACAGCGCCCCGCGCCGGCCCGTACGGGCCACCAGCTGGCCCGCGGCCGCGGAGGAGACCGTACCGACCAGGTAGACCAGGAAGATCGAGCCGATGACGCCCTGCCCGAGGGAGAACGGCTCCTCGACCAGGCGGTAGCCGATGACGGTGTACACGGCGCCGAAGACGGTCATGAACAGCGCGCCGATCCCGTACAGGCGCAGCAGCAGCGGGTCGCGCAGATGGCCGGAGACGGTACGTCCCACCGCGCGCGGGTTCAGCGAGGCCGGCCGGAAGAACCGGGCCCGGGGGAGGAGGACCAGGAAGGCCGACGCGCAGGCCAGCGACATCAGGCCGACGGCCAGCAGCCCGCCGCGCCAGCCCCAGGCCTGGGCCGCCCAGCCCGTGACGAGGCGGCCGCTCATGCCGCCGATGGAGTTGCCCGCCACGAACAGGCCGATCGTGGCGACCAGCGCCTTCGGCTTGACCTCTTCCGCCAGGTACGCCATCGCCGAGGCCGGGATGCCGGCGATCGCCGCGCCCTGGACGGCGCGCAGCGCGATCAGCCACTCCAGGTTCGGCGCGAAGGGGACGAGGAGGCCGACGCCCACGGCCACCGCCATCGAGCAGGTCATCATCCGGGTCCGGCCGAACCGCTCGGACAGCGCGCTGAGCGGCAGGACGAACAGCGCGAGGGCGCCGGTGGCCGCCGAGACCGTCCAGCTGGCCTGACCCGCCGTCACGCCGAAGCCGGCGGAGATCGCGGGCAGCAGTGCCTGAGTGGAGTAGAGGAGGGCGAAGGTGGCCAGGCCCGCGGCGAAGAGCGCGAGGCTCATCCGGCGGTAGCCGGGGCGGCCGGGCTCACGCGCTTCGGGGGCGGGGGTCTCGGACGCGGAGGTCCCGGCGGCCGGGGTCTCGACTGCGGCAGGGAAAGGCGAGGTGGAGGCACCCACGGTGGTGGGTGCCCCGGTATGAGCGGGAGGCATGTGTACGACCGTAGAACCGGTCTTTTCATGCGTCCAATGCACGGATTCGCGATAATCGATCCATTGGTGCATCAGCACAGGTCAGATGGGTGCCTATCGATGAGTCGTTACGAAGAAGACATGGCCGTGACACATGCGCTGGCCCCGCGCCTCGCGTACTTCGCGGCCGTCGCCCGGCACGAGCACGTCACCCGCGCCGCGCACGAGCTGGGAGTTCCCCAGTCCACCCTGTCGCGGGCCATGGTCCGCCTCGAACAGGACCTGGGCGTCGCGCTGTTCGCCCGCAAGGGCCGCACCGTGTCCCTCACCACCGCGGGCCGCACCTTCCTCGCCTCCGCCGAGCGCTCGCTGGCGGAGATCGCCCGCGCCGCGGGCTCCGTCCAGCAGGACGCGGACCCGTCCTTCGGCAAGGTCGCCTTCGGGTTCCTGCACACCCTGGGCCCCGAGACCGTACCCGGACTGATCCGCGCCTTCCGGGCCGACCATCCGGGCGTACGGTTCTCGCTGGTCCAGAACTACGGCGAGGCCATGCTGGAGAAGCTCCGGGCCGGCGAGCTCGACCTCTGCCTGACCTCGCCGCTGCCCGACGCCCCCGATCTGGTCGCCCGCCGCCTCGACGAGCAGCGGCTGCGCCTGGTGGTCCCCGACGACCACCGCCTCGCCACCCGCAAGCGGATCAGGCTGGCCGAGGCCGCCGAGGAAACCTTCGTCACCCTGGAGCCCGGCTACGGCCTGCGCCGGATCACCGACGACCTGTGCGCGGAGGCCGGGTTCACGCCCCGGGTGGCCTTCGAGGGGGAGGAGGCCGAGACCCTGCGCGGGCTCGTCGCGGCCGGTCTCGGCGTCGCGCTGCTGCCGCCGCCCGCCGTGGCCCGGCCGGGGGTGGTCGAGCTGACGGTCACCGCTCCGCGCGCGGTCCGTGAGATCGGGGTCGCCTGGCTGGACGGGCATCCGGACACGCCGCCGGTGGCCCAGTTCAAGCGGTTCCTGCTGTCCCGGCGCGGGCGCCTCATCCCGGAGCTCCCGGAACTTCCGGAGCCTCGTCCGGGGGCGTGAGCGGGGGTGCGGGAGGGGAAGCGCGCGGGGCCGGGGCAGCGGCCGCCGACAGCAGGTATCCGGCCTGGAAGCGGGATTTGGCGCCCACCGCGCGCATGATCTCGGCGATGTGGCGCTGGCAGGTCCGCTCGGACATGCCGAGCCGCCGGGCGATGACCTTGTCCTCCATCCCCTCCGCCAGCAGCCGCACGATGGTCTGGCGGAGCTCCTCGGAGATCGAACGGGCCTGGTCCGGGCCGACGGTGGTGGTGAAGGGCTCCGCCACCGCCCAGGAGCGTTCGAAGGTCTGCACCATGAAGTGGACGACATTCGGCTCGCGCACCAGCAGCGCCGCCTTGGTGTCGCCCTGAACCTCCATCAGGCCGGTGTGCCGGTCGACGAGGATCATCCGCATCAGGCCGTCGCCGACGGTACGGACCTGCGAGCCGAGGGCGGTCACCCGCTCGACGTACGCGGCCGTGGGCGGGGAGTAGCGGGCGGTGTGCTGGTAGATCGTGCGCATCCGCACGCCCCGGGTCAGCAGCGCCTCGTCCCGGAGCACCGCCTCCGCCAGGATCGCGGGCGGGCGGCCGCCACCCGGATGGCAGGTCAGGATCTCGCACTCGGCCGACGCGGCGAACCCCTGGAGCAGGTCCCGGAGCGCGTCCTGGTCGGTGATCAGCTCCAGGCTGTCCGCCCCGTCGCGGTCGCGCTGCGAAGAGCCCGCCTCGTACTGCGGGACCAGCGTCTCCAGCAGGGCCCGCAGGCGGTCCATCTCCTCGTGGGTCTCGCGCACCCGCAGGGCCAGCGGGGCCAGCGTCCGGGCGGTGGCGGTCCGGGGGGACACGGCGCTCCAGCGCACCGGAGGCCGGCTCGGGGGCTCCGGTGCCCGGCCCTGCGCCGGGCCGTCCGCGGACCCCTGCGCCGGGCCGTCCACCGGGCCGTCCGCGTGGCCGTCCGGGCGGGGCTGGAGCAGGTGCGCCGCCGCGAGCTCGGCGATGGCGGCACAGACGTCGGCCGGGTCGCCCAGCACCTCGGCGGCCTCGGCCTCGGTGAAGGCGTGCCGCTCGGCCGCGTACCCGTACAAGCGTCGGGCCACGGTGCTCAGCTGGTCCGCTTCATCCCCTGGCATGTGCGTATTCGTCCCGGCCTGTGACGATTCGTAAACCCCTCGTGTTCCCGCAAGGCACCAAGACGATGCCCTTCGATCTTCGCCACCATATGCCGAACCGGCACAGTGGGACCACGGCGTTCTCGGGGGAGGGTGCGGGCTCCACGAGTCCGTGCTTCGCCGTCATGGCTGCGCGTCCGTAGACCGGGCGCATGCCTCAGGTGGTTGCGCAGGGCCCGCCCGCGCCGTCCGACCGTGAGGGGACGGTACGGCCGGCGCGGCCGGCCCCGCGCGACCACCCGCACGCCTCCGCGCGACCACCCACACCCCTCCGCGCCGCCGCCCCGGAGCCGCCGCCCCGGACGGCCGGCGCCCTGGACGCCGTGAATGACCAGCCGCGGGGGCGTGGGGGACCTGAGGAGATGTCAGCCCCGCAGGGAGCGCCCGTAGCCGGAGGCGAGCGGCATCCGCAGGCCCAGCGGCGGCGGAGCCGCCAGCGCGTCGGTGACCGGGCGCGAGTAGGAACCGCAGAACACCGAGCCGAGGACGAAGTCCACGGACAGGGCCACGACTTCCGCCTGATGCTCGCGCAGTCCGTGGCCGTCGGAGTGCACCTCGAAGCGGCACGTCGTGCGGTTGGCCTTCTTCGCCCGGGTCGCCAGCCGGTACGACAACTCCGGGTCGCTGCGCGCGTCGTTGGTGCCGTGCACGATCAGCACCCGGCGGCCCGACAGCTGTTTCACCGGTTCGGGGGAGTCGGAGGCGGACCGTTTCGGCAACGAAGGGGCGAGCGCCAGAACGGAGTTGACGGCCTCGTGGCCGGCCGCTGCGAGGGCCGCCCGGCCGCCCGCGTCGTATCCGGCCAGGCACACCGGCACGTCCCCGTACCTCCGGACCACCTCGTCCGCCGCCCACTCGGCGTCCTCCTCCCGGGTGTCGCCCCGGCCGTGGATGACCTGGTGGGTGACCAGCCCGTCCGCCGCGCCCGCGCGGGCCAGTGCCCGGGCGAGCGGACGTAACGGACCGGGGGACAATCTGGACGCTCCGGGAAGCAGGAGCACCACACCACTGACCGTGGAAATCGAGCCGGTCGCGCCGGCCGCCCGCCCCAGACGGGCCCCGCGCGCCGACGGCGCATGCTGTGCCATGGCGAAACAGTCTCAGACGCCGAGGTGTACGCCACCCGTCCGCACGGTCACTGTTACATATCGGGTCCAGGTAACAGCGCATCACTCTACGCGCGTAGGAGCTAGAGTGCCCAGATGACGAGCGAGACCCCCAACCTGCCCACCCCGGATCAGATCCGCCGCTCCCCGAAGGTGCTCCTGCACGACCACCTCGACGGTGGTCTGCGCCCCGGGACCATCATCGAGCTGGCCGACAAGGTCGGCTACGGGAACCTCCCCGAGACCGATGCCGCCAAGCTCGGCACCTGGTTCCGCGAAGCCGCCGACTCCGGCTCCCTCCCGCGCTATCTGGAGACGTTCGCGCACACCTGCGCGGTCATGCAGACGAAGGAGGCCCTCTTCCGGGTCGCCTCCGAGTGTGCCCAGGACCTGGCCGAGGACGGCGTCGTGTACGCCGAGATCCGCTACGCGCCCGAGCAGCACCTGGAAGCCGGCCTGACCCTCGAAGAGGTCGTCGAGGCCGTGAACGAGGGCTTCCGCGAGGGCGAGCGCCGTGCGCGGACCAACGGCAACCGCATCCGCGTCGGCGCGCTGCTGACCGCGATGCGGCACGCGGCCCGTGCGCTGGAGATCGCGGAGCTGGCCAACCGCTACCGCGACAACGGCGTGGTCGGCTTCGACATCGCCGGCGCCGAGGCCGGGTTCCCTCCCACCCGCCACCTCGACGCGTTCGAGTACCTCAAGCGCGAGAACAACCACTTCACCATCCACGCGGGCGAGGCCTTCGGCCTGCCGTCGATCTGGCAGGCCCTGCAGTGGTGCGGCGCCGACCGGCTCGGGCACGGCGTGAAGATCATCGATGACATCGAGGTCGCCGAGGACGGCTCGGTCACGCTGGGCCGCCTGGCTTCCTACGTCCGGGACAAGCGCATCCCCCTGGAGATGTGCCCGACGTCGAACCTGCAGACGGGCGCGGCGGTCTCCTACGCCGAGCACCCGATCGGCCTGCTGCGCAAGCTGCACTTCAGGCTGACCGTCAACACCGACAACCGGCTGATGAGCGGCACCAGCATGAGCCGCGAATTCGAGCACCTGGTCGACACCTTCGGCTATTCGCTTGAGGACATGCAGTGGTTCACGGTCAATGCGATGAAGTCCGCGTTCATTCCTTTCGATGAACGACTGGCCATGATCAACGACGTGATCAAGCCCGGTTATGCAGAGCTGAAGTCGGAGTGGCTGTTCCGTCAGACCGCTTCCACCAGGGGTTCTGTCTCGGCCTAGGCCATGGGGTGACCGACTGAAGGCGTCCGGGAGGAGCAATTCCCGGGCGCCTTCTCGTATTTAATGATGTTTGCGGGGCGGGGTTTGAAGTGACTAGTTTGCGGAGCCGCTCATTTCCCCGTCGCAAGGACGAACCTTCATGAAGCAGTCAGCTGCCAAGACCCTCGGTGTCGCCGCTCTCGGTGCCGCCTTCGCCGCCGTCGCCGCCGGTACCGCCTCGGCCGCCGTCCCTGCCGTCGGTCTCGGCGACGCGCTGGGCACCGTCCAGGGCCTCACCAGTCAGCAGAAGGTGGGCGCGGAGGAGGGTCAGCCGGCCACCCAGTCGAGCGACCCGGTCGGCCAGCTCACCAGCAGCCTCGGGGGCCTGCCGCTCGGCGGCCTCAGCAACCTCGGCGGCTGACCCGCATCCGCGGGATTCGCACGCACGCACACGTGGCGCACACCCCTTCGGGCAGGTGTGTGCCACGTCGTGGCATGTGCCACGATCACAGCCAACTGCCCGCCGACGTACGGGGTATGAGGTAATTCGATCATGCGCATGAAGGCTCGAACGGCCACGGCCGCGCTGCTCCCCGCCCTGCTGTTCGCAGCGGTGGGATGCAGCAGTACGCACACCTCCGCGGGCGGTGGGCCCGCGGACCCGAAGGGCTCCGCCAGCGCACCCGGCCAAGCCGCGTCGGCCGGCTCCGCCGGATCTCCGGGGGCCGCGGGCTCCGCGGGTGCCTCCGGGTCGGCCGGTGCCTCCGGCACGGCCGCGCCGAAGCGGGCCGCGAGCAGGCTGGAGCGCTCCGCCCTGGAACAGGGCGACCTGCCCGGCTACCAGATCTCCGCGAACGGCAAGAACCCCAACGCCCCCGCCGGCCAGCCCCAGGCCGACCGCAAGGCGTGCCAGCCGCTCGCCGACATCATGGGCGACAAGCCCGACCCGGCCGCGCGCGAAACCGTCAACCGGGGCGTCGGCTCGCAGACCCAGCTGGGCCTCGCCGTCTCCGCCTCGGTCAGCTCCTACGCCGAGTCCGACGCGAAGGCGCTGATCGCCCGCCTCAAGGACGCCGTGGCCTCGTGCGGGACGGGCTTCAACGCCACCGTCGAGAAGAAGGCCGGCAGCTACAGCGAGGTGAAGCCGGTCGATTACAAGGCGGGCGGTGACGAAAGCGTCAGCTGGACCACGACCGTCTCCGCGGCGGGAGTCGCGGCCCAGGTGCACCTGGTCGTGGTGCGTCAGGGAGACACCGTCGTACGCCTGATGGCCCTCAACGTGACGGGGAACGGGAAGACTCCCGAGGTCCCGCACGCGGTGACCGACAAGCAGCTCCAGAAGGTCCGCGCGGCCGGCTGAGCACCGGACCGCCGCCGGGAGCACCGCCGGGGCCGCCGCCGACACCGCCGGCCGGCCGGGCCGCCCGCCGACCGGGCGGCCGTGGAACTACCAGCCGGCGGTTCCGGCGGCGCCCGTCTTGTCGTTCGGCAGGAGCACCCACAGCGCCAGGTAGATCAGGAACTGCGGGCCGGGGAGCAGGCACGACACCACGAAGATGAGACGCATCGTGTTCGCGGATATTCCGAATCGGCGCGCAAGACCGGCACAGACTCCGCCGATCCATCGTCCGTCACGGGGGCGGGCAAGGGCGCTCATGGTCTCTCCTCGGTCGTTCGTCGTCTTCTCGGGAGGCTTTCCCTCGATGACTCAATACTCCCGCTGAACCGCGGACAGGACGTCGCTCCAGCGGCCGAGCCCGACCCTGGTAATTCTCGGGGTCTGGCCCTGAGAGCCGCTCTGAGGGACCACCCGGGGTCCCGCCTGGGGGCCGCCCGCCGGAGCGGCCTTCGGGGAACGCCGCAGCCGGGCCCGCAGCACCGGCAGGACGGCCAGGTGCGCCACCATCACGCCGAGGGTGTTCAGCAGCACCGAATCCACGTCGACCACCTGCCCCGGGACCGCGGTCTGGAGCATCGCGACCCCGACCGAGACCAGCACGCCCGCGGCGGCGGTCCGGGCCAGCGAGGACCACGCGGCCAGCGGCGACAGCCCCACGCGCCCGCCCGCCAGCGGCAGCAGCACCCCGAGCGGGGCCAGCAGCGCCAGCCCCCCGCCGATCCGGCGGGCCGCCTCCAGGGGTCCGTAGGCGAGGTCCGCCCGGATCCCTTCCAGCGGGGTCAGATTGGCCGCGGCGGCCCAGGGAACGTCCAGCGGGCGCAGCATCAGCCAGCCGACGAGGAGGAGGTGAACGGCCAGCAGGACCCCGGAGAGAAGCCGGATCCGCAGGTGAATAGCGGCATTACCGCTGCCCTTGAGACGGTGCACGCCTGTGGAGACGCACCGTCCGGTCTCCGCGGTTCCGGGATAAGGGCCGGTCAGCCCGTGGCGAGCAGCACAATCAGGAGCAGCGCGCCGATCACGGCCGGCACGAGGATCTCGAAGGACCAGGCGACCTTCACCTTGCCCTGGGCGCCGGCCCGCGAGGCCCCGCGCTCGTGCAGTTCGCGCAGCTCGGCCACGGTCCGGTCCGCCGTGGCCCGCGGCGCCGCCTCGCCCGGCTGCTGCCGGGGCTCGACGGGAGCGGTCGCGCTCCGCCCCATGATCCCGCCCATCCGGCTGGGCCCGCCCTGCTGGAGGCGGTTCACCCGCTTGCGCTCCCGCAGGGAGACGGGGACGGACCACAGCTGGTACTTCGACCCCTCGGCCAGCACCTCGGCCGAGAACCCGGCGCGCACGGTGTCCACGGCGGCCCAGGGCAGTTCGATGGTCCGGAACGGGTTCCGCACGCGCATCCGGTCCGCGTTGGCGAAGACGGCGGGGCGGATGGTGAAGGCCACGACGAGCGGCGTGAAGCACACGGCGGCGGCGAGGGCGATCCAGGGGGAGTTCCCGCTGCCCCGCACCGCGGCGTCCCCGCAGAGCCACGCGAGCAGGGCGAGCATGGCCACGCCGGTGACGGTCGCCATGGGGGAGCGGTAGACCCGGTCGTCGTACACCGGTTCGTCGGTGGGCTGCTCGTTGCTCATGCGGCCGATTCTGCCTCACTGCGCCGCCTGGGCGTATCAGCCCACGAGATCGGCGTACAAGATGATGTTGTCGGGGCGGTGACCTGCGGTGATCTCGCCGCCGCAGGTGATCAGGCGCAGCTCGGGGCGCGCGGTGTCCCCGTAGACCTTCGCGGTGGGGAAGCTCTTCTTGTCCACCTGCTCCAGTTCGCGCACCCGGAAGACCGCGTCGGTGCCGTCCGCCCGGGTCACCGTGATCTCGTCCCCGGTGTGGACGCGGGAGACGTCGCGCAGGACGGCCGGGCCGCGCGCGGTGTCGAAGTGGCCGATCAGCACGGCCGGACCGGTCTCACCGGGTGTGACGCCCTTGGTGTACCAGCCGATCTTGTCCCCGTCCGCCACGGAGGGCACCTGGACGGTGCCGTCGGCGGCCAGCCCGAGCCGGAGCACGGGGGAGGTGTCCACGCCCGCCGCGGGCACCCGGACACGTACGGGCTCCGAGGCGGCCATCGGCGCGGCGGGTGAGGCCGTCGGGGCGGGCGCGGGCGCGGGCGCGGCGGTGGCCGCGGCCACGTGAGCGGGCTGGGTGGCCGTCGGGGCGGCCGCGGGGGCGGCGCCGCCGCAGCCGGTGAGGACGGCCAGGGCGAGCGGCGCGAGCAGCACGGTGGCGCGGAGAGCGGCACGGGACATCGGGGAACTCCTGAACGGGAACCGGGGGGGGCCCCCCCCCGGGGGCGCCCCCCCCGGGGGGGGGGGGCGGGGGGGGGGGGGGCGGACCGGGAGCTCAGCGCGGCCCGCCCGGCAAACACGCGCCGCGCG